>NZ_JBMPPK010000002.1:0-466945 GCF_049339405.1 Undibacterium sp. Tian12W
CTGAAGAAGTTGGGGATACAACTCCCCAATTCTTGATGAAAATCATGTTCAGCAGCACGTTTTATGCTTTGACTGGAACATGATTTTGTAATTGATGGAAATTAGAACTTAATCAGATGTTCCTTAATAAAAACTTCCACATATTCAAATTCAAATAGCATCTATAGATATTCCTCAGCTTTGATATGGAAAAAATTAGGATATCGTCCTTTCACAAATTCTAATTATTCAATTGGTATATCCAAAATTGAGGAGACAAACGTGTTAACTTCCGAGCAAATTCCGGCTGCACAAGATAGCAACAGGCCTGTCAATCACAGCCCTGTGCAGCTTTCCTTTCTCGACAAATTTTTCAAGTTAAGAGAAAACGGTACCGATGTACGTACAGAATTACTGGCAGGTCTGACTACCTTCCTGACCATGGCGTATATCATTTTCGTCAACCCGTCGATATTGGGTGACGCAGGCATGCCCAAGGACTCGGTGTTTGTCGCCACCTGTCTGGCCGCCGCAATCGGTACCATGATCATGGGCCTGTATGCCAACTACCCCATGGCACTGGCACCGGGCATGGGCTTGAATGCCTACTTCACTTATGCCGTCGTCAAGGGCATGGGCATACCGTGGGAGGCGGCTCTCGGTGCGGTATTCATCTCAGGTTGTTTGTTTGTGGCAGTCAGCGTGTTCCGTCTGCGCGAGATGATCGTCAATGGCATACCGCATTCCATCCGCACCGCCATCACGGTGGGTATAGGCTTGTTCCTGGGGCTGATCGCACTGAAAAATTCCGGCATTGTGGTTGCCAATCCCGCTACCATGGTGGGTATTGGTGACTTGCACAAGCCACAGCCCATTTTGGCAATACTGGGTTTCTTCCTCATCGTGGCGCTAGACCGCTACCGTATCAAAGGTTCCATCCTGATCGGCATTCTGAGCGTGACGGTATTGAGTTTTTTCTTTGCCGGTAATACCTTCCACGGTGTCGTGTCCATGCCACCTTCGCTTGATCCTACCCTGTTCAAGCTAGATATCATGGGGGCACTTTCCGTCGGTATCCTGAATGTTGTACTGGTATTTTTTCTGGTGGAATTGTTTGATGCAACAGGAACTTTAATGGGTGTTGCCAGCCGTGCCGGTTTGCTGGTCAACGGCAAAATGGAAAGACTGAACAAGGCACTGCTGGCTGACAGTACGGCCATCGTCGCAGGTTCTTTTTTGGGCACTTCCAGTACAACAGCTTACATAGAAAGCGCGGCTGGTGTGGAAGCCGGAGGCCGTACAGGTTTGACAGCCGTGGCTGTCGGCTTGCTGTTCCTGGCCTGTCTGTTTATTGCGCCACTGGCCAGCGTCGTTCCATTCTGTGCTACTGCTCCGGCCCTGTTCTATGTGTCTTGCCTGATGTTGCGTGAACTGGTTGAAATTGACTGGACAGACACCACAGAAAGCGTGCCTGCCGCCATCACTGCCTTGTTGATGCCTTTTACTTATTCGATTGCAACCGGTGTCGCATTTGGTTTTATTGCATTTGCTGTCCTGAAATTGTTGAGTGGACGTGCCAAAGAAGTCAAGATCATCGTCTGGGCGATAGCGGCAATATTCCTGTTCAAATTCGTTTATCTTGGTGCAGGTTGAAGCGAGTATAAAACGAAGCTACAGTTGAAGACAGCGCAGGAAACTGCGCTGTTTTTTTTACGATATTTTAATGAAATACAGAACCATATAATATTTGCTGCATACTCCATCATATTGGACGAGAGGATCAGAAATAAATTAGTCAGATGGAGTAATCATGTTAGTCGTAAGAAGTGCGGGTGAAGCAGATAATCTGCATATACGTAAGCTGGTGCAAGCATCACTGGCCAGTTTCAATCTCGTGGTTGAGTTTGATGGCCTGGATGCCGCCATAGGTTCAGCGGGTTTGCCCACCAGTAAAAATCTCATCGAGCTGGTTGCCGAATTGGATCAGCAGGTTTGCGGCTGCATAGCGCTTGAGGCCCTTGAAATAGTAAATACGCAAGAGGCAAAAGTGTTTGGCTTTCATGTTGATCACCACTATCGTGGCAAAGGCATAGGGCACGGCTTGTTGACAGCATTGATGTCGGAAGCAAAACAAAGGGGTTTGAAAACCCTGTATCTCGACACCTGGGACAACATGCACAGCGCCATCCGTCTTTATGAGTCTATGGGCTGGATGCCAGCCCCTGATCCCGCGCCTGAATCAGGGGCAAACCGCTCCTATGTTTTTACTATCAGTTGAGTTAGCATGAGCAAATTATGCGATGAGGTGAGACATGAGCGATGCACAGTCCGAATATGACAAACTGGCCAATAACCTGACGACAGCAGCCTCAGCAGAACCTGGCCAGATGTTTGGCAAAGTATGTCTCAAAATCAATGGCAAAGCCTTTGTCGCACTGCATAAAGAGACAGTCGTATTCAAATTGACAGGTGATGGCCATGCGAAGGCGATTGCGCTGGCGGATGCCGTCTTGTGGGACCCCTCAGGCAAAGGCCGCCCCATGAAAGAATGGGTGGCACTGAGCGCAACGCATGGCAAGAAATTTCCCACACTGGCACAGGCTGCGCTTGAGTATGTGCAGTCCCTGGCCTGAAGTGACAATGAAAAAATCTCTGACCTCATTTTTGTTACTTGCCGCTGGTCTGCTCTGTGATAATGGGTATGCCAGTGAGACACGCTGGGTGCATGGCTCCTGGGTCAATGTGCGTGCAAAGCCAGAAGCGAATGCTGAGGTATTGACGCATCTGGTCGCAAATACGCAGGTGCAAATGGATGCTGCTGCGTCCAGCGCCAAGTTCTGCGCCATCACCTGGGGCGAAGGGCAGCAGGGTTTTATTGCCTGCAATTTACTGGGTGACAAGGCTTTGCGGCTGGAAGACTTTGTCGATAGTAATAACCGGACTGGCGATAGCACTAATTATTTTCCGGCGCGCAGTTTTTGGCTGGCCTCCAGTTTAAAGCGTATGCAAGATGCTGGCTCCTATTTTCAGGAGACCATGCTGAGTTCACAGCAAAAAGCACTGGAAACGGCAGACAGTAATTTTGTATGGGAAAAACGGCCAGTGATCAAGCGCTACCCTATCCCTGAATTTGAAGCTATGAAGCAGCGCATGATGGCCGGTATCATCGAACCGGCTTCGCCTTATTTCCAGCCTCCCGCTCCATGGGAAGAATTACTGAAGCTGGCAAAGTCTGAGGAATTACCCGGCAAAAAGACCACAGAAGCTACTGCCCGTTTGCATTCTTCCCTGTTCTATCCCGGCGTGCTTGTCATGTTGCGGCAACTGGATTTACCTGCGGCAGCACCCTCGTACTTCAAATCACTGGATGAACTGGGCAAGCCTTCCGCCAACCCTGAAGAACTATCCAGACAATATCAGATCCCCTATGTGATCAAACCAGTCAGCGGACCATATTGGAATGAATACGAACCGGCGGGTAACTATGTAATAGGCTGGTGGGACTTGGGCAAGGCCGATGTATTCCTGCAAAAACCGGTTATCAAAAACCTGCTCATGCTGGATGGCCGAGTCAAATCGACAAACTCAGATTTAAAATACAGCCTCGGTGTAGATAACTGCAAACAGGGTTTTCGTTTTATAGAATCTGAAGATCAGCCTGAACCTGTAAAAAGTCTGGCGCAAAGAAGGCTGGAAAGTTTCCAGGCCAGAGCAAAAGATGAAGCGCTCTTGTATTTTTATACCCCTAGACAATTACCTGCATTGCAGCGTCCGGCAAAAGTGACGACGCAAGCGCCAGTCAAACTGCAATACGATAGCAAGGCAAAGTCGAATACGCATGAGCATTTTTCTCAGGCCAGCATCACCAGCATAGACCTGGACAATGATGGCGTTGCCGATTTTGTGATTGCTGAAGCCTGGCACCGCGGCATCATGCTCGATAGTGCCGTCCATCAGCCCGCTTACAGAGTGATATTCGTCAATGCGGGTGGACGCTGGTATTTATTCGACATTGATCAGTATCTGATCTGTGGTTGCTAAAACCTGTGTTGCAATAAACCTTCTGCCAGAAAATCAAAAACTGTCCTGATACGCTTGCTGGACTTGAGTTCGCGATGCGTGGTCAGCCACACGGGCAGAGATGGAAGTTCCTGTTCGACCAGCACCTGTTCCAGGTCAGGATTTCGCTCTGCCAGCCATTGCATGGCGATGCCTATCCCCAGACCTTGCTGTATCGCCTGCCAGTTGACCAGGTAGTTATCGCAACGGAAGTCGAAAAAGCTGCGGTCTATCTGTATGCCCGCCGCGCGAAAGCCAGCGATAAACTGGTCGGACTGATCCAGTCCCAGCCAACGGAATTTTTGCATCAAGGCCAGTGTGGCTGCCTGGTTGTTTGAAGGCAGTGCAGGCAGGCCTGCCAGATAATCTTTGTGACCATAAATGCCTATGGGCCAGTCAGTCAGGTGACGGGCAATCAGGGCGGATTGTGCTGGCCGTATCATGCGTATGGCGATATCGGCTTCACGTTCGAGTAAATTGCTGACCTGATTACTGGCGACCAGTTCTATCTGGATTTCCGGATGCAATTGGGCCAATTCGCGCAGCAGCGCTGGCAAGACAAAGCCGGACACCATCTCGCTGGCGGTGATCCTGACCGTACCGCGCAAGCCATTATCCTGGGTTGCTGCAGCCATGCCCAGTGAGCGCGCCGCTGCCATCATGTAACGGGCAGGCTCGACCAGGTTTTCGCCAGTGCTGGTCAATTTCAGGCCACGTGCCACCCTTTCAAACAAGGCTGCACCCATGCTGCCCTCCAGCTCAGCAATCTGGCGCGATAGCGTGGGCTGGCTCAGCCCCAGCACCTCGGCAGCACGCGTCAGCGAGCCCTGTTCTACGACCGCAACAAAGCTGCGTATCAGGTTCCAGTCAGTCTGGCTGGGGTCGAAAGTGAGTTTGGACATGTGATTCCATCATGAGGACAGACTAAAGATACGCAAAAACCGGTGAACAAAATACAAATCAAGGCATTCAAATTTGAATAGAACTTATGTATTTATGTCGATTGTAAATACATCCTGCCAGATTGAAAATGCCTGCATTACTTATTTTTTCTGACACGCACATCACCGGAGCCTCTCATGAATTTTGCATCCAAAGCAAACAATGCTCAATCACCCTCAGTACTGGTACTTGGTGCCAAAGGCCGTCTCGGGCAGGCTGCGGTTGAGGCTTTTGCCGCAGCCGGCTGGCGTGTAATTGCCCAGGCGCGCTCAGCCAGCCATGGCAGGCCGAGGCGCAATATTGAAACCTTGCAATGTGATGTACTCGACACCGCAAGCATACTGGCTGCCGTACCCAGGGTGGATGTGGTGGTGCATGCTGTCAATCCCGACTATACCCGCTGGGACAGCCTGTTGCCGCCGACTACCGAAGCCGTCATACGCATTGCTAGCGCCACTCAAGCTTTGCTGATGGTGCCGGGCAATGTGTATAACTTTGGGGCTGATTTGCCTGCAGTGCTGACAGAAGACACGCCCTTTGTCGCCAACACCCCCAGGGCGGCGCAACGCATAGCCATGGAAGAAAGCCTGGCTGCTGCCACCCAGCTGGGCTTGCGCTGTGTGATTTTGCGCGCTGGTGATTTCATTGGCGGCACTGGCACCTGGCTGGACATGGCGATCACCAAATCACTTGCCAAAGGTGTGGTCACCCATATGGGGCCAGATGATTTGCCGCATGCCTGGGCTTACCTGCCCGATCTGGCCAGGATATTCGTGCGCGTTGCTGAGCAGCGTGATCGCTTGCCTGCTTTCGAGGTCATGCATTACCCTGGCATTACTGCCAGCGGCAAGGAAGTGCATGCCGCACTGGAGCAACTGAGTGGCCGCCCGCTCAAAGCCAAAGCCATGCCCTGGTTGTTGATGCAGGTCATCAGCCTGTTCTCTCCCATGCTGCGCGCCGCGATCAAAATGCGCTACCTGTGGCAGCGTCCGCATCAATTGCAAGGTGAAAAACTGGAAAATTTACTTGGCAAGATATCGACCAGCAGCCTGCAGGATGCCTTGCGCAGCTATGTGAAGAAACCGCAAGCAGGCAAAGATTTCTTGCTGCAGACCGGTACAGGCAAGCGAAGCTAATTTTGATGGGTACGGGCAGCTTGCTCGCTTATTTTCTGCGGAGGGCTGCTCTGCAAGAATTGCTATAGCGGAGTATATTCAGGTTTCTTTCTTGTTGATTGTGTATCGCAACCATGCCCGAAACCCGCACCGTTATTGTCGTTGGCAGCTCCAGAAGCACAGGTAATACTGCTGAACTCGCCATCGCTATTGCCAGCAAACTCAAAGCCAGTGTCATCGATCTTAATCAATACCAGATAGCCCCCTTTGATTATGAATTCAAGAACCGCGATGATGATTTCCTGACGCTGATGAAGCATGTACTCAGCTTCGACCGCATCATACTTGCGACCCCGATGTACTGGTACTCTCCCAGTGCCATCATGAAAACTTTCATGGACAGAATTTCTGACTTGCTGAAAGTCGAAAAAGACCTCGGGCGGCAATTGCGCACAAAGAAGGCTGCATTGCTGGGCACGGGTTACGATGCCATACCCGCCGCCTGCTTTGAGCAAGTGTTCCAGCATACTTTTGACTATCTCGGCATGGGATATGAAGGCATGTTGTATGCAAGCTGTCAGGACGATTTCATTCATGCCGAGCATGCGCTTGCCATAGAAAAATTCACGGAGGCCCTGCATGCTGAATGAAGCACAGCTGAATGCTTATCTGCACAGGCTCGCCTATCAGGGCTCACGCAATGCCGATCTGGCGACACTGACTGCCTTGCATCAGGCACATCTGCAAAAGATCGCTTTTGAAAACCTTGATATCAGCCTTGGCAACAAGCTGGATTTATCGACGGATGCCTTGCTGGATAAATTATTGCAGCAAGGCCGCGGTGGTTTTTGTTATGAACTGAACCAGGCCTTTGCACTACTGCTGGAAACCCTGGGTTTTGGCGTCAGCCGCTTGTCTGCCCGCGTCCATAATGGCAAAGACTATGGGCCGGACTTTGATCACATGCTCTTGCTGGTGCATGTGGATGGCCAGGATTATCTGGCTGATGTCGGTTTTGGCGATTGCTTCCGTACACCGCTGCAATTAGGTGGTGAAGGCGTACATGAACTGGGCTTGCACTATTATCTGGCAGCGGATGGGGATGCGCATTATGTGCTCATGCAGGCCAGGGATGGTGGTGTCGGGCATGCACAGTACCGTTTCAGTTTACAGGCTTATGCCATCGCTGCTTTTTTTAAGATGTGTACCTATCAGCAGACTTCACTGGCATCGCATTTTACGCAAAAGTCGATATGCTCTATTGCCACCGCCAAGGGTCGCATCAGCATATCCAATAATAAATGCATCATCACCGATGAGCATGGGCGGCATGTTCATACGATAAATGGTGAAGATGAATACATGGCCTTGTTGCTGAAGTATTTTGGGATGAAGTTGGCGGGGGATGTGGATGTTGGGAAGTTATTGGTAAGGCAGGCGTAGGAAGTAATTTTTCAAATCTTATCGTGTTTTGCACTACTTAACCCTATTATTTATCGCAAGCTTAGCTACGTCATTCCTGCGTGCTTTTGGCAGGAATCCAGCGGCGTTTGTGGCATACTGTAAGGTAAATTAATTTCAGATACATCATAATTGCATATCTGATTTTAATACCTCTATACGTTATTTGAGATTGCAGGCCGGGGGTAGCCCGGCAGCTACTCACCTTTTTTGCTTCGCCAAAAAAGGTAAGCGAAAAAAGGCGACCCAGGCGTAGCCGCCCCTACGGGGTTCCCGTTTGTGCGGTACAAAAAATGGGAAGATCCGAAACTCGCTTCGCTCAGACAGCGGCTCTTCTTTTTCCATTTTCTGTACCGCACAAACGGCGTCTACACATGGGAACTGCAGAAAGTCAAAATCAACTGCAACTGCAACTGCAACTGCAACTGCAACTGCAACTGCAACTGCAACTGCAACTGCAACTGCAACTGCAACTGCAACTGCAACTGCAACTGCAACTGCAACTGCAACCACCCAACAGCACCATCAATCCAATTGCTGTTGATATTTCATGACGCCGCTATCAATCAACAATCCGCATCCTGAACTGCCTGCCCTTGATATTGGTACGGCTCAGCCTGTCTACCGTTTTTTCAGCGACCTGCCTGTCGATGGCGACGTAAGTCACAAATTCCGAGACATTGATTTTGCCTACCTGTTCTTTTTTCAAACCCAGGTCGGCAGTCAGCGCGCCGAGCAAGTCACCGGGGCGGAGTTTGTCTTTTTTGCCGCCCATGATGCAGATCGTCATCATCGGGGCTTGCAGGTCTCTTTCCGGGCCGGCTTCGATTGCGTGGATATCGCCCCAACTGACGGATTCACCCTGATATTCTTCTATCAGTTTGACCCACTTCTTTTCACCTGGGGTGGCCAGGCTCAGTGCCAGACCTTTTTCACCGGCGCGGCCGGTGCGGCCTATGCGGTGAATGTGGACTTCGGTGTCTTTGGATACATCGACATTGATGACGGCACCCAGGGTTTGTATGTCGAGGCCGCGGGCGGCGACGTCGGTGGCGACGAGGACTGAGCAGCTTTGATTGGCGAAACGTATCAGGACCTCATCGCGGTCGCGCTGTTCGAGGTCGCCATGCAGGGCCAGGGCGCTGATGCCCTGGGCATGCAATTCTTCTGTCAGTTCGCGGCAATGAATCTTGGTATTGCAAAAGGCAATCGTGGATGTCGGCTGGTAATGATGCAGCAGCGTGGCGACAGCGGTATTGCGCCCTTCTGGTGTGACCAGGTAAAACATTTGCTCAATGTGATTGGCGGCATGCTGGGATTCGACCTTGATCTCCACCGGGTCGCGCAGCAGTTGTTCGCTGGCCTGGCGTATATCATCCGGGTAGGTGGCCGAGAACAGCAGGGTTTGCCGGCGCGTGGGCGTGGCGGCGACGATGTCGTAGATATCATCATAAAAACCCATGTCGACCATGCGGTCGGCTTCATCCAGCACCAGGGTTTGCACGGTTTTCAGGTTGATGGTGTTGCGGCTGATATGGTCGATCAGGCGACCAGGTGTGCCGACCACGATGTGGGCACCATATTCGAGCGAGGCAATTTGTGGACGCATGGCCGTGCCACCGCACAGGGTGACGATCTTGACGTTTGGCATGGTCCTGGCCAGACGGCGCAATTCATTAGCGACCTGGTCAGCCAGCTCACGCGTCGGACAAATCACCAGGCCCTGGACGGCAAAATAAGTGGGATTGAGCTTGGCCAGCATGCCTATGCCAAAGGCGGCGGTCTTGCCGCTACCGGTCTTGGCCTGGGCGATCAGGTCTTGTTGCTGCAGTATGATGGGCAGGCTGGCTGCCTGTATGGCTGTCATTTCCTTGTAGCCCAGGCTGTCCAGATTGGCGAGCATGGGGGCGGATAGCGGCAGGGTATTGAAGGCGGTGGATTCTGACATGGATGTATTTTGTATGAAGACGACGACAGCAGGCCGCTCTTTCATGAGCAGCCCGGCGGATATGACGTCATTGTAGGTTAAGCTGCCGCCAGCGTGGCGGGCTTTGAGGGATGAAAGGCTGAAAGTGGCTATTACTGCGTGTTTATGCAGGCCAGACCAGGTATTCAATGCCATTTTGTATAGAACCTATGACCAGAGCCTGGTTTTCGGCGCTTTCACAAAAGCTGGCGAGGGCACCGGCGGCAGTGATTTTATTGGTGTTGAGCTGGTCCAGCCAGTAATTGAAGCCAGCCTGGTCGGGTGTACGATGCAAGACATTCTGGTAAAAATTGGTGACCAGCACGGTATTCGTGGGTTTAGTGCCATACAGTTTCTGGAATTCAGCCGACAGCATGAAGCCCGCCGCTACCGTCGTCAGACTGGAACCCTGGTCCATATCATTGATCCAGTAACCCAGGCCTTTCAAGTCTGGCTTGCGGTCAAAGGCCGCCTGGTAAAGACGGTAAGCCTGCCCGGCAACGCCATTGATATCGAGAGCGATGTTTTCATCGGTGAAATGCAAGCGTTCTACGTTGACCAGGGTATCCGTGCCTTCAGTGCCAGTTTTGGCAGCGACTACCGCAGTACCCCCTTTGACGCTGACACTGTAATTTGTGTGCAGACCGTTGTAGATGGCGGTATCCAGGCCCAGGTCACCATCAATTGCATCGTTGCCGCCGTTGCCTGTAAAACTGTTATTGAGCTTGTTGCCATACAAAGTGTCATTGCCAGCACCGCCTATCGCATTCTCTATATACGCACCATAGGCAATACCTAGATTTTGCCTGCCATCGTAAGTTGGTACCGTGCCACCGGTATAGCCAGGTGGATTGGGCGCAGATACCATGCGTATGTCAGAATAATTGCCGGGGGTAAGGTCAATCATGCAGCCGAGGGTAAAGTTGGCGACAGAAATTGTGTCATTGCCACCGGCATCCCAGATGCTTTTCAGGAAAGGGGTATTCGGGTCGAAGGTATATGCATCGTCACCGGTCCGGTAACTGTTATTGGCACCATAGGCATATTGCATGGCAGCGATATCCAGCACCATCGGTGTTTCTGGCACGATGTATTTGAAGCTGAACGAGGGTTTGCCCGAGGCATCATAAGTAATGCTCCTGAACATGTCATTGGCTTGTTCCGTGTAAGACATGATGGAATATTGTGCCGTATCAAAGGCGGTGGGCAAGACTATGTCACCCTCGAAAGGGTGCTTGAGCCCGAGCGCATGACCAAGCTCGTGTATCAATGATGAATAATTGAAGGAACCTACGCTCCAGTTGGTATTGGTTTTATTGCCATTGCCAGACAGCCAGATATCTCCGCCAGACGGGCTGACACTGCTTGGCCTGTAAGCCCAGCCCCAGGCACTGCCGCCTGTCGATGTGGTGTCTGCGAATGAAGTCCAGGCAACGCGGATATTTCCTGCGCTGGTGTTGTTGTCAGCAACCTGTACAAACTGTATGTCAGCGACATTGGCCCAGGCCTGCATGGCAGCCTTGGTGGCGGTTTGCTGTTCCAGGCTGAGCGCCATGTGGCTGGCACCCGGTTCATTGTCCGGGGTGTAGCTGCTGGAACTGTTGCGTCCATAAAAATAGGATTCGCCCGCAGTCCAAGGGAAGCTATAGGTAACAACTGCACCATTCAGGCCACCCCATTTGATGCCATGGAGCAGCGCATCAAGCAAAGTGACGCCGGATAGCGTGAAGTTGGTGGTCTGGCCTGCATCGCTCGGTAATGGCATAGGAATATGGGTAAATTAACGGAGAATAGTCTTAGTATAGCCAGTTTGTTGCCTGAAACACAGCAATCACAGGCACATGAGTTCGCTTTGACAGTAACTTTTGTAAGCAAAATATACCGGGGACTGCATGCAATGCTGGTAAATAGGCCTCAGGCAAATTAAGCTACTAATTCCCCATTCAGGAGACATTTCATGATCCTCACCATCATCTTGCTTTTGTTCGCTGCCCTCTTGCTGTATGTCTCCACCAGGCCGAATAATTTTCGTATCGAGCGGTCTCTCGTATTCCAGGCCAGGCCTGAACAGATTTTCCCCCTGATTAATGATTTTCATGAATGGGAGGCCTGGTCTCCCTGGGAAAAAACTGACCCGGCTGTACAGCGCACATACAGCGGTGCTGCGCAGGGGCAGGGAGCGGTTTATGCTTGGAAGGGGAACAAAGACCTGGGCGAAGGCAAGATGGAAATCCTGGAAACCCGACCTCATGATTACCTGCGCCTGCAAATCAATTTCTACAAGCCATTTGCTGCACAAAACACTATCGAGTTCCGCCTTGAAGAAAAAGATAGCAGCACGGTCGTCAGCCATGCCATGTTTGGCCCTTGCAATTTCATGTCCAAACTCATGAGTCTGTTTTTTAGCATGGATAAAATGGTGGGGGGCAAATTTGATGAGGGCTTGCATAGTCTCAAAAGTATCGTCGAGAAGACCTGAGCAGGCTTGCCGCACGAACAGAACTATTTAAAGGACAGCATATGGCAAGACAGCGAAAATTCTATACCTGGTTATGCCAGCATAGTCTTGCCAGTTTTTTGTTGCTGACCCTGAGCTTCGTGGTGTTTGGCAAACTGTCTTTCGATATCGTCCACCTGTTCAGTGCCAATGCTGAGTATCTGCTCGACAATGGCTGGATAGGTCTGGTCGAAGGCGGCTTGCAGCAATTGCTCGAACTTATCTTCTCAGCCTGTGCTGCCATGGCTGCCTACATGCTGTTCAAACTCTGCGAACAGGCTTTGCTGGAACGCTTGCGTAACCGGCATGACTGACGCAGCAAACAGAATTGAGCAATACAGAACTGAGTAAGACAGAACTGAGCAAGAACTATCATGCGGCATCGCTGGAGGCTGTTTATTCTGCAGTCTGTCAGGGAGAAATCATTGAGTGAATCCAATTATCAACAGCGCATGCTGCGTGTGTTGCAGTACATCGATACCCATCTGAATGAAGACTTGTCGGTGGAGCGTTTAAGTGCAGTTGCGGCTTTCTCAAAATTTCATTTTCACCGGCAGTTTTCTGAATATTTTGGTCTGGCGGCATTTCGCTATGTGCAGCTACTGAGACTTAAAAAAGCCATGTATGAACTGGCATTTCGTAGCCATAAACAGGTGATCCATATCGCGCTGGATAATGGCTATGAAAGCAGTGAAGCTTTTTCCCGTGCTTTTAAAAAAAGCCTGGGACTGAGCCCGGCGCAATTCAGGAAACAGCCTCAGTGGGACAACTGGCAAGACAGCAATTCAACCTTGATCCAATTGAGAGAACAGCATATGCCCATGACTTATCAACACAGCGATGTACGCATCATCACCTTCCCTGAAACCCGTATCGCCGTGCTGGAACATCGCGGCGCGCCCGGCTTGCTGCCCAACAGCATCCAGCGCTTCATTGCCTGGCGCAAGCTCAACAAACTGCCGCCCAGCGTTAGCGCGACTTTTAATCTTATCTATGACGACCCTGAGCAAACACCCGCTGCCGATTTTCGCTTTGACCTGGCAGCGGCAGTTACTGCGCCAGTAGCAGAGAATGAACATGGTATCGTCAACAAGACTATCCCCGCTGGTGAATGTGCGGTAATAAGGCACACCGGCAGTGATGCTGAATTGGGAAATGTCGTGCGCTTTTTGTATAACAGCTGGCTGCCACAAAGCGAGCGCAATTTGCGCGACTTTCCTCTGCTCTTCCAGCGCATCAGCTTCTTCCCTGACGTGCCTGAACACATGATGGTGACGGACATCTTCCTGCCTTTGCAATAATAGCTTTACAGATCAAGCACCAGTTCACCAGCTTGTGCCCGCGAGACACAGATGCAGATGCGGTCTTTTTGCTCTGCTTCTGTCAACACCGCATCCCTGTGCAGTGCTTGTCCACCCAGCAGTTTCACGGCGCAAGTGCCGCAATTGCCGGTTTCGCATTCCGCCTGTGCAGCTACACCATGGGCGCGCACGGCTTGCAGAATAGTCTGGTCAGCGCGCACATGGATGACTTTTTTACTGCGTGCCAGCTCCACGCGTATCTCTTCGTCCTGGCTTGATTTTTGTACCGCAAATCTTTCATAGCGCACTCTTTGCGGATCTATGCCCAAAGCTGTAGCTGCACTCAGCGCAGTAGCGATCATGCTGGCTGGGCCGCAGATATAAAACAGGCTGTCCTGGCCTGCTTTTTCCATGATGTTGTGTATATCCATGCGCTGCTGCTGATCTGCCGCATACAGATGCAACGAGGCACCCAATTGGATTTGCAACTCTGCACGATAGGCCATTGCATTGAGCGTGCGGCCTGCATAGTGCAAAGTGTATGGCCGCCCCTGCGCTGACAATTGTGCAGCCATGGGTTTGATGGCGGTGATACCTATGCCCCCAGCGATCAGCACGGCGGGTGCTGCATGCGCGTGCAATGCAAAGTCATTACGTGGCAAATCACAATGCAAATGCATGCCCAACGCATAAAGATCGTGGACTGCCATGGAACCACCACGGCCTTCTGGTTCGGCCAGCACGGCAATTTCGTAACAGTCAGCTGGTCCACCAGCAGAACTGATGGAGTACTGTCGTGTAGCCGCCTGCCCGTCTGCCAGCAAGACGGGTACCCGCAAATGTGCACCCGCACTCACCGCAGGCAAATCCTTGCCTGCAGGGTCACGCAATTCATAGGCGCGGATGCGCGGGCTGAGTTGGCGTACGCCTGTGATGACCAACTCCAGTGGGCCATTGCCAAGGATGGTGGGTTTTGCAGGTGCGGTCTTTTGTGTTATCTGTTCTTCCAGTTGGCGTTTCTCAGCCAGCAGCTTCGCCAGCATGCCTTGCACTTCCTTTTCGCTAAACCTGGGGGTGATATGTTGCGGGCAATTCCACTCCACGGCTTCTACCGTAATGACAACGGCACGCTCGACACGGGCGCGGTAGCCAGGCATTTCCAGCCTGGCGATCAGGCGCACATCATCCTCTTCATGGACAATTTTGGCATGGCCCCATATCTTCATGCGGCGGCGGCGGGCATAGTCCATGAGTATCAAGGATACCCTGTCGCTGGCAAACAGATTGCCTACGCTCAGGTATTGCGCATTTCCAGAAAAATCTGCATACGCGATGGTCTTGTTATCGAGGATTTTAAGAAAACCGGCTGGGCCACCACGGTGCTGCACATAGGGCCAGCCGTTTTCTGAAATCGTCGCCTGGTAAAAGCTGTCACGGGCGACGATAAATTCCATGTCCTGCGCTAGCAGGGAATCGCGTTTTTCTTCCACCAGTTCAAAACCACGATTGGCTTCGCGGCTGCCATACATGCTTTGTGCGGCTTTGACACTGGGGGTAAAACTGATATCGGCAAATGCGCGTGACATGATGATTTCCTCGCTGTGACGGGATAGGACTTCTTGCGGATTTACAGGCTGACTTTAGGAAAGTCGATTTCCACGCGTGTGGCCTTGCCCAGGATATTCGTCAGGATATTCATGCCCACATGGGTGATGACTTCGACAATGTCGGCATCGCTGTAACCGTGGTCGCGCATTTCCAGAATTTCTGTCGCGCTTACTTCACCTGCATGTTCGACCAGTGAGCGGGCAAATTTCACGGCAACGGCGGCTTTCGCGTCCTGGCTGCTGCCTGCACGATTTGCTGCCATCTCTTCATTGTCCAGGCCAGTGCCACGACCTATGGCGGTATGGGCAGAGACGCAGTATTCGCAGGAATTTTTTTGTGCTACCGCCAGGGCAATACGCTCGCGGGTTTGCGGGTCCAGGCTGCCTTCACTGGCGATACCATGCAAGCCCAAAAAGGCGCGCAAGGCAGCAGGGGAATTGGCAAAGGCTTTCAAAAAATTCGGCACCATGCCCAGTTTTGTTTGTATCGCTTCCAGCAGGGCCAGTTGTTCAGCATTGGCAGTTTCTTTGGTAACGAGATTGATGCGGCTCATGATATTTCCATTCAATAGAGGTTGAAGTTGATGTTGAAGTCAGGGTATTGATATGCAAGTGCATGGACTACAGTTTGTGCGTTTCACAGAAATATAGGAATAACCTAAATCTTGAATTCATTATTCCAATAAATGGAATAATTTAAAGTTTGCTATCTTTCCCCGGAGAAATGCAGGAACTATTTCAGCTAAGATATGTCTGTATTTGTGCCTAATTGCGTGTATTTCATGGCAATTAATCAAGTCACGATGATCAATTCGCTATGAAGCAATGATCAAATCATGCGCATGACCTAAGAATTTAATTTGGAGTGTATTTTGTTTAAAACCCTTGCTCTTCCGCTGGCCCTGGCTGGTGTTGTTTCCTCTGCTTATGCTGACGAAGGTCAGTGGCAACCCTACCAGTTGCCACAACTGAAATCTGAACTGAAGCGCATAGGCATCAATGTGCCTGCAGAAAAACTGGCGGATTTGCAAAAACACCCGATGTCAGCGATGGTGTCGCTAGGCGGTTGCTCGGCTTCTTTTGTATCGAATACAGGCCTGGTGGTAACCAATCACCATTGCGCATATGGCGCCGTGCAAAGAAATTCAACCGCAGAAAAAAATTATATTGCGAATGGTTTCCTGGCCAAGACGCTGGCAGATGAATTGCCCGCAGGCCCCGATGCGCGCATGTACATCACTGAAAAAGTTGAGAATGTTACTGAGCAGATCAACAAGGGCTTGACTGCCGCCATGTCTGGCCGAGCCAGGGCTGAGCATGTGGAAAACCGTATCAAGGCGCTGATTGCTGAATGTGAGCAAGACAAGGCTTACCGTTGCTCGGTACCGAGTTTCCATCGTGGTCTTGAGTATTACCGCATACGCCAGATCATGATACGTGACGTGCGTCTGGTGTATGCACCGTCAGACAAGATAGGCAATTTTGGTGGCGAGATCGATAATTTTGAATGGCCGCGCCATACTGGCGACTATGCTTTCCTGCGTGCGTATGTGGGTAAAAATGGCCGCCCCGCTGATCTGTCTGTCGAGAACGTGCCGTATCAGTCAAAAGACTTTCTCGTCGTATCTGCCCAGGGTTTGAAGAATGGTGACCCCATCTTGCTGGCGGGTTACCCCGGCCGCACCAGCCGCTATAAACTGCCGGCAGAAATACGCTTTGCCCGTGATGTCAGCTACCCAGCTAAAGTGGCAGAGTCCAAGGCAGATCTGGCCGTGATTGCTGCTGCAACCTCTGGCAATGCAGGAGCAGAAGTGCGCTACGCCAGCGTCGTCAAAGGTATCAATAATGGTTTGAAAAAAACTGAGGGTTTGCTGGAAGGATTTGCCCGCAAGGACATCGCTGCCATCAAGGATGGCCAGGATGCAGAATTCCGCCGCTGGTATGCCCAACATGGCAGCAACAAGGATTTGCTGAAAGAGCTTGATGCCGTCATCGCCGCCGACATGACCATGTCGGACGAAGAATTTGCCTGGAACGTTGCCAGTACCAGTGAAATGCTGAAGAGTGCACGCACTCTGTACCGCCTTGCGGTGGAAAGCACAAAACCGGACGCAGAGCGCCAGCCCGGTTACCAGCAGCGTGACATGAATATCATCGCTGGCAAACTCAGCCGCCTGGAACAATCCTATCTGCAAAATGTTGATCAGGCCAGGTTCACTGCAGCGCTGCAAAGATACAGTAAATTGCCAGTAGCATCCCATCCAAAAGGTCTTGATGTATTGTTGCCGACACCAGAAAGTGTCGCCAGCCTGTATCAGCAAAGCGGCCTGGGTGAAACCTCCAAACGCCTGGCCTGGATGGGCAAGGACCGCAAGGCTTTTGAACAATCCGACGATGCTTTCGTACGCCAGGCCGTGAAGCTGCACGACATTGCCATGTCACTCGAAGACCGCCGCAAAGAGCTCGATGGCAATCTGGAACGGGTGATTCCGCAATACATGCAAGCCGTCATAGAATGGAAAAAATCCCAGGGCAAGCCAGTTTATCCTGATGCCAATTCCACCCTGCGCGTGACATATGGCACGGTAGCACCTTACTCACCGCGTGATGGCGTCATCAAGGGCCCGTTCACAACAGTCGAAGGCATAGTAGAAAAGCACACTGGCAAAGCGCCTTTCAACATGCAGGAAAATTTATTGACTGCCGTGAAGGAAAAACGCTACGGCGTGTTCAAGGACAATGTCCTGCAAACCGTGCCTGTCAATTTCCTGTCCAGTGCTGATACAACAGGCGGCAATTCCGGTTCTGCCGTCTTGAATAAAAACGGTGAACTGGTAGGTTTGAATTTTGATTCGACCTATGAATCGATTACCAAGGACTGGTACTTCGACACCGCCATCACTCGTGCCATCCATGTCGATATACGCTATATGTTATGGGTCATGAAAGAAGTTGATCATGCCGATAATCTGTTGAAAGAAATGACGATCAAGTATCCGGCGAAATAAGTGGTTTGATTCATGTGAAAAGCGTGCCCCTGAAATGGGGCACGCTTTTTTTATCTTTCAGGGTTTGCGCGGTGTCTGCTCAAAATGCCGGCTACTATCCGCTGTACTCAGCCAGGACAGTTTATTCTCACAATAAATATCCATGCGCGGCGCCAGACTTTCATGCTGATTGACTGTGCCCAGATACAGCATACTCAAGCCTGCATAAGTTTCCTGATTCGAGTTGTACAGTGGCGTGCCGCAGTCAGTACAAAAATGGCGTTGGGTACGCGATGTGACGGTATAGCTTTTCAGCAGTTCCTGACCCTGGGTGAATACCAGCTCAGCTTCCTTTACCACGACATAAGATGATAATGCTGCGCCCGTCATACGGCGGCACAAGCCGCAATGGCAGGCCACGATTTGTAATGCGGGGGCCGGGTAGTGATAGGCAATTTTTCCGCAACTGCATTGACCGCTGATTGTTTGCATAGTGTCTCCAATTTATTATTTATTCACTCAGGCACCCTCCCACTCCAGGCCTTTGCCATGCCCCCAGATCAGCGGGGCGACATAGCTGTTGGCCCAGGCCTCCACCTGGCCTGCTGGCATGGGGCGAGCGACGCCGTAACCTTGTGCCAGTTCGCAACCCAGGCGCATCAGGGCGACACCGTGTTCGGCACTTTCCACACCTTCTGCAATCACGCCACGGTTAAAGGCGCGTGCCAGGCCGATGACGGCGCTGATGACGGCCAGATCGTCCTTGTCTTCCAGCATATCACGGACAAAGCTCTGGTCGATTTTCAGGGTATCGGCGGGCAGGCGTTTCAGGTAAGACAGTGAAGAATAACCGGTACCAAAATCGTCGAGTGCAAAGCTGACGCCGATTTGCTGACAGGCCAGCATGACTTCGCGCACATGCTGTATATCCTTGATGGCAGCAGATTCGAGTATCTCTATTCCCAAACGTTCAGGGGCGACATCAGGGTAGGCTGCCAGCACTGCACGCAGGCGCTCGACAAAATCCTTGCACTGGAAATGGCGGGCAGCGATATTCACGCTGATAACCCAATCCACATGCAGATGCGTCCATATCCGCAATTGCTCCATGGCCTGTTGCAAGACAAAGTCACCAACATCAATGATCAGGTCTGTGTGTTCTATGAGCGGCAAAAAATTCAGCGGGCCAACGATACCCTGCTCAGGATGTTGCCAGCGCAACAGCGCTTCCATACCGACGATGCGACCCTGGCGCATATTGACCTTGGGCTGGAAATATAAACGCATCTCACCCTGTTGCAGGGCCTGGCGCACGCGGGCGCGCTGGTTGTGATGGGTGCGCAATTGCTGGTCTTGCTCGGCGTCGAATAAATGAAATTGATTGCGGCCATTCAGCTTGGCCTGGTACATGGCCTGGTCGGCACAGCGCAGCAGGGTATCGGCATTCACATCGTCACGTGGATAAATTGCCACACCTATGCTGGCTGACAGGCTGATACTTTGCTGTTCTATCTCATAGGCTTGTGCCAGTTCTGCCAGCAACAATGCGAGGTTTAATTCCACACCGGCGATGTCACGCTGGTTTTGCAGCAGCACGACAAATTCGTCACCACCCAGGCGTGCCACATGGTGCTCACTGCCCGCAGTGTCTTCAAGGCGGCGTGCGACTTGCTGCAATAGTTTGTTGGCAAATTCCTGGCCATGGCTTTCGTTGATGGACTGGAAGTGATCAAGGTCGAGCAGGCAAACTGCCAGCCAGGTTTCATTATTATGCGCAGTCTGGATTGCAGTGCTAAAGCGTTCTGCCAGCGCCGCACGGTTTTCCAGTCCGGTCAGGATATCGTGCCCAGCCTGCCAGCTCAGTTGTTGCATCAACTGGCGTTTTTCACTGACATCGCGGAACACCAGCACACAGCCTGTGACCGTGCCATCTCTTTGCCTGATCGGCGCTGCCGTGTAATCGACTTCAAACTGCTGACCGCCACGTGCCGTCAGGATTTGGTTATTCGCTTGCAGAATTTCGCTGCTCTGGCAAATCTGCTGCAAAAATTCTCTGAGTTTGTCGCGCTGCTGTACATCGCTTAAAGCAAACACATCGGCCAGTTCATGCGCCTGTGCTTCCTTGCGGTTCCACCCGCAAATTTGCTGCGCAACCTTGTTGAGCATCAGTATGCGTCCATCGACATCTGTACTGATGACGGCATCACCGATAGATGCCAGGGTGGTTTCCACTCTTTCATTTGCTGCCGCCAACGTGGCCTGTGCCTGGTTGCGTTCACTGATGTCGATCAGGGCACCTATGCTGCCTGTGGCTTCGCCATCGACATTGGTGAAACTGGCCTGATAATAAATGACATCCAGTATCTGACCAGCAGCCTGTATCTGGATTTCCCTGACCAGCTTGCCATGTTCATTTTGCAGGGACGGCGTGGCGTCATTGCCGATTGCCAGCACTGGCATGGGGCGGCCAACGACATCGGCAGCATTCAGGGCAAACAATTCCTCCCAGGCGCGGTTGATGCGCTGGCAGACGCCGTGCTGGTCTTGAAAGAAGATAGGAATAGGCAGGGCGTGCAGCAATTGCCAGGTGAAATGCAATTGCTCGCTATTGGCGCGCTGGCTGCGTTGTAAGGTCATAAGCAGGGTCTGCACTTCATTCGCCATGCCGTTGAAGGTGGTCGCCAGCGCACGCGCTTCTGCCGTGCCAGTGACTGACATGCGTATCGAATGCTGGCCTTTCTTGAATTTGTCCGTAGCATCTGCCAGCCTGCGCAGGGTTTTGACATTCGAGCGCAGGATCAGGCCCAGCAAAAAATAAATAGTAAAAATAATCAGCAGCGAGATCTTGGCCTGACTCATGACTTTTTGCCAGATATGGGTATTTTCGCTGGCGATGCTGGTTTCCAGGCTCAGTGTGCCGATGTCGCCATTTGTCAGCTGGACCTGCCTGGATGTGCGTTCTGCATGCAGGGACAGCAGGCGGTTGAACCAGGCAGGGGAACTGGCTGTTGTTGCAGGCTGGTCCTGGCCCTGTATCTGTCCCAGCTTGTATTGCCAGGTGATGCGCCAGAGTACCGGGCTGGCTTCTACTTCCTGTATCAGTAGCTGGCGTATGGCTTCGCTATCGCTTTGTATTGACAAGTTGCTGAGGGTAGGTATCAGGTAGTGAGAGCTATGCCTTAATTCTGTAGAGATTCTTTGTTTTGCATCGGCGACTTCGCTGTTGATCATCAGGTAGTAGCGCAGGGCGCTGACGGCGATGATCAGGAAAAATAGGGGCAGGAATAAACGGGTATACACTCCTCGCTGTTGCCATCGCTGTAAAAATTTTTGTAATGTTTGCACAAATTCAACAAATTTCAGTGAAGTAAAACAGTTTGGTTGAGGAGGCTTGCAGAAAGCTAATTGTGAGTAATTGTAACCTGAAGATTAATATTGCCGTATTGAAAAAAATTAATACACGGCAAATAGGTGTTGCCGCTTTTTTGTGCAGGCCCTGCGAGGCTCCCATCATCGAATATAATATGCCCTCCCCTAGGATCCTGCAGTTTGGAGTGCACTCATCATGAAACTCTACCGTTACCTGACTGGCCCGGACGACAAGACTTTTTGCCTGCGCGTCAGCGCCGCCCTGAATCAGGGCTGGACCCTGTATGGCGGGCCTACGCTGAGTTTTAATGGTCAGCAAACCATCGCCGGACAAGCCATCATCAAGGAAGTCGATGGTGAATTCTCACAAGACCTGGACTTGTCCAGCCTCTAGGCGCGGCCCTGAGCAGACTTATACGCCATAGCAATGAATCAAAAACATGAGAATTTCCCGACTGCCCTGGAAGCCTTCTTCCTGATCATTTTCTTGCTCGGGGCTGAGGTATTGTTGAATATGCTGGTACACGACAGCAGGTTCATCACTGGTGTGAGCATGGATGAAGTCGATGGCGTCATCATGGTATTGGCGAATGGCGTGCTATTTACAGCGGTGTTGCAATACAAGGGCATGAGCTATAGAGAGCTATTCCATTCCGCCGCAGCGCTTACGCCTGCTCGTCTGTGCCTGATCATGGTGCCGGTCATGCTGCTGATACCGGGGCTGGAATTATCATTGAGTTTCATCGGCGGCGCGCTGGAAGAGTGGCAACCTGTGCCTGCTGGCCAGCAAAGAATATTCGATGAGATGATGAGCAATGGTGTGCATTCCATCATCATTGCCTGCCTGGTTGCGCCTGTGCTGGAAGAGATGTTGTTCCGCGGCCTGGTCTTGCGCAGTTTTTTGCAACAATATTCGCGCAAGCTGGCTTTTCTGATGTCAGCGTTGTTGTTTGGCATGGCCCACATGAATATCTATCAATTCCTGTGCGCTTCGGTGTTAGGCCTGGTTTGTGCCTGGCTGTATGATAAAACGCGCTCCTTGTGGCCGGGCATCGCTTTGCATGCAGGGTCGAATGGCGTCGCCCTGTATGCGTACAGATGGGCAGCGACGCGAGGTATCAGCGGCTCTTGGCATCCATCGACAGCGCTTTGTATTGCGGCCCTGGTATCCACCAGCATAGGTATTTACCTGTTACGGCGCATGCTGGTGGTGAAAGACCTGGGCTAGAACTTGCTACAAATACAGAAGCCATTCGGCTTCTGTACAGGATTAGCAAAATCAGCAAAATCAGTAGTAAAAACTGCCAATCAGGCCAAAGTGGTTGCCGCTGAATTTCTGTTTGCCATAAGTCGTTTCAAACTCTTCTTTGACGGCGCGGACTTTGACTGACCATTGCGGGTTGAACAGATACTCTGCTTCAAGTATCGCACCGTTGGAATTATTAAAGCTACGGTTGTACTGTGAACCAGCGCCACTGCCGCTGAGTTTGACGTTTCTGTTAAAACGCGCACCTGCGCCTACGCGCCATTGCTCATTGATATGATAGTAGCCGAGTAATTCGACAGGGATGCGGGAGAAAGTTGCATCGCCATTACTTGCTTCAGGCGTGAAGCGGGCGTGGTAGCCGATATTGGCCTGACCGGAGAAATACTGGTTGAAGCGGTAGTCTGCACCGGCAGACAAAATCAGGCCAGTACCAGCCGAGACGTTGGAACGTGTGCCATCGGTGTAGCTGACGGTCGTGATCGTATCGCCGCCAGCACTCAGGCCCATACTCAGGGCGAGGCGCAATGGTTTTTGGTCAGCTTGGGCGCAAGCGATCATAGGCAGGCTGACTGCACAGGCGAGCAGAATTTTTTTCATAAATAATAGTGATTTGAATAAGAAGAAACCCCATGCAAGCATGCCAGCATGCTTTTCACATCACATCACATGAATATTAAAGCTGTGCTGCCAGATTGAACGAGGGGCGCAAGTATAGTTGCAAGCGTGAGGACAAGACAAGCCCTGATTGCTGCTCAGGCCTTGTCAGGTCTCATGCAGAAGGGCTGCGGGCCGCAGATGAGCCCTGCCTGCCCCGGTGAGAATGCCGGGGCAGTTGATGTGGAGATCAGACTGGCTGCATTTCACGCTTCAGGCGGCGTGGTACTTCCCAATCGAGTTCGGTTTCACGCTTTTTTTCCAGCGCATCGATATGTTTGAGTTTTTTGCCTTCGACAAACTGGCCGGACAACAGCAGGCGCGGTTTGCTGGCAGCGGAGACGAAACCATGCGTGGCCCAGCGTGAGCGCGGCAGGCTGGTGGCAGCCAGGATGCCATAATCGGCACCGCAACTGATGCCTTTTTCAGCAACCAGGGATTCGCCACTCTTGATGTATTTGGCGGCATAGATGCTACCCTTGGTGGCAATCCAGCGGCCACTATGAATTTCACCGCGCAGGCTGCTGACTTCGCCAGTCGCACGCAGATAACCCCAGGTACTGATATCGCCCTGGCTGTGAATGCTGGCAACATCGAGGTTGCCCTGGCTGATCAGATTCGCGGCAAACAGCGCACCCTCAACCTGGATATCAGTTTCACTGAACAATTCGCCCTGGCAATTACAATCGCCAGCAACGTGGATGGCAGCTGCCGACAAATGGCCGCCAACGAACTGGATTTCACCAACTTCCAGCACATCATCCAGTTGTACATTGCCATGGCAATCGAGGTCGGCACAAGCGACATAACCAAGCGCCTGGATATCGCCAAAACCACCGAAGACATCATGATGATCATAGCGTTTCAGTATGGCTGGATGTACCAGGATATCCATATAGCTGCTGCCATCTGCTGCCGGTTTGCGCTGATCCAGTTCCAGCATGCGCGCCATCCAGTCGGCACTGCAACCGGTCTTGATGAGGTATTCAACATCGATATTGCCGCCGGCATCCAGCGCATGGCCCACATACAGGGATTGCACGCGGATATCACCGGTCACCGTCAGCTTGCCGAGGCAAAACACTTCTTCTGCTTCTAAATCGCCATCGATGAGGCAATCACCGCCAACGATGAACTGGGTGGCAATCACGGCATCACCCTGGATATGCACGTCACCCGTGCTGGCAAATTGCTTGCGTTTCAAACGTGCGGTTTGTACCGGGGCAGGTAAGTCCAGAGCGGCCAGGACTGGCTTCTTGGTTGCAGGAGTAGTGCGCTTGGTCATGGGGGCCTTGGTGTAAAGATAAGTGATGACGGGATTACTGAGCCGCATTATCCCTGAAATGCAGGTGGATCAGCAATCCATCATATGCGGTCAGGACGGCAGAGCATCCAGCCGCCCGCTTTCTGCCAGTTCGCGGATGATGCGCACGGTCTCGACATCGGCTTCCTGATACGCCGATTTGCGGTATTCGTTATACATTTTCGCTTCAGCATCTTCTGCTTCAGCGTTGCCGCTGTCATAGGCGAAACGGACAAACAGCGCATCTGGTTGTGGTTCTTCTATGCTCATGCGCAATGAAGACTGCGGGATGTCTTTCTGCGCCGCGACATCATAATGCACGTGTTCAAGATGGACGAGGCTGACGTGGTCAGTGATTTCCAGCGCGCCATATTTCAGGGTACGCGTCATGCTGGCTTCATTGCGGTCCATGATGCTGGCGTCATCAAGATAAGAGACAAACAACCTTGGCATTTCTGCCCGCAAGACCAGGCCACGCCATAATTGTTCGCGAGTGATCACCTCTACCGCAGGATTGCCGAGGTCATTGATTTCGACTAAATGTTCAAATTTCATGGAGCACCTTTTTTCTGATGCCGCTAGTTTACTCCAGCTTGCCCTTGCCTGCTCTTGCTTCCCTGGTCCATGAATGTGGATTCAGGTCTTGAGTATGGAATCAACCAGAGTTAAAAATGCCTGGTAGCGTATAGGTTTTGCCATATAGGCATCACAGCCGGCAGCGCGGAAGCGCTCTTCATCACCACTCATGGCAAAGGCGGTGAGCGCAACGATCTTGATGTGAGCAGTGCCAGCGGCAGCTTTTAGCTGCTTGGTAGCGGTCATCCCGTCTATGCCGGGCAATTGCATGTCCATCAGGATCAGGTCAGGCAATTCTATTCTGGCAACTTGCAAGCCTGCCTCGGCATCGACGGCCTGCAATACTTCATAACCGGCATTCTGCAACAGGAATGCCGCCAGCTTCATATTGACCGGGTTGTCTTCAATGATCAGTACACGCGCCATCTTACTTGCCCCTGCCCGCCATGGCCCGCCTTACTTCACCGATGAAACGGCCGTGATTGAAATCAGATTTTTCCATGACTTTTTTGACATCACCATTCAGGCGTATCCTGTCGTCGGCAGTTACCTGCTTGGCGGTCAGGATAATAATCGGGATACTTGCTGTGACTGTATCACTTTTCAGGGCTTCCACCACATCAAAACCATTAATTTCAGGCATCATCAAATCCAGCACGATCAGGTCAGGCTTATGCTGATGTGCCATGTCTATGCCTTCCTGCCCACCCAGGGCGGCCAGGGTTTTATAGCCAAAGATATCAAGTTGTGTGGTTACCAGCCGCACGGCTTTGGGATCATCATCTACGACCAGAGCAGTTTTTTGTGCAGCCGCAGAGTCTTTGCCAAAGCCCATGGCACTCAGGGCTGCAGTCAGGTTTTCCCGGGCGATGGGTTTTTGCATGACATGGGCTGCGCCCAATGACAGGCCACGGCCACGGTCGGCCACGATGGAGATGATGACTACCGGGGTTGAGGAAAATAAGGGATGCTGTTTGAAATTTTCAAGAAACTCCCAGCCATCCATGCCCGGCAATAAAATGTCCAGGGTAATCAGGTCGGGATGTTCCTGTTCTGCCATGGCCAGCGCTGCTTCTGCGGTGGTAGCGCGGACGATGCGGAAGCCTTCGCTTTCCAGTTGCACACGCAAGACTTCGGCGGCCTGGTCGTCGTCTTCTATGACCAGTGCGAGCAACTCGCCCTGTGTATGAATCAAGCTGTTGCTGGCGACTTTACTGGTGGTATTGATGACAGTGTTACTGTCATCAGCATCGACATTGGCATTGGTACCCGTAGCAGTTTGCGCTCTGGCTTTGAGTGGCAGGTTGGCGGTACGCCATGGCAGCAAGACGGTGAAGGTCGAGCCCTTGTCAGCAATGCTGGTCAGGGTGACAGTGCCTTCATGCAGCTCGGCCATGCGTTTTACCATGACCAGGCCCAGGCCGGTGCCCTGATGTTTGCGCGACAGGCTATTGTCTATCTGGGTGAAAGGTTTGAACAACAGCACTTGTGACTCTTCTGGTATGCCTATGCCGCTGTCGCTGACCATGATTTCCAGATAATGCTCAAAGCGCCCGCCCGCTACCAGATAGCCATCAATCCGGCGTACCGAGATATGTACACGGCCACCCTCAGGAGTAAATTTGACGGCATTTGACAAGAGGTTGTAAATGATTTGCTTGACCTTGACTTCATCGAGCCAGATATCGTGCAGGTTTTCCTGGATTTTGGAAGTGACCTGCAGATTCTGCAGGCTGGCCTGCTCCCTTACCACCTGCAAGCTGGATTGCACCAGTGAACCAATGTCCGTAGGTTCCAGATTGATCTGCATCTTGCCGGCTTCTATCTTCGACAAGTCAAGGATGTCATTGATCAGCGCCAGCAAGTGTTTGCCGCTATTGAAGATATCTGCCGAGGCATCTTTTTGCTGGGTGGACAAGCTGCCCAACAAGCCATCCTTGAGTATTTCAGAAAAACCGACGATCGCATTCAACGGGGTGCGCAATTCATGCGACATATTCGCCAGGAATTCAGATTTCATGCGACTGGCCTGTTCCAGTTGCTGATTCTTGGCGGCGATTTCTTCGCTACTGCTGCGTAATTGTTCTGCCAGCAGTTTGAGGTCATTATATTGCCGCAGATTATGCAAGGCGACACCGAGCTGGCTGGCCAGCCTTTCCAGAAATAACTGTTCACCGGCAATGATATCGTTGGTGGTTGCCAGCACCATGACTGCCAGACGGTGATCCTGGTATAACACCGGTACCATCAACACATGCCTGGGGCTGAAATTTCCCAGCCCGGTTTGCAGGCTCAGGCGGCTGGCATCAAGCGAATTGGTTTTACCGGTCAGGGCAACCTGGCCCAGCATGCCCTCGCCCAGCTCAAATTCACGCGGGATATCGCTGGCCAGACCATAGCTGGCCTCACAGCGAAAGCGTGCATACCATTCGTCGAAACTATACAGTGCCGACATCAGGTAACCATGTCTTTCGGCCAGCAGGTTCAATAATCCATCAAAGATTTTATGCCGCTCAAAGCTGGCAGCAAACATGTTTTGCGCCTTGACCAGCGTGTCATCATAATGTGCAGCAGTGCGCAGTTTGCGCTCGGTATAAATGAACTCGGTCACATCCACATTCACCGACAAACCACCGATCAGCTTGCCTGCCACATCACGCAAGGGGGCAGTGCTGTTCGAAATGGTTTTGCGCTTACCATCAAAGCAGCGTATGTCAGCCAGCTCATTGAGTATGGTTTCACCTGTTCGCAGGGTGCGTGCCATGGCCCATTCATCAGACTCGATACGCTTGCCGCTGTCTGGCCACCAGCCTGCATATTCACCATACTGATCTGCACTGACGAAACGGCTGCCGCCCCAGATGATCCTGGCACCGGGGTTGATGGTCGTCAGCATGCCGTCACGGTCAGAGATCAGGACACCGACCGGCAAAATGTCGAGCACCTGCTTCAGCAGGGATTCACTGTCACGTACGGCTTCTTCTGCCAGTATGCGCTGGTTGACATCACGCTTGAATTGCCACCACAGCAGGGCACCACCAGCAAGGGTAATGACGAGTACCAATATGCCGATGTTGCGCGCCTGCAAAAAATTGCTATCGACCTTGGTTTTGCGTTGTTGCAGCAGTACGCGTTCTTCTTCTTCCATGCTGTTGATTTGCGCCAGCAGGGCTTCCATGATGATGCGCGGGGTACCACTGATCAGTTGCCTGCGCACTGCTGCATAGCCATCTACCTGATAAACCTGCAAGGTATTGTCCAGTGCGTTCAGTCTTTCTTCGAGTTTTTGCACGAGGTTTTTATACAGCAGTTGCTGACGTGGATTATCCGTGGTCAGCTCGGCGATGCTTTTTGCTGCCTCACGTACCTGCCTGGATTTGCTGTCGCGCTGTCCGGTAAACACATCATCGCCAGTGATGAAATACAGGCGTTGTATGCTTTCCAGTTCCAGCACGCCTGACCTGACGTCATTTAACTGATCAAGCACCTGGTAGGTGTGAGTCACCCATAAGGAATTTTCACGATAGTCTTGCAGTGAGCGGTACATTTGCCAGCCAGCGGATAAAAGTAAGACCAGCCCGAACATAAGCCCTGCGAGCAGTCTGAATTCGGTACTGATTTTTTTCATGATGCATTTTCCATGGTGGACATAGTTGGACTAGAACTTCATGTAAAACTTCTTGAACATTATGCTAATGATCTGGTGGCCTGCCCAACCTGGGTTCAGGAGCAAATGCAATCAGGGTACCCACGCTCAGGTCCAGTACAAAATAATCCAGCCTGTGTTGCCCGTCCAGACGGGTTTGTACGCGACGTTTACGTTCAGCTGCATAGGCGTTTTGCAAGACTGCTGGCAACTCTTCAATTTGCGCACCTATATTGATCTGTGTCTGATCAAGCTCCCTGAGCATGCGGATGGCAGTACTATTATATTTGCTGACAACACCATCGACCATCAGACAGGCTCCCATAGGCAGATTATCAATCGCATCTGCCGTCATGTCCTTGTGGATGGAATACATGAGCGCATCCAAGGTACGGAAAGCGTGTGCAGTGCCTGCATTATTCAGAATACCGTTGTATTCTTTCAACAGTCGTTCACGTTCACGGTTCACTGCATATTGTTTCAATGCCAGACTCACCGTTGCCTGCAATTCTTCATCCAGCCAGGGTTTGGTCACCACCATGAACGGATGGGCCTGGTTGACGACTCTCAGCACACTGTCCAGATCGGGATAGGCAGTCAAGATCAAACGCACGATATCCGGATGTTTTTCTTTGGTATTGATTAAAAAATCAGCAGCAGCCCTGTCGCGCGGTTCACAGATCAGTACGCCTACATGGTGCTCTGCCATGATGGCTTGCGCCTCCCGCGCATTGTCAGCGCTGAGCAGAGGGTGTTGCAAAGAACTGAGCAATCGTAATAATGCTTGCAGCAAACCGGCATCGTCATCAATCAGCAGGATAGCGGGAAGTTGGGTTTCAGGCATCGGCATGCAGTTCGTAAATAGCGGCAAAGCGGTGGGCTTCTGCGACAAAACAGGACAGTACTGCCGGATCAAAATGCTCAGGCTCGGTACGGCCATCGCCTTTGATAATGATGTTCATGGTGTGCTCATGATCCAGTGCCGGTTTGTAGGGGCGGCGGCTGCGCAAGGCATCATACACATCGCAAATCTGCATGACCCTGGCTGCAATGGGGATGGCTTCACCCTTGAGCCCGTTTGGATAACCGCTGCCATCCCAGCGCTCATGATGGTTCAGGGCGATCTCTGCACCCATCTCGGTATACGGTGAAGTGCCGCTGGACAGTATGCTGGCACCCAGTGCGCAATGGGTGCGCATGATATTCCACTCGTCGTGATTGAAACTGCCGGGTTTTAACAGCACATGATCAGGTATGCCTATCTTGCCTATGTCATGCATGGGGCTGGCCTGGAAAATTGCATCATGAAATTCGCCGGGTAAATCCATGGCTTCTGACAGCGCGCGGCAGTAGTAACTGATGCGGCGTACATGATGGCCGGTTTCTTCATCCTTGTGCTCAGCCGCACGCACCAGCGTGAATACGGTATCGCGGTAAGCGTCTTCCAGTTGGGCGGTGCGCTGTACCACCTGGCTTTTCAGAATACGATTATGGTCATTCAAAAAATCACCGTATTCCTTGAGACGCAGGAGATTGCGTACCCGTACGCTGAGATCGGCACTGTCTATAGGTTTGGTCAGGAATTCTTCGGCGCCTGCCTGCAGGGCGCGCAGTTTGGAGGCGCGGTCATCCAGTGCAGTCAGCATGATGACGGGTACAGGCTGGGTCAGGGGATTGGCCTTGAGTTCGGCTACGGTGGCATAACCATCCATACCCGGCATCATGATATCGAGCAGGATAAGGTCAGGCTGGGAGAAGGCAGCAATTTTGAGCGCGTCAGCGCCATTGCCCGCACTCAGTGTAGAATAACCTTCAGCACGCAGGAGTACTTCCAGCAAGCGTATATTTCTTGCTTCGTCGTCAACCAAAAGGATACGAGCAGATTTCTGGTCTTTCATAAAAGCCATCCCCCTGAGTAAAAGAATAGTCTTAGCTTAATCAATTGTCTAGCCTTTATTTCTATCTTTTTGGCAACAATTTTCCTATTGTCAGTATGTGATTGTGCTTGTTGGCTTGCTGCTTGATCTGTGCGGATGTTCACATATGGCGTAAGTAGTCGTGTGATTAATCATGCAAATAAGCCCTCAAGTAAGTGTCCGATCTTAAAGGTGCCCTGGCTATTGCAGGCTACAATAGCGCCTGCAAGTTTTTGCAGATCAACCCGCCTCTCTTTTTGTCTTCCCCTATGTCGCATGGCCTGAACACCCCCCAAAGTAATGCAGTCAAGTATATGGATGGCCCTTGCCTGGTGCTGGCCGGGGCTGGCTCGGGCAAGACGCGGGTGATTACCCAGAAAATCGTCAACTTGATAGAACTGCATGGCTATGATCCAAAACATATCGCCGCCCTGACCTTTACCAACAAGGCCGCGCTGGAAATGCAGGAACGTATCGCCAAACTGCTGGCCGAGCCGCGTCAGGCCAGGCAGTTGACGGTTTCGACCTTCCACTCGCTGGGGGTGAAGATACTCCGGCAAGAAGCGCAAGCCCTGGGCCTGAAAGACCGTTTTTCCATCATGGACAGTGATGACTGTTTTTCACTGGTGCAGGATCTGGCAATCACCACCGACAAGCAATTGATACGGCGCATACAGACTGCCATGTCCCTGTGGAAGAATGGCCTGGTCGATCCTGAGCTTGCGTTGAAGCAGGCGCAGGACGAAGACGAGGCGATTGCCGCCAGGGTATATCGCAGCTATATCGCTACCCTGTCAGCCTATCAGGCAGTGGATTTTGATGATTTGATACGCCTGCCGGTAGAGCTGTTCCGCAGCAATGAACAGGTACGCGACAAATGGCAGCGCCGCCTGCGTTACCTGCTTGTCGATGAATATCAGGACACCAATACCTGCCAGTATGAACTGGTGAAATTGCTGGTTACAGGTGTCGGCAAAAAACCAATGTTCACTGCCGTTGGTGATGATGACCAGGCTATCTATGCCTGGCGTGGTGCCACCATAGAAAACCTGACGACCCTGCAGGTTGATTTTCCGAATCTGGAAATCATCAAGCTGGAACAAAATTACCGCTCCAGCACCCGCATCTTGCAGGCGGCCAATTCCGTCATCGGCAATAATCCCAAGCTGTTTGAAAAATCGCTGTGGTCTGAGCATGGCCTTGGTGATCCGGTCAAGGTACTGGGCATGCAGGATGATGAACAGGAGGCCGAGCAAGTCGCCATCATGATTTCTGCGCATCGCTTTGAGCGCCAGGCCAAATATTCTGATTACGCGATCCTGTACCGAGGCAATCACCAGGCACGTGTCATCGAGCAGGCCTTGCGGCGTGAACGTATTCCTTACACGATATCTGGTGGCCAGAGTTTCTTTGACCGTGCCGAGATCAAGGACATCATTGCCTATCTGCGTCTGATCGCCAATGAAGATGATGACCCGGCTTTTATCCGCGCCATCACCACCCCCAAACGCGGTGTCGGCCTGGCCACGCTGGAGGTGTTGGGCGAATTTGCCGGACAATGGCAATGTTCGCTGTTTGCCGCCGTCTTCAAAGGTGGCATAGAAGCAAAGTTGCCCGACAAGCAGTTACGGCCTTTACGGAATTTCTGCACCTTCATCAACCAGGTCGAGGCCCATGCCCACAGGGAAAGTCATGCCAGCGAATTGCTGGATGACCTGATGAAAGAAATCAATTACGAAGGCTACCTCTACGACAGCTTTGAAGACCGTGCTGCACAAAGCAAATGGCAGAACGTACTCGACTTTACCCAGTGGCTGAAAACCAAGGGTAGTGGCGGCAAGGACGGCAATGACGATCACCGCAGCCTGCTCGACCTGACCCAGATGGTCGCCCTGATGACCATGATGGAAGGCAAGGACGAAGAGCCAGATGCCGTGCGCATGTCCACCCTGCATGCATCCAAGGGATTGGAATATCCGCATGTATTTCTGGTTGGCGTAGAAGAGGGTATCTTGCCGCACAAGGGCGACCCTGATGCACCGCCAGAGACTTATGCCGCGCGTATAGAAGAAGAGCGCCGCCTGATGTATGTAGGCATTACCCGCGCGCAGCGCAGCCTGCACATCACCTGGTGCAAAAAACGCAAACGTGCGGGTGTGCAGGTGCATTGCGATCCATCCCGTTTTATCAAGGAAATGAAACTTGATGAAGGTGATGCCGTGCCCGCAGAAAGCGAAGTCATGACACCCAAGGAAAGGCTGGCTGGTTTAAAAGCCTTATTGAGCAAACCCAGGGAATAATGCGCTGATTTGGTGCATTTTGAGCTCATGGTCAGGCAAAAATGTTAATATTGCCTGAGGCGCAAGAATAGTTAGCATAGTTTGCGTCCCAAAAGATAAGTAGTATTTTGCAAAAGGGATTTATGCACCGTTTGCTTGCCTTGCTGATGATAATGTCCTGCAACCTGCTCATGCAGCCAGCACAGGCGCGGGCGGCTTGTGAACGTGTGATCGTCTCAGCAGACCCTGCCTATCCTCCCTTGCACTGGCATGATGGCAAACAGTTTCAGGGTGCCAGTATTGCCATCGTCACCCGCATTCTGACTGACCTGGGGCTGCCCTATGAATTGCGTTATCTGGGGCCGTGGAAGCGGGTATTGAATGCCGCCCAGAATGGCAACATCGACATCATTGCCACCCTCAAAAATACCCCGGAGCGCCGCAGTTTTTTATTGTTCAGTGAACTGGTGCTGAATAATCCTGTGGCTGCCTTTGTAAAAAAAGACCGCCCCATGCCCTATGCAAAATGGGAAGACCTGGCAGGTTTGCGTGGTGGCATCGCGCGCGGCAACCGCTTTGGCTCTGCATTTGATGAATACATGGATAACCGCCTGCAGATCAGCGAGACAGACAATCTGGAAACCGCCTTTACCATGTTGCTGGCAAACCGCTTTGATTATGTGATCACAGGTTACCATGTCGGTCAGGCTTATATGGCCTCGGCGAATATCGATGACAAGCTCGTACCTCTTCAACCATTTTTGATAGACTCACAAAACCTGTTTGGTTTTGTTGCACAAAGCCCCTGCGCCATTCATCTGTCCGCTTTCAACAAGCAATTGGAGAAATTGCATAAAGAAGGTTTCATCGAACGTGCTTTGTTGCAAGCCCGCGCCGACTGGCGCAAAGCACCCGTCATAGGAAAAAACTGATTTCATGCCGAACTCACCATCAATACCATCGTCATCCACGCCCCACCTGATCACCACGAGCGAACAACTGCAAGCCTTGTTTGATACCGTTGGTGCTGCATCCATCAAAAAGGAAGTGCCTTATATTCACCCTCACTACCAGGCCATGATAGCAGCATCACCCTTTGCGGTACTGGCGACACGCGGCCCTGATGGACTAGATGCATCGCCTCGCGGTGATGCTCCTGGCTTCATCGTGGTTGAAGATGAAAAAACCTTGTTGTTGCCTGAGCGTCGCGGCAATAACCGCGTTGATAGCTTGCGTAATATCCTGTTTGACCCACAGGTTGGGCTATTGTTTTTAATTCCCGGTGTGGGCGAGACCTTGCGTGTGAATGGCAAGGCCAGCATTTCTGTTGAACCCGCTTTACTGGACAGGTTTGCCGTCGATGGCAAAGCACCCAAATGCGTGTTGCGCATCGCTGTTGATACCGTGTACTTTCAATGCGCGCGCGCCATTATCCGCTCACACTTGTGGCAAAGCGCCAGTGAAAAACCTCCCGGCTTACCCAGCCCAGGCACGATACTGGCTGCTCTGACCAATGCTGAAGTTGATGGCGACAAATATGATAATGAGTTGCCCGCAAGGCAGCGTGCCACTTTGTATTAAGCGCGACAATTGCAGGCGCACCGCTGTTTTTGAGTAGTGCGCGAGCTTTCTGGTATCCTGTGCCGCCTGGCGCAATATCGGAAGCAGCTCAGATCCAGATCAGGGCCAGACCAAATAATTACATGGAACTTATGATAATGAAATTCAAGCCTACGCTTACTCAGTTAACACTCAAATATCTGGCCGCATTTGGTATTGCCATTGCCACCAGCAGTGTTTTTGCTCAGGCAGAGACGCCTGCCAAAGGTGTTTTCTGGGAAGTCAAATCAGACAAAAATACTGCCTATCTATTTGGTTCCATTCACCTCGCCAAAGCCAGCTTCTATCCTCTGCCTGAGGCCGTTGATGCCGCCTATAAACAGGCTGACACCCTGGTCGTTGAAGTCGATACTACTGATACCAAGGCGGCAGAAAAAGCCATGCCTTTCTTTACCTATGCGGCACCAGACAAACTGGAAAACCATATCAAAAAGAGCACCTTTGAAAGCTTGCAATCCATGGTCGGCCCGGCGGCTGCGCAATTCCAGAGCCTCAAACCCACGATAGTCGCCACCGCACTCAGCATAGGCGTATTCAGGCAGCAAGGCTATGATGCCTCCAAAGGAGTCGATCTGCATTATGTCTTGCGTGCCAAACAGGACAAGAAAGATATCATTGAACTCGAAAGCACGGCATTTCAAGCCAGTGTGCTGGGTGGTCTGAGCGACGAAGATGCTGACGCCATGCTGGCGCAAACACTGGCGGGCTTGAAAAGTGGTGACACCCTGCGTGAAACCGCAGGCATGATCGCTGCCTGGAAAAGCGGCGATGCAGAAGGTCTCGCAAAAATCCTGCAAGATGCGGCCAGCAAAGATGTCGGTTCGAAAAAGCTCATGAAATTATTACTGGATGACCGCAATCAGGGCATGACAAAAAAAATCCAGGGCTTGCTCGGAGAAGGCAAGAAACTCTTTATCGTGGTTGGTGCAGGACATTTGTCGGGTGCCAATAGCATCATCGATTTGCTGGAAAAACAGGGCCTGGAAGTGAAGCAGATCAAATAAACTGCTACATCCAATTTGCAAAAGGCGCAGAGCTTGCAACTCTGCGCTTTTTTTGTTTTTTTGCAGTGTTAATCCAGTAATGGTTTTTTTCCCGCATCCCCTCAGGCCCGGAAAAGACAAAGGGACTTCCAAATGTGCATCTGTTACAAAAAATATGAAAAATATTTTACTGGCATCAGATAAATTTTTTTGCACCAACATGAAGAGAGAACGCAATATTGGCGGGCTTTTCAATTGAATTTGCACAAGCGTAGAGAATTTTTCAGATAAATCAAATCTGCTTGCCGCACCAAATAAATGCGTCCTTAGCATTATGTATTTTGGAAATAATGCCTATACGAATTATTGATTTTTGAGCGTAGTGCTGCTCACGTATATTGCATTCATCTGCCCGTGATCAGCTCGATTCAGCGATGTAAAAACCTCGGTGAATACCGTCGAAAATATCGTCGCAAGTATTGTCGCAAACCTCATGGCGCAGTTGCAAATTCATTGATATAACCTGAGGAGTTTATTATGTCCCCACATTTCCGCCTGTACGCCTTTGTCACTACGCTGGCTTTTGCCCTGGCCACCTTGCCTGCCTTTGCCATGGAAGCCAATGAGGCGTTTGCCGCATCTGGTTGCGAGGCACCGAGCTACGATCAACGTACATTGAATGATGAAGAGCAGGGCATGGTCAAGCTCAACTACCTGCTCAATGACAAAGGCACGGTGATCGATGCAAAAATTATTGACTCCAGTGGTTTTCGCAAACTCGACAAGGCATCCTTGCGTGCTTTGAAAGCTTGCCGCTTCCAGGTCGGTGCGACTCCAGGCTGGAATACCCTGGCATTCGCCTGGACGCTGAAATAATTGCAGTAATTGCCTGAAAGCTTGCGCAAGACTTCATTGTTTAATTGGCTTGCGCAAGCGTACAACTGCTGTTGATGGAGTCGTTGCGGGTATTTGTGTCAGAATGCTGTTTCAGCCTCATGGCATGGAAACGAATACAGCAAAATGATGTTAAATGACAAGCAGCAATCTGACCTGGCGCAAACTCTGCCAGAGCATCCGTGGATATCTCTTGAAACTGCACTGGATGTTGAAGCCTGGATGGATTTGCAGCACCGCGAATTACAGCAAGCCCTGGGTGACAAGCCAACTACCGGCCAAGGCATCTGCCTGAGCTTGCTACATGGCGGCGAGCTTTACCTGCATACCAACTCTGACGGTGATGTCATGCTGGACCTGACAGAAGAAGCACAATGGGTAACGCCGGTGTTGACAGCCGTGACCCGCAGCACGCCACCCAAGGGACAAGTCTGGGGTTTGCCAGGGCATGTACTGATACAACTGATACTGGGTTTGAATAGCCTGATCTCCAGCAGCCGTCTGGTATTACGCCATCAATACAAGGGTGCCCGCATAGCCTGAGCCCTGATTGCTGCTGCACCCGTTCCCGCATTCACTTCTGCACTCATCCCGGCACTCACTTGGGCGCATAGATACGTGCCAGTTCACCACTCTGGTGACCTTGCATGATGGCTTTGTCGATTTTTTGCAGCAGGCTGGCGTTGCCATCAGTGCGCATGGCAATATGGATATCTACCGATGATACCGGTCTCGGCAATATGCAAAACAATTTACTGTTTGATTTGCCGCTTGCTTCGCTGTTTATTTTTTTATTACCATATTCTGCCGCGTATTGCTGGTTGATATGGTTTTCCAGCCTGCCTATATTGCTACTGGAGCTATACAGCAAGAAGGCATCCATGCGGCGCATGCTCAGTTTCCTGAAGCGCCCAAGGTTATTGCCGGTGTCATCTTCTACCTTGAACAAGTCATTGCTGAGGCGGTCAAATTCTTCCCCATAGCTGGTGCCGCGTACTATGCCTATGGTCTTGCCTTTCAGGTCGTTGATAGAATTGAAAGCAAACCTGGCATTGCAGAGTGTCACCAGCAGGGCCTGGTCGCTAAAGATGGGGGCGCTGAACTTGAAGCTGCGCAGGCGTTCACGGGTTTTCGACATTCCAAAGATCAGGCCTTCACCCATGGCTGCATTTTCCACTGCTCTTTTCCAGGGATAGCGCCTTACTTCAAACTTGAGTCTGGTATGTTGCTCAAGGTAGCGCAGCAATTCCACGACTTCAACAGTCAAGGGAATGACATTGCCTTTGCCATCCAGTTCTTCGCTCATCAACAACACCACTCCGGGTTTTGTTTGTGCATGTGCCACACTGACCCAGCCAGCGCAAACCAGCAAGATGCAACACAATAAACGTGTATAACTTGGCATTATCGACAGGGTTGGAAAGCATACGCCTCATCTTAGCGCAAATTATCTGCTTTGACTGTTGGCTGCTGTCCGCAAAAGCCGGTCTGGTGTGTAAAGCTTGTTAAATATGGCAAACCATTGCTATGCCCCCAAAAGCAAAAAGGGTTCACGCAAGGCATGAACCCTTTTGAACTCAAGTGAACTTGTTTAATTCGCTACGCCATTCCTGTCTATCTTGACGATGCGTGAGCCACCAGCTTTCTTGACATTGACCTCAGCCTCACCCGGCCCGGTAACCTTGATACTGGCACTGTCCAGCAATAAATCACGGGCATGCAGGTCACCACTGCCAGTCAGTCTGGCGCTCAGGCTTTTGGCGGTGCCTTTCAGGCGGGTTTCACCTGGGCCGTTCATCAGGACTTCCAGCGCGGCTTCAGATTGGAATTCGACATCAAAATCACCAGAGCCAGAATTTTCCAGCTTGAATGTGCCTGTGATACCGCGATAACTCTGGTTCGACGGGCCATTGTTGACGATTTGCAAATCCCTGATTTTCAAATGATCTGCATTGACATCGCCAGAGCCGCTGCTCGTCAGGGTCAGGACAGTAATCTCGCCACTCAGGCTCAGCTCACCCGGGCCATTACTGCGTATGCTGGCCTGTTCTGCCCTGATGTCCTCGATCTGTATATCGCCAGAGCCAGACATGTCCAGTTCCAGCGCCTTGATCGTTCCTCCAAGTTTGACGTCAGCAGAACCATGCTGCACCAGCTTGACGGGAACAGATTGCAGATTATCAACACTTAAACCGCCACTGCCGTTGAGGCTTGCATCCAGTGACTGGCTCACAATATTCATGTGCGTATCACCAGAACCATGAAATTCGACCTCAGCCTTGCCTGTCTGCAGTTGTTGCAAATCCATGTCGCCACTGCCGTTGGACATCAATTTCAGGGTATTCACCTTGCCACTGAGCTTCAGGTCGCCGGAGCCATTCAGGTTTACAGACAGTGTGTCTACCTGCAGCTCACGTACCTCTACATCGCCGCTGCCATTATTGTTGATACGGTTCAGGCCATTCACCGTGACCCTGATCGTGCCGGGGCGGTTAGTCCAGGTGAAACTATAGGATTTACGCTTGCTGCGTATGATCAGGACCTTATTTTCTACTACGGTTTCAATTTCTGGCACCAGATTGTCGTCGCCACTGATTTCCACTGCCGGCGTCGCGCCATTCGTGACGATCACATCAAAGAAGCCGGAATTTTCTATGGCACTGAATTCAGTCACCGCACGCTGCTGGGTAAGCAGTTTGCCACTACCCTTGATGGCATCGCCATTGACCCTGACTTCACAGCCACCGAGCAAGACTGCCAACAGCGCCAGACTTCCTAAAGATTTGATCATGATATCGTTTTGTAATAAGAGTTATTGGATGCTTCTAGTGTAATGTTGTTTTGTGCGGAGATCACAAGCCAAAAAGACAGAATGCAAATTCTGTGTGACCAAGCGTAAATTTGCCGGATAAAGCGCAATGCTTTGATTATCATGACGATATACACTAAGCTGGTTTTTATTTCATCTATCCCAGAAATCACAGAATGACATTGACGCGCCGCCAATTACTAAAGAAAGGGCTCTTGCTCGGCACCACCGCATTAGCCGGTCCGCATGCCATCCTGCATGCAGCTGATATCGCTAACGCTGGTGCTGGTACTGGTACTGAAAAACATGCGCAACCAACCCCACCGCCTGATTTGTTCGACTCACAGGCGCTGGACATAGAATTCTGGGTCAAGCCCCGCACCATGGACCTGATACGCCCTGCCACAGGCGAGCGCAGCAAGATACTGTACTGGAAAGACGGCGAAGTGCTGGAATCTGCCTACCAGCAACTGTGCCACATCCTGCGTGACGTCAATGGCAAGGAAACCGCTCCCATCGACCCCAAACTGCTGGAAACCCTGTGGGCCACTCAGGCCTATATTGCCCGTTTTGGCATGACCAGACCGCTGGAAATCCTGTCTGGCTACCGCACCAAGGCTTCAAATACTCGCCTCATAGAACAAGGCGTACCCGCAGCCCGCAAATCCCTGCACATGGAAGGCAAGGCCGCCGACATCCGCATCCCCCAGCTACATGAAGAAATTCTGGGTGAATTGATACAAAGTTTCCGCCAGGGCGGCGTCGGCTTTTATTACCGCCAGACTGCCCAGGGTGGCTGGATACATACTGACACTGGCTTGCAAAGAAGCTGGAAGGGCTGATGAGTACCAAGGCGGCAACCCGTCTGGCTTATTTCGGGATTTTTTTGGCATCGCCCGTGGTCACTATGCTAAAGCGATCTGGCTGCAAGTATTTTTTAGTGATCTGGTTCAATTGTTCCAGACTTAGCTCTTGCAGTGCCAGGTCCCGCTTGATTTGCCAGGAATAATCCAAACCCCGGTGCAAAAGACCACTCCACTCTGATGCTAGGTATTCATTGCTGTGTCTGGCTTGCAGCTTCAAGCGGCCCAAAGCAGATTTGGCAACTTCCAATTCATTTTGGGTAAAGCCATGCATCGCCAGCGTCTGCAATTCTTCCAGTATTGCCAGCCTGAGTTTGTCTATATTCTGACTGGCGGCGCTGGCCTGGATTTCCAGATTGCTGATCGCATCTGTGGAATAAGGTGAGAGACTGGATGTAACGCCATAAGTCCAGCCTTCCTTCAGACGTACCCGTTTGCCCAATCTGGATAATACGGGATGGCCTGCCAGCAAGTAGTTGGCAACATGCAAGGCAATATAGTCATTGTCGTTGATACCGACGGGAATATCCTGCTGAGCCAAGAAAACCCCGTTCTCTTTGCCCGGGGTATCCAGGAAATGACGCAGTGCTTCTTTCTCGACATAGTTTTGCCGTGCAAGCTGGTAGGGCGACTTGCTTTCCCATTCCTTGAACTCTTGTTCCAGGACCATCCTCGCTTCTTCCGGATCAAAATCACCAACGATGGCAAGATGACCATTGCTGGCTCCATAAAATTCCCTGTGGAAGTCGATGAGCTCGGTTGCCCTGACTGCTTTCAAGGCAGAAATAACCTGTTGTGAGGTTTCCAGTACGCGTACATCACCTTGCGGGTAATTATTGAAGTGCTTGTACAGCTCATCCCTGGCCTTTCCCTCGGGCGTATTGCCGCGTTTTTCCCATGACAGCCTTTCCCCGCTGATGGCATTGTAGGCAAGTGCAAGATTCGGTTGTTTTAAATTCAGCATCATCAACTGCAGTGCTTGTTTAAGATGTGCTCTGTCTGTTGTAAATTTGGTGATGCTTCCACGGATATGTGCTTTTTCCCGTTCGGCTTCCAGACTTTCTTTGCCGTAAAAATTGGTCCCGTTTGGCAATACTTTTGCAGTCATGCGTTCTATCCAGCGTTTTCCTGCCAGCGTTTTTTCATCACCCCAGTGCAAGACCAGTTCGACAGAAACTTCTTGGCCACGCGAGAGCTTTGGCAGTAGGGCCGCTTCTATATTCCCTATTTTGATCCTGCGCGAGTTTCGCAGGATATTTTCAGCAGAGGTATTGATTTCAGCAACTGCGGCATATTCGTCGTGATGCACAAAGTCCTTGAGTATTTCACTGGCCAGGGGAACTGGCGGGATATTACTGTCAGTACTCTTTTCTTCTGACAGCAAGATGCCTGTAGTACGGTTTTCCCTTATAAAATAACGTAGCGCTGCTTGTTGTATCTGCTCTGTCGTCATACTGGCTATACGGTCTTTTTCTACAAACATTAAACGCCAGTCTCCTGCTGCTATGTATTCCGATAGTCTGAAACTCAGCATTTGTGGATCATTCATCATAGATGAAAAGCTATTCACATATCTGCTCTTGAAAAAATCCAGCTCTTTCGGTGACCACGCATTTTTTCCAAAATTTTCTACCAGCTTGATCAAATCCCTGGAACTGTTTTCGCTGGCGCTGCCAGGTGCAATGGAGGAATTAAACAGAATCAGGCCATTTTGGGCTGTGCCTTGCAGGTCAAAATTGACGCTATTATTGGCAGGGAAAATTTCACTACTGATATTTCGCAATTCACGGCCTGCAGTCATCATGCTGGCCGCAAATTTCAGGCTCGCATGATCCGGGTGTAATACGGAAGGCAAATGATAAGCAAGCACGACTGCATCGGCATTTTCTTTCTTCCTGAGAATGACCTGGCGCTCGCCTTGCTGGGCTGGCTCTATGGTAGGAATTTGGGGCAGGGCTGAAGCGGGCGCAGGTATTTTGCCAAACTGGCGTGCGATGACTTGCAGCACCTTGGCAGTATCAAATTTGCCTGCCACCATCAGCACCACATTATCGGGCCTGTAATATTGGTGATATAAATGCTGTAGTGACTCCAGATTGACATTTTCGATATCACTTTTTTCGCCTATGACACTGTGACCATACCCATGCCAGTCAAAGGCCACAGACAGTACCCTGCGCTTCAGGTTGTCGTAGGCATTATTTTCCCTGAGCTCAAGTTCATTCCGTACTACCGTCATTTCTGTATCGAGCTCAGATTTCAGTATCCGTGCATTTTGCATGCGGTCTGCTTCCATGCTCAAGAGCCAGTCGAGATCACTGTCATCTGCTTCGAAATTGGCGTAATAGAATGTGCGGTCAGCCAATGTCATCGCGTTGGAACGCATGCCTTTGTCGCTCATTTGCTTGAACAGCTGCGGGTAATTTTTGCTGCCCTTGAATAGCATGTGTTCAAGCAAATGTGCATATCCGGTCTGTCCTGCACCTTCATGTCTTGAGCCAAACAGATAAGTCATGCTGACGGTAGTAGTGGCGGCCGAAGTGTCTGGTATAAGCAAAAATTTCAATCCGTTTTGTAAACGGTATTCACTGATATTTTCAGCACTGGTCACTCGCACGATATTTTCAGGCAAGGCTGATGTAGTTCTTGCAACGCTGTATCCGGCTAGCAGGTAACTGACAAATGTGACTGCAACAACGACGATTTTGAATTTGTACATGAAGCTGGCTTGGACGGAAAATAAAAAAACCGGGAATCACTGATTCCCGGTTTGATGACAAACAAACTTATTTGGCAGTTGCCGCCTTGGCCTTGGCTTCATCCGCAGCAATAAAGACACTCATTTTGGCCGGGTCTATATAACGTCGGAAGGCATCGTTCACCTGCTCTACTGTCAGCGCCTGTATCTTGTCATCCATGGCTTGTGACCAGGCCCATGTACGTTTCAAATACAGATTGCCGTTCCAGCCGCTGGCGACTGCACCATCGTTGCTGCGGCCTTGTACGCGCTGCTGCAAGAGCCCGGATTTTGCTTTGGCCAGTTCATCGGCTGTGAAGCCTTCCTTGAGGGCGCGCGCCAGTTCTTCCCTGACGGCGATTTCCAGTTTTTCCAGATTCTGCGGTGCTGCCGTGGCGCTGATACTGAAACTACCTACCGGGTCAATTTCACCTGCAGTCAGATTCGAACCACCACCATAAGACAGACCATCTTTTTGACGTATGCGCTCCATAACGCGTGAGTTCATGCCGGCGCCACCACCAAAAATATAATTGGCCACACGCAGAGCTGGGAAATCCGCATCATCTTCACGCAGGCTCAGGTTCATGCGGCTGGAGTAAACACCGTTTTCCTTGTCTGGTGTATTGAAAGTCTTGCGCACAGCAGGAATGTCTTCACGCTTGCTGACCAGACGGGAGTAAGGAGACTTGCTGGTCCAGCCATCAAATACTTTGGCAACAGTTTGTTTGGTACTGTCCACATCAAAATCACCAATGATGGACAATTCACCTTTGGATGCGCCATAAAAATCTTTATGGAATGCCTTGACGTCTTCCAGCTTGGCATTACGTATGGATTCCAGTGTTTCATCCAGTGTCATGGAAGCACGCACATCGCCTTTTGGATAGGTATTGAAATGCTGGGCCATCGCGCGGCTGGCAACGGCAGATGGTTCATTACGTGACGCTTCTGTGTTGACCAAAGCTCTTTCTTTCAATTGCTTGAATTCGCTTTCCGGGAAATTGGCTTCCTTCAAGACATGCGCCACCAGTTCTAGTGCTGCCGGCAAATTCGCCTTGGTGGTCTGGAATGAGTACAGGCCGCCACTCATTTTCAGCTTGGACATTTCATCTGCCAGCTGCGCGCGTGAATATTTGCTGGTACCGGTGCTCAACAAGCCGCCAGTAAAGCCCATGACGGTGGATTTGCCAAACAGGGTTTTTTCATCACCCCAGTGCAAATTCAGGGACACATTCACGGTTTCGCCACGGGTCTTTTTAGGCAACAAGGCCACTTGCAGATTGCCGATATTGCTGACTTGCGTGCGCTTGTCGATGTTTGCTGGTGACGGGTCAAACACTTCGCCTGTCAGTGTCGCTGCCTTGGGTTTGAAGTCTTTCATGACTTCAGCAATAGTTGGTGCGGCGGGTACGTCAGCGCGTTGTGGATTATCTTCCGGGATGAAGGTGCCGACGGTACGGTTGTCGCGCACCAGATATTTTTTCACAGCGGCAGTGACTTCTTCAGCGCTGACTTTATCTGCATCATCCCTGTCCTTGAACAGGTAGCGCCAGTCACCCATGGCGATATATTCAGACATGCTGACGCCGATGGATTCGTGGTTGTTCAGCAGTTTTTCATAGTAGTTGGCATTATCGCGTTTCAGGCGTTCCAGTTCTTCCTTGGTCGGCGGATTTTTCTTGAAATCTTCTATGCCTGCCAGCAGCGCATCTCTGGCTGCATCGACAGATTCACCTTTCTTGACGACGGCACCGATGATGCTGAGGCCAGGTTCAACTTGCCCCATGCTGCTGGAAAATACTTGTACCAGCTTGCCTGTCTCTACCAGTTGTTTGTGCAGGCGGCCATGCGGTGCACTGGCCAGTATGCTGCCAGCATAGTTCAGGGCATCACGGTCATGGTGCAAGCCAGCCGGTACCTTGTAGGCAATCATCACCATCTGCACATCACCCTTGCGACGCACGACAAAGCTGCGCTCGCCATCCTGGGTTGGTTCTGTGGTCCAGAACTGCGGCAGGCTGCGTGTTGGCTTGGCGATTTTGCCAAAGGAGGCACTAATCCATTGCAAGGCTTTTTCAGCTTCAAATTTACCCGCTACCAGCAGCACGGCATTGTCTGGCTGGTAGTAGTTACGGTAAAAACCCTGCAGGTTTTCTATCTTGACGTTTTCTATATCGCTGCGGTTACCTATGGTCGAATTGCCATAGTTATGCCAGTCAAAAGCCACGCTTTGCAGACGTTTCATCAGTACTGCGCCGGGTGAATTTTCACCACGCTCATATTCATTGCGCACGACCGTCATTTCGGTGTCGAGGTCTTTTCTGGCAATATTGGAATTGACCATACGGTCGGCTTCCATCTCCAGCGCCCATTTCAGGTTTTCATCGCTTGCCTGAAATAGTTCAAAATAATTGGTGCGGTCCAGAGACGTGGTGCCGTTAATGCGCATGCCGCGTTTATTGAAATCTTCCGTGATTTTAGGATTGGTCGGTGTGCCCTTGAACATCAGATGTTCCAGCAAATGCGCCATGCCGGTTTCGCCATAGTTTTCATGGCGTGAGCCAACCAGGTAGGTGACGTTCACCGTTACGGTGGGCTTGGATGCATCTGGCATCAGCAACACGCGCAGGCCATTGGGCAGACGGTATTCCGTGATTCCCTCAACGCTGGTTACCTGGCTGACACCTTTGGGCAGGGTGTCTGCCAGGGTGACGGGGGCGGTAAACAGAATCGCACCGCCCAGCACCAGAGCGCGCAAGACGGGTTTGAGAGTAAGCTGCATGCCAGAGCGTAGTTGTTGCATAAAATCCTTCTATGATGTCAGGGTACAAAAATAATAAATCCGCCGGGCGGATTACACCTGACGGATATGATTTATGAAAATAGTTAAAGTTGCAGCTATTTTGTAATAAAGATAGACGACATTTGCCGAACGGCACTAAATGGCTTCAGGCCATTTCAATTGTAACTATGTGTTAAATATAGTCATTTGTCAATTGCGCGCCGGATTGTGTGCGGACTTCACTTCCAGCGTCTGGCTGCCACTCCAGCTATCGCCTGGTGCCAGCATGATGGGGCGTAATATCGTCGCTGCCTCCACGCACAGCATATTGTTTTCACCGCCAGCATGCAGGTCATTGATCTTGGCAGCGCCTGCACCGGGGTTCCAGAACACGGCATCGGCAAAACCACTGCTGCGTATGAGGGTATTTTGTTGTGGCTGACGCAATTCAAGCTGGGCCGGAACATGGCCATAGATGCGGTCGGTTTCACCGCTGATGCGCAGGCAGGGCTCAGCTTCCAGACAATGATCTGCTCCTGTAACGGTATCGCGGTAATACAGACCCTGCAGACCATGCAGGCTGACATCTGCAATATCCTGTACCGCCAGGTAGGTATGCAGGGCTGTGCTGAAGCTGAAATTGGTGTCGCCCGTGTTGTGTATGTCCAGCACGATTTGCAGGCTATTGCCCAGTATGCTGACGCGCAGTTCTGCGCGAAAGACATAAGGCCAGATAGTCAGGCGGGCGATGTTTTCTTTGAGTTCATAGATGGCCTGGGCTGCGCCACTCTCCAGTAAGCCAGACTGCAAGAGCTTCCATTCAGAAGTGCGGGCAAAACCATGCTTGGGTAAAGTACCTTGGTTGGAAAACTGCGGGAACACCACCGGCACACCACCACGGATGGCGACACCATCCTGAAAGGCCGAGGTCTGGCTCATGAATAATTGCTCAACCCCGTCCGCAGGTATCCAGGAACACAGATGCGCGCCCTGGCTGGCAATTTTTGCAGTGGCACCGTCTTGGGATGTGAGATTGAGGAAATTCATGCAGGCTTTCTTTCAGTAAATATTGATATGCATCAGTGTAATGGATAGTTGCGCAAATGGCATGCGTTTGCTCTTACTTACCGCGCTTACCACGACAAAAAAAGCTGGCTTTCGGTTAGTATGGCAGGCACAAAAATGTCACGGAAGTAAAACCCATGCCCATCAGCTATCTTGCCGTTAAACACCTGCATCTGACTTGCGTGGGCTTGAGTGGCAGCTTGTTCCTGCTACGCGCTATCTGGAAAATGCGTGGCTCTGCGATGCTGGATAAGCGCTGGGTAAAAGTGTTGCCGCATGTGATAGATACGCTCTTGCTGGCCAGTGCCCTGACGCTGGCAGTATTGAGCGGGCAATATCCCTTTCAGCAAAACTGGCTGACGGCAAAATTATTTGCGCTGATACTGTATATCGTTCTTGGCACAGTCGCCTTGAAACGTGGCAAGACACCCGCCATACGCACTGCTGCTTTTATCGCTGCCATCCTGGTTTTTGCCTATATCATCAGCGTTGCACTGAGCAAGCAAGTCATACCATTCTGATCAATGAGACGTAAGAGATATTTTTCATGAGCATCTATTTTTGCAAACCAAAGTACAGTCTCAGCCTGCTTGCTGTCTTGCCCCTGCTATATGGTCAGCAAGTCCTTGCCAGCGAGACTCTGCATGAACTCGCGCAAGATTTGCAGACCGGTAAAACCACGGCACAGCAAATTTTTGATAGCTATGATGCGCGCATACAAATGTATAACCTGGGCATACAGGCGGTGACCACGCGTAATCCGCAAGCCAGGGCTGACGCATTGGCAGTAGATCAGCAAAAAACGCCACGTAGCAGCCTGGCAGGTTTGCCCTTGCTCTTGAAAGATAATATCGCCGCGCGCGGCATGGTGACCACCGCCGGTTCACTGGCGCTGGCAGACAATCTGGCAGCGCAGGATGCACCTGTAGTTGCCCGCTTGCGCGCTGCCGGTGCCATCATTCTTGGCAAGGCCAATCTCAGTGAATGGGCAAATCTGCGTTCATCCCAATCAACCAGTGGCTGGAGTAGTGTCGGTGGACAAACCCGCAACCCCTATGCACCTGAGCGCAGCCCCTGCGGTTCCAGCGCTGGTTCAGGGGCCGCGGTAGCTGCGCGTCTGATTCCTGCTGCCATCGGTACAGAAACCGATGGTTCCATCGTTTGCCCGGCATCTGTGAATGGCCTGGTTGGTTTGAAACCCACCATAGGCCTGGTCAGCCGCACCGGCATCGTCCCGCTCAGCCATAGCCAGGATACAGCTGGCCCCATGACCCTGAATGTGCGTGATGCCGCGATGTTATTGAATGTCATGGCTGGCAGCGATGCACAGGACCCGGCTACCCGTGCCGCCAACCGCCACCGCAGCAAGGACTATACGGCAGGCCTGCAAACCACCGCCTTGCAAGGTAAGCGCCTGGGCATAGTACGCAAACTGGTAGATGGTTATGACACCGCGACCAAGATGTTGTTCGACCAGACCCTGGTCACCCTGATTGCGCAAGGCGCTACCGTCGTGGATCAGATAGACCTGCCTTATCTGGAAGAGCTGGATAAAGATGAATTGACGGTCTTGCTGTATGAATTCAAGGCAGACCTGAACGCCTACCTGGCCAAAACCCCAGCCACCGTCAAAACCCGCACGATGGCAGACGTAATCGCCTTCAACAAGCAACATGCAGACACGGTCATGCCCCATTTCGCGCAGGAATTGATGGAGCAGGCACAGGCCAAAGGCAAGCTCAGTGATGCCGCCTATCGCCAGGCCAGCGCCCGTATCAAACTGCGCGCTGGCAAGCAGGGCATAGATGCGGTACTCAAAAAATACAAGCTTGATGCCCTGATTGCACCGACGACCGGCACCGCCTGGCTCATTGATTACAAGGCCGGCGACGTGCTCGAAGGCAGCGCCAGCAGCCCGGCAGCAATCGCCGGTTACCCGCACCTGACCGTGCCCATGGGTACAGTCAGGGGTTTGCCGGTTGGCTTGTCACTGTTTGCCGGTGCCTGGTCAGAAGCAAAATTGCTGAACATGGGCTATGCCTTTGAGCAGGCCAGACCAGCCCTGCCCGCGCCCAGCCTGGCAACCACAGCAACGGCTGCAACGGCAGAAGTCAAATAGCCCGCCTGTTTTGATTACAAGGCAGCCCTGATCATGTCCGCTGCCTTTTCCCCTATCATCATGGTGGGGGCATTGGTGTTGCCACCGATCAGGGTGGGCATGATAGACGCATCAACGACACGCAAACCTGTCATGCCATGCACGCGCAATTGCGGATCGACCACTGCCATCGCATCCACGCCCATCTTGCAAGTGCCAATCGGGTGATACACGGTGTCGCTGGTCTGGCGCAGGACTGCACGTATCTCATCATCAGTATGCACATTCGCGGTCTGGAAGTCACTGGTGCGTGCTGCTACCAGCGCTGGCGCATCCATGAGTTTGCGTGTCAGTTTGAAACCCTTGACCATGCTTTCTATATCATCCGGGTGTTCCAGGAAGCGCGGGTTGATCAGAGGCGCAGCCATAGGGTCTTTGCTGGCCAGTGTCACTTCACCTATGCTCTTGGGACGCAACAGACACATATGACAGGAATAACCATGACCCAGATGCAGCTTGCGTGCATGGTCATCCAACATGGCGAGCACAAAATGCAGTTGTATGTCAGGCGCGCTCAGACTGGTCTCCGTCTTCAGAAAGCCGCCGCCTTCAGCCCCGTTTGAAGTCAGCAAGCCGCGCCGCTGCCTTTGATAGCGCCGGAATTCCCTCACCATGCGCAGGCTGCCACCAGCGGATACACCGAGCAAATCCAGGCTCTTGGCGCGGTATTTGAAGACGAAATCAGGATGATCCTGCAAATTCTGGCCTACGCCGGGCAGGTCGTGAACTACGGGTATCCCCAGCGCTTGCAAAGCCTTGCTATCACCCACGCCGGACAGCATCAATAATTGCGGGGTCTGGAAGGCACCTGCTGCCAGCAAGACTTCCTTGCCTGCTTTTAAAGTTTTGGTCTGCCCGCCCTGTCGGTATTCCACACCCACGGCGCGCTTGCCTTCAAACAATATGCGCGTCACATGGCAGCTGGTTTCCACTCGCAGATTATTGCGCTTGCCCGTATGCGGGTGCAGGTAACCGCGTGCCGCTGTCCAGCGTTCACCATTGTGCTGGGTGACCTGGTAGATGCCCACGCCTTCCTGCTCTTCGCCATTAAAATCCGAATTGATATTAAAGCCTGCCTGACGTGCTGCTTCCAGATAAATTTGCTGGTAGGGATTATCGCTGCGCAATTCACTGACATGCAGCGGGCCAGACTGGCCGTGATAATGACCGCCATGGGTTTCATTGTTTTCAGACTTTTTAAAGTAGGGCAAGACTTCATCATAAGACCAGCCAGTATTGCCGAGCGCTGCCCACTGGTCATAATCCTGTTTATGGCCACGGATATATACCATGGCATTGATGCCCGACGAGCCACCCAGCATCTTGCCGCGCGGCTGGTAACCGCGCCTGCCATTCAGGCCGGGTTGCGGCACGGTTTCAAATGCCCAGTTATTCAGCTTGGTCGGCAACATCGCCACCACGCCCGCTGGGGTATTGACCACCCAGCTATCCCCCTTGCTACCGGATTCGAGGATGGTCACATGCAGATTCGGGTCTTCCGTCAGGCGGCCAGCCACGGCACAAGCGCCGGAACCGCCACCGACGACGATGTAGTCGGGTGTAGTAGTTGTCATATTGTCTCTTAATATTATTGTGGTTCACACTATATTGCCGAAATCTGAGTTCCGGTGTAGCTTAGGATATTAAATCTTCAGACTCCAGAACGTAAGGACAAATCCTGCCAGCTTGCAGTGAATGCGCAGATGAACAACAAAGTGCTCTCAGTACAGGATGCAGTATTTCCGGCTCACCCGTTTTCGGGCCTGCTGGCGATAGGTCGCGAGCGTGACTGGCGTTTGCACGACATGTTCCCGGCACTGGGCCTGAATGCAGAAGGCCGCCCGCCTGAAGATGTACGCATCAGCTATGCGCAAGCCAGGGAGAGTTTGTTGCAGGCACGGTATCATGGTGGCGCAGACCTGGGAATATTATCCGGCGCCCGCAAGTCCCTGCCAGCACTCGGTGCGATGGCGAGCGGCATGCTGGCGCAAGCGACATTGGCAGAGGCCATGCATTTTGGCCTGGAGTACCAGTTGATCGCCGGTGCCATGGTGCAATTGCAACTGGAGCCTGGCGAACACACATCGGTATTGACGGCCCGCGCCCTGTTTGATGATGGCGAGTTACAGGATTTCCTGGATGCCGATCACCTGGCAACCGCCATCAACGTCAGCCGTGCCCTGTGTGGCGCGGCTCTGCAAATCGACAAAGTGGAGTTGCGTGGTAACAGGCAAGCCAGCCGTTCTGTTGCCGAAGATTTCTTTGGATGTCCCGTCGTCTATGGCGCAGATGTCAGCCGCGTCATCGTCAGCAACAAGGTACTCGATACCTTCTTGATCAACCCTGACCCTGAGCTTGCCGCCAACAGCAAAATGCGCTGCGATGCAGAGCTGGCCGCTGTCGGCCTGACAGGCAGGCAAAGCCTCTTGCACAAATTGGTCGGCTTGCAATGTGATTACCGCAGTGTGCCGGAATTGGCGAGTGCATTGGGCATCAGCGAGCGCTCCCTGCATAGACTGCTGGCGCGTGAAGGCTGTTCTTACTTCCAGATCGCAGAAAGCCTGCGCATGGAAAAAGCCAGGCATTATTTGCGTAACACCGACATGAGCCTGGACGATATCGCCGCACAATTACATTATTCAGACAGCCGCAGCTTTCGCCGTGCATTCAAACGGGCAGTGAACTTGACGCCTTCAGAATTCAGGCTAAAAAATCTTCTCTAATCAACGATACACATCAAACTCAAACCAGAAAGTCGAACCTTGACCCGCTGTACTGGCAAAGCCGATTTGTCCATGCATTTTTTCCAGCATGGCTTTGGTGATGGACAGACCCAGGCCGGTGCCGCCTTTTTGCCTGGTGTCGGTGCCGTCGGCCTGGGTGAAAGGTTCGAACAAGTGTTCCTGGAATTCCACGGCGATGCCTACGCCTCTGTCCCGCACTTCAACACGGTAACGCGGGCCTTTGCCAAACACACGCAATAACACGGTTTCGCCTTCACGCGAAAACTTGGCGGCATTCGAAATCAGGTTAGCCATGACTTGCATGAGCCTGTCATGGTCAGCCAGTATCCAGGCCTGTTGCGGGTGGTGATCAAGTACCAGGTTGACCTTGAGTGAACTGGCATATGATGTATGCAGTTCCAGCGCATTTTGTACCAATGCCACGAGGTCCAGTGCTTCTGAGCGGAAGATCATCTTGCCGCTGGCCAGTTTGTCCATGTCCAGGATGTCATTGACCAGGGTGATCAGGCGCTTGCTGTTATTGTGGGCGATGCGTATCAGGTGCTCGGCCTGTTTGGGCAAGACGCCGCTGACGCCAGATTCCAGCAAACTCAGTGAGCCACGTATCGAAGTCAGCGGTGTGCGCAATTCATGGCTGACGACGGAAATGAATTCCGTCTTCAAACGGTTCATGCGCAGCCTGTCACTGATATCCATCGCAAAGGCGACCCAGCCGCGTTCAGAATTTTCCAGATGGCTGAGACCGACCAGAATCGGCACGCCTACATTACCACCTTGCAGCAACATGATTTCAAAAGGCGCGGTGGTGCCGGTCTGTATCAAGTCTTGATAAGCTTGCTGGCAGATTTTCATATCCTGGGGTGACAACAGGGTATGCCATAGATTATTGCGGCTCAACAGATAGTCACGGTCGTAGCCACTGAACTGGGTGAACACGTCATTGACATCAAGTATCTCGCCTGATTCATTACCCTGAATAATACCGATCAGGCTGGAATTCATCAGCCTTTGCAGGCGTTGCTCACTGGTGCGCAGGGCATCCAGCGTGGCTTTTTGCTCAGTCACGTCTTCTATCATCCAGACTGCGCCGCGCACATAGCTTTCTGTCGGCAACGCGCGGCCTGCCACGCGGCCAGTGAAAGCTTCGCCATTGAAGCGACGCAAATACCATTCCAGTTCTACCAGCTCGTCAGCCAGCAGGCCAGGCGTGACCTGGGCGCTGAAGGCTTCATAATCCTCTGGCCCCTGATAAAGGAAAGTGGTTTTGACGCCTATCATGGCCCGGGCATCAGGGAAACGGCATAACTCTGCCAATGCCTTGTTGGCCCTGACGATGACACCATCGCTGACAAACATGATGCCCACCGGGGCATTGGTGATGAGAATTTCCAGTTCCCTGGCCAGTTCTTTATAACGGTTTTTGTTGGACTCAAGCAGCTCCTGGTTTTGCCTCAGCATTTCCTCGGTCTGTTTGCGCTCGGTGATATCGATGTGGGTGCCAACCATGCGCAAGGGCTTGCCCTTGCTGTCCCATTCAACAATGCTGCCTAGCGACATGATCCAGCGCCATTCACCTGCCTTGTTTTTTTGCCGGAACTCGGCGTGGTAATCTGCCCCGCCTTGTGCCGCTGCATGGGCTTTGTAAGCCTGTTTGAGATTCGCGACATCATCGGGATGTACGCCCGTGCCCCAGAAATAATCCCAGAACTGCTGGGGGTGAGCAAAATCGCCAGGATCGTAGCCCAGCATTTGCAAATATTCGGGGCTGAAGCTGCCGTCACCGGTTTGCAGATTGATGTCATACAAACCCTGGTTAGAGGCTTTCATGACCAGGCTACGCTGGCGCTCTGCGGCCAGCAATCTTTGCTCGGTCAGTTTGCGTTCGGTATTGTCACTCAGGAAGCCATGCCAGAGCACACTGCCATCAGGCAGGCGTTCAGGAGTGGCGTCGCCAACGACCCAGCGATCGGGTTGGCCATCTGCAATGATGCGGTATTCCTGGTGCCAGGGGGTAAGATCGACAAAGGACTTGCGCACGGCCACGATCATTTTTGGCAAATCATCGGGATGCACTTTGGCGAACATGAAGCTGGCATCTTCACGCAATTGCTCAGCCTTGACACCAAAAAAAGTTTCTACTGCCTCACTCGCATAGGGCAGGCAAAAACGGGCGTCTGGATAACGGCGGAACTGATAAAACATGCCCGGCAGGCAGCGGGAGAAATTGGACAGCAAGGCGTGACTGCGTTGCAATGCCGCCAGTTCGGTTTCTTCTGGTGCAAGCTCGGCTGACATTGCAGGTAACTCAGACATGCCAGGTAGTCTTTTCCATATCTGTCTATGCTATTCAGCGGTAAAGGGCAGTGATTTCGTCAAAGAAATCATAAACGCCCTGTTCACTCATCTTGCGCGCATTCGACAATTCGCCACCCTTGGAGGCGAACAGCACGCTATTGTCCGGCCTCAGCAAGACAGCAGCTGGTATGCCTTTCTTGGTAGGATTACCATAGAAATCTACCAGCTCCTTATTCTTGTCAAACTGGCCCACGTTCACTTTAACGGTGATGAACTTTGTGGCCAGCAGAGGCTCATTTTTGCCATGCATGGATTTGTCGAGCTCCAGGCAATCTTTGCACCAGTTGGCACCAAAGATGACCAGGACTTTTTTATCGACTTTTTTGGCTTCTGCCAGCGCTTTGTTGATCGCGGCCTGGGCGTCGGCAGTTTCATCATAAGCCTGAGGTGGGGCAGCACTGGCCGGGCTGACAGCCAGTACCAGACTGAATGCAAAAAGCAGGGAAAGCAGTTTTTTCATCATTAATCCATTAGAAAACGCAGGAAAAAGCGACAAATGCAGGATGAGTCTATCTTAGCTTAAACAGTATGTGGCTGTAATTCTCTGTTTGATGAAAAATCGGGTTTTGCTGTATGTATGTTCAGTTATTTGTGCAATTCAGGATAAAATAGCTTATTCCTGTTTTTAATCCAGTTTTTGATCTTGTTTTTAATTTCGCTTTTTAATCTTATTAGTTCTTTAAGTGGCGCAGTTCTTGAAAATGTTTATACAGTGCGCAGTACGATGGCCTTGCTACCCGGCGGCATGCAATGATGGGAAGCACCATGCTTGCCATGATTTATTACAAGGCTATTGTTGATTGTCATGAATAATAAACCACGCCGGATTGCCCATCTGGACATGGATGCATTTTATGCATCTGTTGAATTGTTAAGATATCCAGAGCTTAAGGGGCAGGCGGTATTGATAGGCGGGGGCTCTTCACATCGTCCGATTCCCAAAGGGGATGGCACGCATGAGTTTTCGCGCATCAAGGACTATGTCGGGCGCGGTGTCGCTACCACCTCGACTTATGCAGCGCGGGCGCTCGGCATATTTTCTGCGATGGGCATCATGAAGGCGGCAAAGCTGGCGCCGGATGTGTATTTGCTTCCAACGGACTTTGATTCCTATCGCCATTACTCCCGGTTGTTTAAAGAAGCGGTCGGCAAGATTGCGCCCAAAATTGAAAACCGCGGCATAGATGAAATCTATATCGACCTGAGCGACCATCCGCAAGAAACGCGCGAACTGGCAAGTAGCCTGAAGCGGGCCGTTGCTGAGGCAACCAGTCTGACTTGCTCGATTTGTGTCGCTCCAAACAAGTTGTTGGCAAAGATAGGCTCTGACCTGGACAAACCTGATGGCCTGACCATATTGCATATGGAGGACGTGCCAACGCGAATATGGCCCTTGCCCGTTAAAAAAGTGAATGGCATAGGGCCAAAAGCAACTGAGCGCCTGGCTAGCCTGGGTATCAACACTGTGGGCGAGTTGTCCAATGCAGACCTGGGGCTGCTGCAAACGACCTTTGGCAGTAATTATGCTGGCTGGCTGTATAACGCGGCGCGCGGCATTGATGACAGGGAGATTTCTACAGAGTCCGAGCCCAAGGTCATCAGCAGGGAAACTACCTTTGACCGCGACTTGCACGCCGTTCACGACAAGGCGGTATTGACCGAGATATTCACTGACCTTTGCACTCGCCTGGCAAGGGACTTAACAAAAAAGGGTTACCGCTGCAAAACCGTGGGTATCAAGATACGCTATACCGATTTTCGTATCTCTACCCGTGACATCACCATTCCTGTTGCCACGGCTGATCCTGCCGTCATACGCAGGACGGCAGGAGAATGTTTGCGCAGAGTGGCGCTGGAACACCGCTTTCGCTTGCTGGGCGTAAGGGCCAGTGCCCTGATCAGAGAGGCGGATGTCAGCAATGAGCGGCAAGTCAGCCAGGGCATGCTGTTTGATGACACTTGATTACTAATCTTTGGAATGAATGTTACGGTTGTGCACTCTGCATTTGCTGGAAATACAGGTTTTCAATTTTCCTGAGATTGAGTTTTTCCAGATAAGGATTGATGAGTTGTTGATATTTTAATCCCCGTTCATTACGCTGGAAGCAGATGTGCAGGGAAAAATTGATGACTTCTTTGGGATGGAAAATAATGCTTTCCTGCCCGTTCTTTAAACTAGTCTCAGTGATCAGCAACTGCCGCAAGACATCCTTGCTGATGACGACCACATCCACCCGCCCTGCCATCAGTTTGCGCAAATTGCTGATGTCTGATGGTGCCACATCAAGTCTCAATTGTTCTTTTTTGACCTGGGCATCAAATTCTTCACCATTGGCATAGTCTTGTACCACGCCTACGGTCAGGCCTTTCAGATCAGCATAATTTTTCCAGTCGAAATGCCTGTCTTTCAACGATGCCAAGCCGATGGCGCTGGTGCCCAGCGGCGCCGAGAAATAGCAGGTTTTTTCCCGTTCCTTTAAATAAAATGCAGGGAAATAGCCAGCGTAAGAAGGATCATTCTGCCCCAGTTGCACGGCACGGCTCCAGGGTGTGTAACTGATATGGGTGTCCATCCCCGCCTGCAAGGCCGCCGCTTTGACGATGACTGACGTCAAGCCTTCATCGGGCAGATGTGAGCCCACATACGGTGCCCACTCCAGTGAGGCGAGTTGCATGACAGGCCTGTCGGCGGCCAGAGACGACGCACCTGACAAACTGGCTGCGATGATAAAAAGAAAACGGAACAACCGTACACTCATGGCATAAGGCTAGCGTGGGCAAGAATTGAGTGTAGCGCAAGTATGCCTGGGCAACTTTAAGAGATAGTTACATACCTGCTGCGTTCCAGTCTGTCACTGCCTCCAGCGGCAATGGTTTCAAATACATCGTCAAGTGTGGTGAAAATATCCCAGTGCTCAACTTGCTTTTGCAGTGCGATTGCCTGTATCAGTTTCATTTCCAGTTCAGCCTCGCGCTTGCCCTTCCATAACTTGTCTGCTGTTGCGACAGCTAATTCTTCCAGGCTCAAGCCTTCCCCTTGCCATTGTGCGTGAGTCACACAGCAGCGGGCAACGATACTTTGCACGCCTTGTTCCAGCAGCATTTTTTCACCAGCAGGTTCATGCAGTGAGCCGGGGCCATCGAGTTCATTGGGATGCAGGATTTTCCCGGCGTCATGGATGGCGGCACTAAGGCGTATCAGATTTGCATCGAATGCCAGACCCATGTCTTCAAATTGTGCGATCAACAAGTCCGCTGCTTCACCGACCAGTTTGACATGGGTGAGCAGGCGTTCTTTTGCGCCAAGTGTTGACAGCAACTGGTAAGCGTCAGTGGTGGTGTTGAGCATGATGAGCAGTGAGGATGGCTAATAAAAAAGGCTTGCACGGAATGACGTGCAAGCCCACCTCTTAAAAACGACTAAAACTGATTATTTAAAATCACCCGCAAATACGCGCACGGTTTTTTCGTATCCCAGGTGTCTGGCCATGGCTTCTTTTACCTGTACCACGGTCAGTGCCTGTATCTTTTTCTCTACTTCAGCACGGTATTGCATATTGCGGCCCAGGTAGAGATTGTTCGCCAGTGTTGGTGCCAGTGCTGCGTCCTGGCTGCGTTCGAGCTGGTACTGCTGGATCAGGCTCTTCTTGCCATCTTCCAGTTCTGCCTGTGTGTAGCCTTCAGTCAGTACCCGGTTGATTTCTTCGCGTATGCCGGTTTCCAGCTTGGCACGGTTTTGCGGTGCATAAATAGCGCCTACGGAAAAAGTGGCTACTTCATCGAGGGCAGAAGCATTGAAGCCAGAACCACCACCATAGCTGACACCATCTTTTTGACGGATACGGTTCAAAATACGTGAGTTGGCGCTGCCACCCAGCAGGTAGTTACCCAAAACCAGTGCAGGGTAATCAGGGTGCTTGATGCCCAATGGCAGTTGCATGCCGGCATAGAAGAAGGCGTTTGCCTTGTCCGGTGTGATGATTTGTTTATCATCTGCCTTGGTGACCTGATAAGGTCGGGCAACGCGGGTGAATTTTTTCTGCGTATTCCAGTCGCCAAAGGCAGTTTGCAATTCCGCTTTTACTTTGTTGGCATCAAACTCACCCACGACGGCAATTTGCGCCTGGCCTGGATGATTGGCACCATAAAATTCTTTCCAAAATGCCTTGGCATCGGCCAGTTTGGCCGTTTTCAGGTAAGCAATCTGTTCATCGATGCTGCGGTAGTAGCGCGGGTCATCGCTGGAATAAATGTTTTGGGCTTTTTTACCGGCATCAACAGCGACTGATTGCGGTTCTTTGCGTGACTCTTCCAGCTGTGCCAATTGCGAATTCAACAGTTGTGTGAATTCAGCTTCATTGAAGGCGGGCTGGCGCAGGGAATCGCGCACCAGTTCCAGTACGCGTGGCAGATTGTCGCGTATGGTTTCTACCTGGATATTCACCATCGTCGCATTGCCATTGATTTGCAGCTTGGCCTTGAGCTTGTCGAGTTCTTCGGTAAATTGCTGATGGCTGAGTTTTTCTGTGCCACGGCTGAGCATGGCAGCAGCCAGCTCGGCGGCACCGGCTTTGCCCTTCAAACTATTTTCATCACCGAGGTTGATATGCATGGACAGCACGACAGTATTACCGCGTGTGGTCTTGGGCAACAGCGCATACTTCAAGCCATTGCTGAGTGCGCCTGTCACAGTACGTTTGTCGATATTGTCGGCAGAGGCAACAAAGTTTTCTGCCTGGGCGATCGCCACACCGGGTTTGAATTGCTTGATCTGCTCCTCGACTGCAACCTTGGCAGGTGCTGGAGAGCGGTCAGGTTTCTCGGTAGGGATAAAACTGCCCGAGGTGCGGTTGCTGGATTTAAGCCAGGTAGTGGCAACACGTTGCACATCATCCACTTTAAGTGCCTTGACGCGGTCACGGAACAGGAAGAACAAGCGCCAGTCGCCAGAGGCGATGTTTTCAGACAGGGACACGGCAAATTTTTCAGGGTCATTGAAGACCTGGGCAATGTCTGAATCCAGCTTGGCTTTTGCCCTTGCCAGTTCTGCTTCAGTGACTGGTGACTTGTCGAAGCTTTCTATGGTTTCCAGCAAGATCTTCTTGGCTTCTGGCAGGTTTTGCTCGGTGCGCAAGTTTGCCCCCAGCATCAAAAAGCCTGGTTCTTCGAGATTGGCTGCCCAGGGGAAGACATCCGCAGTTTTCTTGGTTTCAACCAGGGCCTTGTACAGACGGCCATTCGGTGTGTCACCGAGGATCAGGGCCAGCGCTTCTGTCGCGGCATAATCAGGGTGCGCAGCAGGCACGGTGTGATACAGCGCTGCGATCACTTGTGAATCACCAACGCGGCGCACGATGACATCGCGCTCACCATCTTGCACCGGGTCTAATGTATATGTAGGTTCCAGTGCACGTTTTGGCTTCGGTATTTTGCCAAACTGGGTGGCAATCAATTGCAGCGCCTGTTTGGCGTCAAAAGCACCGGCCACGATCAGGGTGGCATTGTCAGGCTGGTAGTATTTACGCCAAAACGCCTGCAGGTGGGGGATGTTGACATTCTCGACGTCAGTGCGCGCGCCTATGGTGTCCTTGCCATAGTTATGCCACTGATGGGCACTGGACATGATGCGCTGCATGAGGATGCCGACGCCGGAATTCTCATTCTTTTCCATTTCATTGCGCACGACCGAGAATTCAGTCTTCAGGTCTTCACCAGAAATGCGGGAATTGACCATGCGGTCAGCTTCCATGCTGATGGCCCAGGCCAGGGTTTCAGGCTTGGCCGCAAAGGTTTCATAATAATTGGTGCGGTCCAGCCAGGTCGTGCCATTGAATTGCACGCCACGTTGCGACATTTCTTCCCACAGGCGGGGGTGTGCTTTACTGCCCTTGAACATCAGGTGTTCGAGCAAATGCGCCATGCCGGTTTCGCCATAATTCTCATGGCGCGAGCCAACGCGGTAGGTAATGTTAACGGTCGTGGTTGGTTTGCTTGCATCTTGCACCAGCAAAACGCGCATGCCATTTGCCAGCTGGTATTCATCTATGCCCTCAACCTGACGCACAAACTGCACGCCGGCAGGCAGCACGGCTTTAGCTGCCGCCGCATTTTCAGCCGCGATAGCGGGCGGGATATGCACCAGGGTAGTAAAAGCCAGTGCCAGGGACAGACTCAAGCTGCTGAGTTGCATGCGCGATGATTTCATGTAGCGACCTTTATGTAATATAGTAAATACCAAGCAATGAGGGGCGGCACCTGTATGACCAGGCATGGCAGGAACCGTGACGCAAACCTAAAGCAGTCAAGCTTAGTACAAATATATCAAGAAAAGCAACCCGGACATACAAAAATGCCAAGTGCAGCAGGGGGCAGGGGAAAAGGGCAAGAAAATCATGGCGCGCCAGACACGAATCGAACGTGCGACCCCAGCCTTCGGAGGGCTGTACTCTATCCAACTGAGCTACTGGCGCGTAGATTATGCATAGTCATGCATAAGTGATACAGGGGTAATGCAAGGGCAACATTCTAACCCAAATTAAGCCCGGCCTTACGTATCAAAGCAGGGAAATTGTCGTTAAACCAGCCAGATTTTCCGCATTCTTGGCGCGTGCAGCTTGCTTTTCGTTCCAAACACGACGCTTTCGCACTATAATTCCAAGCTTTGGCGTGCGCGGTTCAATTGCCTGCCAGCATAGACGAACAGATTTTCTGTATCTAATTCATTTGCATTGAGGAAACCATGAGCGACGCGCACGACGAACACGAATCAGCGATCAAGACCCCTAAGCAACTCATCGTTGCTATCCTCGCCGGATTCCTGGTCCCCATTATCGCCATTGTCTTGCTGGTACAGTATGTATCGAATGACAAAAAAGTTGGCGCAGGTTCGTCTGCACTGACGCCAGAAGCCGTTGCCGCCCGTATCGCCCCGGTGGCTGACCAGGGTTTCAATTTCAAGGATGCCAACGGTCCCAAGACTTTGCAATCTGGTGAGACAGTATATAAAACCATTTGCGCAAATTGCCATGACTCTGGTGCGGCTGGTGCTCCAAAATTCGGCGATGCTGCTGCCTGGGGCCCGCGTATTGCCCAGGGTTACGACAAGGTAGTCGCCAATGCTTTGGGTGGTCTGCGTTTGATGCCTGCTAAAGGTGGCAATCCTGATCTGGATGATATTGAAGTTGCCCGTGCAGTTGTTCACCTGGCCAATGCTGGTGGTGCCAAATTCAAGGAGCCTGAAGTCAAGGCAGCCGCAGCTGCACCAGCAGCAGCTTCTGCTGAAGTCTCGACAAAATAAGCTTTTCAGTATTCGCCTGTCATTCAGGCAAACAAAAAACCCCGGTGCGCCGGGGTTTTTTGTTTGTTTTTTCTGTATTTCCCAGCCAATCAAATTAGAAATTGCACTGAATTTCAGTTAAATATAGTCAAAATAAGATATTTGCTGGTACAAACTGTTTTATTTTGATACATTTTGGTGCAAAATTTCCTTGAGTAATTGTTATCCCAAATGCCTGGGATAAGCGCAAATTATTACTCTCGTGATAATGTTTCCATTAATCACTATTCCTTTAAAAATTTCGCTTTTTTGCGGAACTTCCCTCTGTATTCAGAATCAAATGCAAACCCTGCTCCTTGTCTTTATGTTGCCATAATTCCATCTTGTTGTTTTTTTGCTGCATGCATTCTATCAATATTGACAATGGAATCTCTTAGATGTTCTCATGCTGAGGCAAATTTTTTGAAAGTAATTTCTCAAAATTTCCCACGCGTAAAAAAAAATTTCCATATTATTTGGTAATTTTGCAATCTGGCAAAGTTTGTTTGGTTTTTGCCGGATTTTGTTTAGAACACATAAAGAACGGAGCGCAATAGTGATAAAAGAAAAAACAATTTCAAGATCAGTAAGACTGATCTGTTCCAGTGGTTTGTTGTTGAGCATGGGTATGATGGCTCAACCGACTTTCGCACAAGAAGGTGTACAGAAAGTTGAAATTACCGGTTCCAGTATTAAGCGTACTGAAACAGAAGGTGTTGCAACGACTCAAATCCTGAGCCGTAAAGACATCGAACAATCAGGAAAAACTTCTATCGCTGATGTGGTCCGCAGTATTTCTGCTGACAATAACGGTAGTATCAGTGGCTCTTTCACTAATGGTTTCGCTGGTAGCGCTTCCGGCGTGTCCCTGCGTGGTCTGAGCGTCAGCTCCACTCTGGTGCTGATCAATGGCCGCCGCACAGCACCGTATGGTTTTGGTGATGACGGTCAACGCAGCTTCGTCGATCTGAACTCCATCCCTCTGGATGCAGTTGATCGTATCGAAATCCTGAAAGACGGCGCATCCGCGATTTACGGTTCTGACGCTATCGCCGGCGTGGTTAACGTGATCCTGCGTCAAAACTATGTAGGTCAATCTGTTTCCGCGAATATCGGCCAGTCTTCCCGTGGCGATGGCCGTACCACGAGCGCATCCGCTGCGATCGGTTTCGGTAATCTGCAAACAGATAAATACAATCTCTTCATGACGATTGATGCCAAAAAGCAAGAAAAAATCTGGCAAAAAGACCGTAGTGACTACATCGGCCAGGCTGATGCACGTCCATGGGGTGGCCGCGACCAACGCGCTGGTTTCATCACTTCCGGTAATGCCGGTGGTTCCAATGCACTGGGTACCGTACGTCCAGTAAGTGCAACTGGCGGCACTATCGCTGGTCGTGGTGTTCAACAATTGCCAGGTACTTGCTCTGCGGCAAATCTGGATCCAGTTGGCGGCACTTCTTTGGATAATGCTGGCGGCGGTTGCTTGTTTGATCCAGTTGCCTACCAAACTATTCAGCCAGAAACACAAAACCTGAATCTGTATGCACGCGGTACTTTTGCCATCAATGACAAAACCACAGCGTACACAGAATTGGGCTTGTTCAATAGCAAGGCAAAAACACAGACAACACCATCCGGTTTGACCGGTTCTGGTTTTGATCTGGTCAATGCCCGTGTCAACATTACTGGTTCAGGTCCTGACCAATTGTTGTTGCCTATCGGCCATCCAGACAATCCATTTGCTGATGCCCGCGCGCGTCCACGCTGGATCGATACAACACGTCCACGTACTGCCGATCTGGAAACAACAGTTACCCGTTTCCTGGCTGGCGTAAAAGGTACAGTTGCTGAGTGGGATTACGATGCAGGCTTCCTGTATGCTGAAAGCAAAACAGACAAGACTCAAAACGGTTACTATCGTCAATCTGCTTTGAAAGCAGCAGTGGCGAATGGTACTTTCCGTATTGGTCAAGGCCGTATCAATACACCTGAAGTACTGGCACTGGTTTCTCCAACGTTGAAAAACTCTGGCGTGACGAAGAGCACTTCCGTCGATTTCAAAGCAACACGCGAACTGACACAATTGCCAGGCGGCCCATTGGCGATTGCGGTAGGTGCTGAGTACCGTAAAGAAGAAACCAACAGCGAAGCAACACCATTCACTAACACGAATGACATCGCTGGTCTGGGTTACTCTGCTGCCAAAGGCTCACGCAACGTTAGCGCGATCTACACAGAATTGGCTATCCCGGTATTGAAATCCCTGGAATTCCAACTGGCTGCCCGTTCAGACAAATACTCTGACTATGGTCGTTCCACTACACCTAAAGCTGGCTTCAAATACACACCAACTAATGCTATCGCATTCCGTGGTACGTATGCTGAAGGTTTCCGTGCTCCTAGCGCGGCAGAGAACGGTGATTCCGCTGTAGCTGCATTTACCAATATCGGCAGCGATCCTGTCCGTTGTGCAGTGACTAAACTGGCTGCTGATTGCTCTTCACAACAGGTTGGCGCGATCACGATCGGTAACAAAAACATCAAGCCTGAAACATCCAAGAGCTATAGCCTTGGTCTGGTTGTAGAACCTATCAAGAACTTCAGCATCTCCCTGGACTGGTGGAAAATCGTCCGTGAAGGCGAAATCAGTGGTTCTGACCCAGGTGCGATCGTTACTAACCCAGCTGGCTACCCAGATGCACAAATCGTGCGCGGCGAACCAACAACCAACTTCCCTGGCCTGGTTGGTCCTATCCTGATGGTGAAAGCGCCTTACCTGAATGCTGGTAAGACACAAACTTCCGGTCTGGATCTGGATATGCGTGCGAAGTACGACATGGGCAGCAACGGCAAGTTGAATGCCGGTCTGGTTGTGACCTACATGAACGAGTTCAAGAGAACTGATGCTGATGGTACTACGCATGAATTTGCTGGTACTCACGGTGACGTGAACTTGTCTGGTGACGGCGGTACTCCACGTACTAAAGTCAGCGTTAGCCTGGGTTGGGAACGTGGTCCTTGGACATTGTCCGGCAACGTGAACCATGTATCCAGTATCAGCGACACCAATGAAATCGGTGGCGATTGCCTGGACGTTGATGCCAACGGTAAGCCTTACCTCGGTTGCCGTATTGCTTCCTTCACAACAGTCGATATGTTTGGTAAATGGAAATATTCCAAAAACCTGGAATTCACAGCATCCATCACTAACCTGTTCGACAAGATGGCACCGTTGGACGTCCAGACTTATGGCCGTATCAACTACAACCCATCCCTGCATCAGTCCGGCGCAGTTGGCCGTTACTGGAATATCGGTGGACGTTACACATTCTAATGTTGACGTAACTGACAGCATGGCCTGAGTTCCAGCATCACCAGTTTGCACCGGTGATGCCAGTACCAAGGCAGGTTGAAAGACAAAACCCCCGCAAGCTTGCTTGTGGGGGTTTTTATTTATGACGTGCGGCATGCGTATGTGTATATGTATGCGGCTTGGATATGGCTATGGCTATGGCTGTCATGTCCATGGCGCGCATTGCATATCATGTGGCGCGTTTTGATGGCGCTTGTCTGCACGCCACAGGGGAAAATATCAATCAAAGCTGCCGCCAGAGCTGTTGCATGGCAGGCATTCCCATGAATTGAAACATTGAAACCTGTGAGAGCAAAGCATGCTGAACATAGATAAGACCAAACCTGTACTGGTGACTGGCGCCACCGGCTATGTCGCTGGCTGGATAGTGAAACGGCTGTTGGAAGAAGGTGTGACCGTCCATGCTGCCGTCCGTAACCCCAGCGATGTAGCAAAACTTGCTCATCTGGACCAGATGGCTCTTAAATTGCCGGGCAGCATACGTTATTTCAAGGCTGACTTGCTTGAAGAGGGCTCTTATGCAGAAGCCATGCAGGGATGCTCAATCGTTTTCCATACCGCATCCCCATTCAGGCTGGACGTCAGCGATGCCCAGAAGGATCTCGTCGATCCGGCAAAACTGGGGACACAAAATGTGCTTCAAACAGCCAGCAAGACCGCTTCAGTAACACGCGTGGTGCTGACCAGCAGTTGTGCCGCCATCTATGGCGACTGTGCAGATGTTGCCAACACGCCCCGCCAGGTTTTGACCGAAGACATCTGGAATACCAGCTCTTCATTGCAACATGTGCCCTATTCCTACTCAAAGACCGTGGCAGAGCAGGTGGCATGGGAAATTGCAAAGCAGCAGACTCGCTGGAACCTGGTTGTCATCAACCCCAGCTTCATTCTTGGTCCCGGCTTGAGTACGCAAGCCACTTCCTCGGAAAGTTTCAATTTCGTCCGCCAACTGGGGGATGGACGCATGAAAGCGGGTATCCCAGATATAGGTTGCGGTGCAGTCGATGTGCGCGATGTGGCCGAAGCCCATCTGCGCGCCGCCTATCTGCCAGATGCCAAAGGACGTCACATTGTTTCCGGGCATGACAGTTCCCTGCCCATGATAGCCCAGGCTTTGCTGCCTAAGTATAAAGCCTATCCGCTACCGCGCCGTGTCCTGCCAAAATGGCTGGTCTGGCTGGTCGCACCTCTTGCTGATAAAAGCATTACACGTAAAATGATTTCCAGAAATGTTGCTTATGTCTGGCGGGCAGACAATGGCAAGAGCATCCATGAGCTTGGAATGTCTTACCGTCCCTTGCAAGTTACAATTCAGGATATGTTTCAGCAAATGATAGACAGTGGGCAGATTCCCAAGCCTTGAGCGTCAACCTGAGCAGGGTGAACTGAAAAAAATGAAACGAGCGACCCATTTCTCTGTCCAGCCTGGCTGGCGACTGCTGCTCAGCGACATGGGCCTCAACCCCGATCACTTGCTGCGTCTGGCGCAGTTGCCGGCAGACCTGTTCACGCGCAAGGACGGCACGATTACGGCAGCCCAGTATTTCGGCTTGTGGCAAGCCATAGAGACCTCGGCTGGAGTAGCATCACTGCCGCTGCTGGTTGGCGCGGCCATTTCGGTTGAAGCATTTGACCCGCCGATTTTCGCGAGCTTGTGCAGCCCCAACCTAAATGTCGCCATGCAGCGCTTGTCTGCATTCAAGAAGCTGGTCGGGCCAATGACACTGAACGTGCAGGCCGGGCAGGCCAAGACTGTCATAACGCTGGAATGCTATGGCAATGAAGGCCATATTCCCAAGAGCCTGGCGATGACAGAACTGGTCTTTCTCACGCAACTCATCCGCCTGGGGACACGCTATCGTGTCATTCCACTGGAGGTGATGCTGCCGGAAATGCCCGCAAACCTGGATGACTATGCCGCATACTTTGGCCTCCCGCCAAAAAAAGGGGCGCTCATACGGCTGACATTTTCTGCGCATGATGCAGCCAGACCCTTCCTTACTGCCAATGAAGCCATGTGGGGATATTTCGAACCGGGTTTGCGCAAGCGGCTATCTACACTGGATGCGACGGCAAAGATCAGTGAACGTGTAAGGGCAGTATTGCTTGAGGGCCTGCCGGCAGGCGAGTATTCGGTAGAGACTGTCGCCCGGCATCTTGCCCTCAGCAAGCGTAGCCTGCAGCGACAACTGAGTGAGGAATCTACCAGTTTCAAGGACATACTCAACGCCACTCGCCAGCAACTGGCGCAGCATTACCTGAGTACCGCCTCTGTTTCTCAGGGGGAAATTGCTTACCTCCTGGGATTTCAGGAAGTGAATTCCTTTATCAGGGCATTTAAGGACTGGACTGGTAATACCCCTGCGGCCTACCGGCATGACTTGAATGTCCTCGTCAGCACTACGCATTGAGTTTGCAAGAGTGCCGGTTGGACTGGCAAATCTGCCCGAAGTCTCAATAAAGTCTCAATGAAGTCTCAAGCGCTTCCAACGGCCTGTCCCTCCGCAATTGCTGAGGCTGGCACACATTTTCGACTAAGCATAGGTGGGATTTATTGGCTTTTTGGTGACTTATTGCCAGTTTAAACACGCATATTGCAATTTGACGATGGTGTTCCGGGAAAGGAAATTGTGATTAAAACACATAACATTTTATAGCTGACGCATAACCTGTTGTCATTAAGAGACAGCCCAAGTCATTGAATGAGGCGCTCTATAGTTCTTGTCGGAAAGATTATTCCTCATTTCAATTTGTCGAAATTAGTCGAAATTGTACATACAAATTTCAGATGATGAAAAAAGCAATAACATTTAAAGTCCAAAATGGTGCACGGTCTATAAATGCCCATTTTTTATCCTGTCATTTCAGCTTTTAGCCGCGTGCAAATTCTTGGATATGAATAATTGGCTAAATTAAATATAAATATCGCAGGCCGACGTTATTACACAACAGTTGATCTTGCGTAATTTTATGACCTGCACATTTTTAACAATTTAACTTGATGGCGAGAAAATTTACGTTTTCGAAACGAAATAAGCAGTCTTGACATCAAAGTTTTCAAATGGTTCCATGACAAGGAGATTTTTTTTCGGAAAATGTAACGGTAATTGAAACAGACAAATGATGAACAAATTGCGACGAATTGCTTTTGATCATTTTCCGGCAGAAAAAATCTAAAAAAGAAATTTGGCTGCTGTGGGCAAATAGGGGGTTCTGGTTACCAACCGGGATCTTGTCCAGGCGGCCTCGCTCATTAGTTACATTTTTGGGGGTTTAGTCATGGTAGAAAAAATGTTGGCCCGATCCGTACGCCTGATGTTCCTGGGTGGTGTCGCGGTCGGTGCAGGTTTGCTGGCACAACCAGCGATGTCGCAAGACGTACAAAAAGTGGAAATCACAGGTTCCTCGATCAAACGGATCGCTCAAGAAGGCGCATTGCCTGTGCAAACTCTGAGCCGTAAAGACATCGAGCAAAGCGGTGCAAATAATGTGGCCGACCTCGTCGCTGCCCTTCCTGCCATGCAGGGCTTTATTACCGCATCTACCTCGGTCAACGGTGGTGGTGCCGGTCGTCAATCAGCCTCCATCCACGCGATTGGTACTGACTACACCCTGGTTTTGTTGAATGGCCGCCGCATGGCACCATATGGCACAGGTAGTGCCGTCAACCTTGGCAGTATTCCTTTGTCTGCAGTTGAACGCGTCGAGATTTTGACTGACGGTGCTTCCACACTGTATGGCTCAGACGCGATTGCCGGTGTCGTCAACTTTATTCTCAAAAAGAACCAGACTGACCTGAATGTAGAAGCAACCCTGACCAGCCCGCAACAAAGCGGTGGCCGTAGCGGTAACTTCTCTATTTCCAAAGGCTTTGGTGATCCTGAAAAAGACGGCTTCAATGTCTTGTTTGCCTATAGCCATGATGAGCAAAAGCCGCTGGAAGCAACTCAGCGCAGCTTCGCCAATTCTGGTGTCCAGAAGTTCATGAAAGATGGCAAGATGTACGCCACCTGGCAGACCAGTATCAACTCGACACCTGCCAATGCTGACATCTATGACTCCAAGGGCAATAATGCGACCTTCTCGCCTGACCTGGTGAATACTGGCAAATGTAATGGCCCTAGCACTTTCGAGCGTGGTGGTGTATGCCGTTATGACTATGCATCGACAGTACAATTATTGCCAGAACTGAAACGTGACAGTTTCTTTGCTTCCGGTAACCTGAAGATAGGCAAGGACACTACCCTGTTCGGTGAACTGGTCATGTCCAACTTCTCTAACAAGGCACGCTATGCAGCGCCAGCCCAGCCTTTGACGACGTTCAGTACAGATCCGGTCACAGGTCAGAAGGTCATCAACCCGAACTACATCGGTGCGTATAACAAGTCTGTTGTGCCGCTGCTGGCTGGACAAGGTATCAATCCGAATGACGTGACGGATGCTTTCTTCTATTACCGCGCACGTGATGCAGGTGGCCGTGCTGATGACTATAAAACTGAAGCCCGTCATCTGGTTCTGGGTATAGACAGCAATTACCTGGGTTGGGATTTGAGCGCCAGCTATACGCATTCCGAAAATACAGAGAAAGATGACGCTGTTTCCGGTTACATGAGTGCTAACCGTTTTGATGCCCTGGTCAAATCCGGTGCTTATAATCCTTACATCGTCAATGCCAATGCTTCTGCCATCCTGGCACCAGCGGTACTGCAAGAAAACCTCAGTGTCACCAAATCCAAGATTGATGTCCTGAGCGCACATGCATCCAAAGAACTCTTTGATATGAGTGGCGGCAAAGCACAACTGGGTCTGGGTGCGGATACCACCAAGCAGTCATTCAATGATGCGCCTAGCGAGCTGGTACAAGGTCCTGGCCCTCAACATCCGGCATGGACAGACGTGATCATCGGTGGTTCTACTGGTTCACAGGGTCTGGTTGCTTCCCGCAAGAGCTGGGGTGCTTTCGGTGAATTGCTGATGCCTGTCATCAAAAACATGGATGTCACTGCAGCTGTGCGTTATGACAGCTATGATGCCGTCAAGAAAGACAATGTCAGCTATGACGTCAATGGCAATGCTTCACAACCTGGTACCCAAGGTGTGTCGGTTTCCAAGGCAACCTACAAATTGTCAGCACGTTATCAGCCAGTCCAAAGCCTGATGCTGCGCGGCTCTTACGGTACAGGCTTCAAGGCACCAACGCTGAATGATATTTCTGATCCATTGAAAAACGATGGTTCTTCGAACTTCTTCCCTTGCCCTATTACCAAAGCAACTGATCCACGTTTCCCATACTGCCGTGGCACGTCTGAATACGGTCTGTTGAAAAAAGGTAATCCAAGCACAGGTGCAGATGCACTGAAAGCAGAAGAATCCAAACAGGCAGCATTCGGCTTCCGCCTCGAACCAACCAGCAACCTGTCTCTGGGTCTGGACTGGTGGGATGTGAAACTGAAAAACCAAATCCAGAAATTGTCTCAGGATCTGATTTTCACGACACCTTCACTGGCTGATCAATACATTTCCCTGTACTACGATCCTATCCAGAAATCCAAAGTTCTGGTAGCTAACCGTAGCCCTGTGAATCTGGCCAGCTCCCGTTACTCCGGTGTGGATTGGGATGCGACACTCAAATCAGCGACACCTATAGGCAAGCTGAGTGTGAACTGGTCCGGTACTTATATGCTGACAGCAGAAAAAGACGTACCAGGTGCCAAGAAAGAAAGCAGCATAGGTCGTTTTGATTCTTATGATGATGTGACTTTCCGTATCATTTCCAGGCTGGTCGCTTCTCTGAAAGTATCAGAGCAATACACTCATAGCGTTACCATGAACTACCGTTCCGGTTACCATGACAAAGTCGCATCTGCTGATGATGGCTATGTCCGTTCCGTGAATGCTGATGGCAGCGTTGGTGGTTATGTAGATATGAACCGTGATGTCAGCAACTACACGACTTTTGATTACCAGTTGCAAGCCAAGGTCATCAAAAACCTGACCATCACTGGCGGTATCCGCAACTTGTTCAACGTTGATCCTCCATTCACTATCCGTAATACAGGTGGTGGTAATCAGGTTGGTTACGATGGTCGCTACACTGACCCTCTGGGCCGTACCTTCTATGTGACAGCGCAATACAAATATTGATTGAGTTATTGATCAAGATATTGATTATATTGATATTTGCAGATGAACAAAAAAACCCGGATGCGTCCGGGTTTTTTTTCAAAAAATTTTCAGATTCGCACAATATTTGAAAATATATTTTCTTGACGGTCATATAAGATCACTGGTTATTCTGGCAAGAGAGTCATTTGCCAATAAAACGTTATTGCCATGGGGAAAGCGGGGAAAACGTGAACAAAATTTAGTCAGCCGCAGGAGCTGGCAAGTATAGTTAATCTGCATAAAAAATAAGCAAATTTCTATCGCTGCATAAATGTAAATAAATTCGCCTGAATCTGGTTTCCGCAGAGGAGGAATACCAGTAAAAAGCCCTTGCTAGTGAGCAAAATTCGAGTATATTTCTAACTTTGTCGCTTGCTTTTCCCTTGATTGACCGTCGTTTTTTCAATAAATGCAGGCTTCGTCAGGTATTTGTAAAAAAAAGTGTCCTGACGGCAATTTTGTTAGCAAATGTAAGCATTCAGAGTAGTATTTCATAACACCTGTGTTCCCATCTTCCTCAACCATTTTTCACACCAGCCAAGCAAATGAATTTATCAAAAATGACAGTAAGTAGGCGTCTGGGACTGGGCTTTGCTCTGGTTTTGACGTTTTTAATTGCCGTGACCCTCGTCGGCATTTCAAGAATGTCGCAGATTCAGGGGCGGCTGGAAAAGATAGTGAACGTCAGCAATGCCGAGACCCGTCTGGCATTGGACATGCGCGCGATTGTGTATGACCGCATGGTCTCTCTGCGAAATCTGACCCTGCTCAATGATGCTGGCGATATGGAGCCGGAACTGAAAAAGATTGCCGAGCAAACCAAACAGTATGCCGCCGCCGACGAAAAACTGAGCAAGATAGCAACTGAAGAAGGTAATGTCACTGCAGAGAAGAAAACCTTGCTGGCGAAGTTGAAGGAAACCGAAACCGCCGCCGCCGCCCTGCCTGCCAAAGCACAGGAACTGGGTCTGGCAAACAATGCAGAGGCTGCGACCATCACCCTGATCAAGAAACTGCGCCCGGTACAGAAAAAATGGCTGGATACGCTGGATGAACTCGTCACGCTGGAAGATAAACTCAATACCCAGACCGCAGAAGAGGCAAGTTCAGCCTTTAAAGCCGCGACCAGCATGATGACAATACTGGGTGTACTGGCAGTTGCTGCCGGTGTTTTTGCAGCCTTTGTGATCAGCCGCAGTTTGCTCAGGCAACTTGGTGGCGAGCCAGATTATGCTGCCACTATCGCTGGCCAGATTGCAGCGGGTGACCTGACTGCACCTATCGATTTGAAGCACGGTGACGATGCCAGCCTGCTGTATGAAATGAAAAACATGCGTGACAGCCTGGTGAATATTGTGGCGCAGGTACGCAATGGTACTGACACTATCGCCACGGCATCGAGTGAAATCACGACCGGTAACCTGGATTTGTCTTCTCGTACCGAGCAGCAGGCCAGCTCGCTGGAAAAAACCACCTCGTCGATGAAAGAACTGACGACAACCGTCAAACAAAATGCCGACAATGCACGTGAAGCCAATCAACTGGCTGCCTCTGCATCTGAAGTAGCGCGCCAGGGTGGTGTAGTAGTTGCCCAGGTGGTGGATACCATGGGTTCCATCAATGAGTCGTCGAAGAAAATTGTCGATATCATCAGCGTCATTGATGGCATCGCATTCCAAACCAATATCCTGGCCTTGAATGCGGCGGTAGAAGCGGCCCGTGCCGGTGAACAAGGCCGTGGTTTTGCCGTGGTTGCGGCAGAAGTGCGTAACCTTGCACAACGCAGCGCTGCTGCCGCCAAAGAAATCAAAACCCTGATCGGTACCTCGGTCGAGAAAGTCGAAATCGGCACCAAGCTGGTGGGTCAGGCTGGCGTTACGATAGACCAGGTAGTCTCCAGTGTTAAACATGTGACCGACATCATTGCCGAAATCAGTGCAGCGAGCCAGGAACAAAGCGTGGGTATCGAGCACGTCAATCACGCCATCATAGAAATGGACGGCATGACCCAGCAAAATGCCGCCCTGGTTGAACAAGCTGCAGCAGCTGCCCAGAGTTTGCAAGACCAGGCTTCTGAACTGGCGAAAGTGGTCAGTGTCTTTAAACTGCAGGCAGGTGAACGCAGCCAGTATATTGCTCCGCCTATGGCGCAAATGCCGGTACGCCGTGTCGAACCTGTGGCCTCGATCAAAAGCAAATCCAGAAGCAGTGCCGTCAAATCATTGCCTGCCGCTAAAACGGTAGGCAAAGCAGCACCCAAGGCAACTCCCAAAAAGGCGGCTTCTGCAAGCGCTGATGAATGGGAAGAATTCTGATATCGCCGGTTTTCAGTGATGAGGATAGCAATCCATGTCACTGAAAACCGCAATTGTTGCGAATAGTGTCTGGCCTTGAAATCTGTTGGAAGTTTTTTATACTGAATAGAAAATGCATAAGAAGAGTCCTATGAAACCACAAATATCCTTACTCATCTCCTCCTTGTTGTTATGTGCCAGTGCCTCCGTCATGGCCGCAGAAACTTCTCCTGTCATGGACAGCAAGTCATGCGAACCACCTAAGTATCCAAAAGCAGCATTGATGAATGAAGAAACCGGCACTGTCACCATGGGTTTCCTGATTGCGGCAGATGGCAAGGTCGTTGAATCCAAAGTAGAAAAATCCAGCGGCTCCAAGAGCCTGGATAAGGCAGCACTGACAGCATTGAGTCAATGCAAATTCAAACCAGGCACCAAGGATGGCAAAGCTGACCAGTTATGGGCCAAAGTAGATTTTGTCTGGAAGCTTGAGTAATCAGTTTGGAGTTCAGTAGTTTGATTAACTGAACAACAAACCAGAATATACAAAAAGGAAGGGGACACGATCACGTGTCCCCTTCCTGTTTTATGAATCAAGATTCTGAATCAAAATTTGAGAAGCACTCTGGCTGACAAAGTAAGCCGGTTCTGCGGTCGTGCAAACTGGCAGGATTTGAAACAGCAAGTCCGTTCGCACCTGTCAAACCCGTCGTACCTCCCTGGGTAACAACGCAGCCACCACGCCCAGCAGCGGCAGGTAGGCTATGGTCTGATAGACAAAGGCAATGCTTGTCCTGTCCGCAAAAATACCCAGCACCGCAGCACCGAGCCCACCCATGCCGAAGGCGAAACCGAAGAACAGGCCAGACACCATGCCCACCTTGCCCGGCATGAGTTCCTGCGCATATACCAGGATGGCTGAGAACGCTGAAGACAGCACCAGCCCGATCACAATCGTCAGCGCCGTTGTCCAGAACAGATTGGCATACGGCAGCATCAGCGCGAACGGTGCCACACCCAGTATGGACACCCAGATGACAGGCTTGCGGCCTATGCGGTCACCAACAGGCCCGCCGAGTACCGTACCCAAGGCAGAGGCAAACAGAAAGAAAAAAAGATGCAACTGCGCATTCTGCACCGTCAGGCCAAAACGTTCCATCAGGTAAAAGGTATAAAAACTGCTGATACCCGCAACATAGAAATACTTTGAAAAAATCAGTATCAGCAAGATCGCGATAGCACCCATGACCACCTTGCGGGGGTAGGGTGCGACGTTGACAGGTTTCCTGTTGCCAGCAGAGGCAATATGGTGTGCTGCATACCAGCGGCTCACTTGCAGCAGCAGACCTATGCCCAGTATGGCGGCCAATCCGAACCATGCCACGCTGCGCTGGCCGAAAGGCACGATAACGATCGCCGCCAGCAGTGGGCCTATGGCCGTGCCCATATTACCGCCGACCTGGAACACCGACTGCGCAAACCCATGCCGCCCGCCCGAAGCCAGCCGTGCAATGCGCGAAGATTCGGGATGGAAGATGGATGATCCTATGCCGACAAAGGCTGCTGCGAGTAGCACGAAGCCAAAGGTGGGAGCAAAGGCCAGCAGTATCAGTCCGATCAATGTTGATGTCATGCCAAAGGGCAGTGAATACGGTTGTGGCCGGCGATCGGTAAAAACACCCACCAGTGGTTGCAGCAGCGAGGCCGTCAGTTGGTAAGTCAGGGTAATCAGCCCCACCTGGCTGAAGCTCAGCGAGAACTCACCTTTCAAGATAGGATACATCGCCAGTATCAGCGATTGCATCATGTCGTTGATCATGTGCGCACTGCTGATGGCACCCAGGATGCCGAAAGCAGGTTTGCTCTTTGCAGGGAGTGTGGTGGGCTGGCCAGTGTCAGAGGTTGTTGCGGAAATTGTCATGGAGATGGCTTTCACTTTAGAATGGAATCAGGCTGCCGTCAGTAAAACGGGTTATCTGCGCTGCTGCCTTGGTACCGGTATGGCAGAATTATCCCCCGTACTGGATAGCCTGTCTCGCGCCAATCCGCCAACAACCCTTGAGAAAAGGACATGGATACATCCCGCAAGCCCAAGGCCCTGGCTCAAGCGCTTCAAGAAATTGATGAGCTGCCTTCACCTGTCAGCGGCAGGGCTACTGACTATCCAGCCAACTGGCACATTGCGCCGCACCTGCATGCCAGGCATCAACTGATTTATGCAGTACGTGGCGTGATGGTGGTGCAGACTGAGGTCGGTCGCTGGGTGGTGCCGCCCACCCGCGCCATCTGGATGGTGGCTGGCATGACGCATGAGATACGCTGCATAGGAGAAGTGCACATGCGTAGCGTGACAGTAGCGACGGATGCGGCCTCCGGTTTACCCGGCTTTACCCAGGCAGTCGGTATCTCGCCCCTATTGCGCGAGCTGATCCGCGCTGCCATGGATTTAAGTCAGCCCGAGTTGTCCGATTTGTCCGATTTGCCCTATATACCCGATAGCCGTGATGGCCGTGTCATGCGTCTGATCCTCGACGAAATACGTGTCCTGCCCGTGCTGCCCTTGCATTTGCAAATGCCATCCGACCCGCGTTTGCTGCAGATTTGCGAGCTGCTCCAGCAACACCTGGATGACACTTCCACCATGGCTGACTGGGCGCAACGCCTGGCCGTGGATGTGAAGACTATACAGCGTCTGTTCGTGAAAGAAACCGGCATGACCTTTGGTCAATGGCGGCAACAGGCCCGCTTGCTGCGGGCGCTGGAATTGCTGGCAAGTGGTGAAAAAGTCATCGACATCGCCCTGGCGCTGGGCTATGACAGCCCCAGCGCCTTCTCTACCATGTTTCGCAAACAGTTTGACCAGACACCCAGCCAGTTCTTTGCTGAAAACTGACCGGGCTCGTCAGTGAGAAAAAAGCCAGCGCTTATTTCAGCACTGAACGAGCACTGTCTACACTGCTTATTTAGGGGCTGATTGCAAACCGCGGCGTATCAGCAATGGTTCTATCTTTGGTTCACGTCCACGGAAATTACGGAAAGACTCCAACGGGTCCATGCTGCCACCCTTGGATAATAATTGCTGACGGAACCAGTCGCCATTCTTGCGGTTCAGGCCACCGTTTTCCTTGAACCATTCCACGCTCTCGGCATCCAGCACTTCACTCCACAGATAAGCGTAGTAACCGGCTGAATAGCCGCCACCAAAAATGTGCGAGAAATAAGTGCTGCGATAGCGTGGCGGTACAGGGGTAAAATCTACACCCGCCTGTTTCAATGCATCAGCCTCAAAGGCAAGGGCATCTTTTGGTATCTGCGCCGGTGTCAATTGGTGCCAGCGTTGATCCAGCAGCGATGCTGCCAGGTATTCTGTCGTTGCAAAACCCTGGTTGAATTTATTGGCTGCGGTGATCTTATCTACCAGGGTCTGTGGTATCACTTCGCCGTTTTGATAGTGTCTGGCATAGTTTTTCAATACCTCAGGCCAGGTTGCCCACATCTCGTTAACCTGGGACGGATATTCGACAAAGTCACGTGGTACATTGGTGCCAGAAAAACGTGGGTACTTCACATTCGAGAACAGCCCGTGCAATGCATGGCCAAATTCATGGAAAGCCGTGCGCACTTCATCAAAAGTCAGCAGGGTAGGCTGGCCTGCTGGCGGTTGCGGGATATTGAGATGGTTGGCAAGCACAGGGTGAGTACCAAACAGGCTGGACTGCTCTACATAGGCATTCATCCAGGCACCACCGCGCTTGGTGTCGCGCGCATACATGTCGGCGATGAACAAGGCCATGCTCTTGCCATCCGCATCAAATATTTCATACACCTTGACGCTGGGGTGATAGACCGGCAAATCAGTGCGTTCCTTGAAAGTAATGCCATACAGTTTGGTGGCAGCAAAGAAGACACCGTTTTCCAGTACATTCTTCAATTCAAAATAAGGGCGCAACTGGCTATCGTCAAAGCTGTATTTTGCCTTGCGCAATTGCTCGGTATAAAACGCCCAGTCCCATGCCGCCAGTTTGAAATTACCTTGTTGTGCATCGATGATTTTTTGCAGCTCTGCGCCTTCGGCTTTGGCGTTATTCACTGCTGCCGGTGCCAGCTCGCCCAGCATCTTGTTGACTGCGGTGGTGGTCTTGGCGGTTTCATCTTCCAGGCCATAGGCGGCATGGTTGGCATAACCGAGCAGGGTTGCACGTTCGGCACGCAGGCGTGCCAGGTCGATGGCGACCTGGCGGTTGTCAAATTCACCGCCATGGCTGCCACGGTTCACCGAGGCTTCATGCAGGCGCTGGCGCAAGGCGCGGTTTGCCAGGCTAGCCTCAAATGGCTGGCCTGTGGTATTCATGAGCGGTATCACGAATTTATCTTTCAGACCGCGTGTCTTGGCTGCTTCAGCCGCGCTGGCGATTTCTTCTTCAGACAAACCTTGCAGCTCAGCCTTGCTATCAACAATGATGGCCGAGGCATTGGTTTCTTTCAGCACATTCTGGCTGAACTTGGTCGCCAGGCTGGCCAATTGCGCATTCAGGCTCTTGAGTTTTTGTTTATCCTTGTCGCCCAGCTTGGCACCGGCACGCACAAAGTCTGTGTAATAGCGTTCCAGCAAGCGCCCGGATTCTGCATCCAGGTTCAATGCCTGGCGTGCTTCATATAATTTACTGATGCGCTGGAACAGGCGCGCATTTAAGAAAATCTGGTCCTGATGGGCCGCCAGCCTGGGTGCCAGGTCGCGTGACAGCGCTTCTAGCGTAGGGTTGGTATTCGCGCCTGTCAGGCTGAAAAAGACAATGGAAACCCGGTTTAGCATCTGCCCCGCACGTTCCATGGCGACCACGGTATTGTCAAAAGTAGGGGCGGCATGGCTGCCTGCAATGAGGGCGATTTCGGCAGCATGCTGGCGCATGCCCTCGGTGAAGGCAGGGCCGTAGTGTTCATTCTTGATCTGGTCAAAAGCCGGATATTGGTAAGGCAGCTTGCTGGCATTGGCAAAGGGATTGCTAGTCAGTTTGCCAGCAGTCTTTTTTGGCGTGACGCTGGCAGAATCAGCTGGTGCGGCTGTGACATAAGTGGCAGGGCTGGCCAGCGCAGTGCCAAGCAAAATGAGCAGTAGATGTTTGTTCATGTAGTTTTACCAAAATCTTTGATCAAAAGGAAACACAGTGTAGCAGACCAGAAAGCTAATATATCGTTCAATCGGGGCAAAAAAATAGCGCCCTGAGGCGCTAAAAAGTGCGTAGCAAAAATGGGCCTTCAACACATGACGAAACGATTTGCCAGGTCAAGCACAAAAGACGGGCGCAGATAGGCGATAAACACCAGGGCCAGCACCACAACGATGATGCTGCCCCACAGTAGCCGCAATAATCTGCGTGATAATTGTTTAGTCATGAGTTATTCGAATTGTTCAGGCTGCAGCTTCACCCGCGCGGACTATCGGTTTTTCGCTGATAGGCAAATTCACGAGTGCTGCAAAGATACCCAGACCCAGGACTATGCCCCAGACCATGTTGTAGCTACCGGTCTTGGTGTAAATATAACCACCCAGCCAGACACCGATAAAACTGCCAACCTGATGCGAGAAAAATACAAAGCCCGACAGCATTGATAAATACTTCACGCCAAAAATCCCGGCAATGACACCATTCGTCAGTGGCACGGTAGATAACCATAACAAGCCCAATGCTGCGGCAAAAAGATACACAGAATACGGTGACAGCGGTGCTAGCAAGAACAGGGCAATCACCAGGCTGCGCGCCAGATAGATGCCCGACAACAGATAAGGTTTAGGGAACATGCCGCCCAGTTTGCCGGCATAGTAAGAACCAAAGATATTGAACAGGCCAATCAACGCCAGCGCATACACCGCCACGCTGGGGTCCATGATACCCTTGTCCTTCAGATAAGCAGGCATGTGTACGCCTATGAAAACGAGCTGGAAGCCGCAGACGAAATAGCCAGCCACCAGCAGCAAAAAGGGCTTGTAGGCGAAGGCTTCGCGTATCGCTTCGCTGATACTTTGCTGTGGGCCTGTAACTTGTTGCAGTGCCGGTTCACGCAACTTCATTGCCATAGGCACCATCAGCAAAATGACCAGGGCTGCCAGTACATAGAAGGCATTTTGCCAGCCTGCGCGGTCTATTAATTGCTGCTCTATCGGCATCATGACAAACTGGCCAAAGGAGCCTGCGGCAGAAGAAATACCGAAAGCCCAGGAACGTTTTTCCAGCGGTGCCGTGCGGCCTATGATGCCGCTGACTGCTCCAAAGGATGTGCAGGCCAGTGCACCACCTATCAGTATCCCGGTACCGACTATGAACAGCACAGGCTGGTCTATCAGCGCCATCCATAACAACCCGGCCGCATACAAAAATGCACCCAGTATCATCATTTTTGTCGTGCCTACCTTGTCTATCACCATGCCTGCCAGTGGACCAAACACGCCCCACATCAGGTTTTGCATGGCCATCGCCATCGAGAAGGTTTCCCTGGTCCAGCCGTGTTGCTGTGAGATGGGTTGCATCCAGAAACCAAAACCATGCCTGACACCCATGGACAAGGTAATCACAATACCGCTGGCCAGCAGCACGGTTTTCAGGTCGGGAGCGCGTTGAGTTGTCATGGCGATATCTGTTTTGCTCATTAGAAAATGAGTTCTAGTGTATGCCAATCCAGAAAATCATGTGGACTGCCCAAAACACCATGACGGTATGGTGTCTCGCAGCAGTCAGCCTGCCTTGCCAGGTTTCAAGGACTCAGGGATTAAGAGGCAGATTCAAGGTAAGCCGCGTGCCCATGCCTGGCGCGCTATCCACCGCGATATCGCCATGCATGATGGTGGTCACCAGGTTGTGGACGATGCTGAGTCCCAGCCCGCTGCCACCCTGACCCAGTTTGGTGGTGAAGAAGGGGTCAAATATCCTGCGCAAATCCTGCGCCTCTATGCCCTTGCCATTGTCGCTGAAGATGATCTGTACCTGATTGTCTGGCGTCTTGTGGGCACGCAACAGCATCTTGCCGTTTTCGCGGTTTTCAAAAGCGTGCAGCAGGGCGTTGTTGATAAAATTGGTCAGCACCTGCCCATAAGGACCGGGAAAGCTGTTGAGGTCTATGCCATCGGGAATATCAATTTCCAGCGTATGGCCGCGCTTGTGTATCAGGTTGTGCAGGGTACGTATGACTTCCAGGGTAGTCTTGCGCAAATTAAATGTGCGGCGCATCTGACTGGTCTGATCGACTGACACTTGCTTAAAACTGCTGACCAGGTCGCTCGCGCTCATCAGGTTGCGCAGCAATAATTCATTGGCATTATTGATCGTGGCCGTGAACTGGTTCAGGTCAGAACGCTTCAGGGTGTTTTCTGTCAGCTTGCGCAAGAAAATGACAGACTGTTCTTGTAGTGTAGTGGCAGTCAGCAGGCTATTGCCTATGGGGGTATTCAGTTCATGGGCGATACCCGCCACCAGTGAACCCAGTGCCGCCAGTTTTTCTTGCGAGACCAGGATTTGCTGCGCTTTTAAGAGCTGCTGGTAAGTCTCGGCATTTTCCACAGCTATTGCGGTATAAGCGGCCAGCATCATGGCAATGTCCAGATGCATGCGCTGGAAGGCATTTTTTTGCGTGCTCTGTATCGCAATGATGCCTATGGTGCGGCCCTTGATCATCAGCGGGACATAGATATGCGAGACCGGAATGACTTTTTCCATTCCGGCGAAATAGGCACTATCTACCGTCAGCTTGTGCAAGCCTGCTTCGCTGATGTAATTCTGGTACTCGCTATAGATATCACTGATAAAGATGGGCTGCTGATGCGTGACACACCATACTGATAATAAATCCTCGTCCCTGATATCGCGTATATACGGCAACATGCGCTGGCCACGCAGGATATTGCAGGGGAACTCTATGGTTTCCTGCTCTGGCCGGTACAGGCCTACGGCGAATACTTCTGCCCCCATCAGCTCATGCACGTGGCGATAGACGATCTCCATTATGGTATCGCGGTCCAGGCTGGAAGTGATTTCCCTGCCTATCTCACTGAGCCGGTAGATATGCTTGTGTGCCTGCTGTAATTGCTCGGTTTGCAATTGCAGGCTGGCGGTGCGCTCCAGTACCCTGGCTTCGAGTTGCTTCTGGGTCTGGGCATGTTCGGCATGGCTGAGCACCTGTTGTACCAGGTTGCCCAGATGGCGGCCAAACAGCACATCTTCACGCGACCAGTTCCTGCTGCCGCTGGTATGGGCGAAACAGATCAGGCCTACGCTTTTACCATGCAGGCGCAGCGAGATTTTCAAGGCCGAATGCAATTCTTCCTGCCCCAGCAAAGCACGCATTTCGTTTGCTACCACGTGCAAACGCATATCATGCCCAACCAGTGGCACTTCATCCTGTTGCAGTATGTGCATCAGCAGTGGCAGGTTCTGGCAAGGCATTTCTGCCCTGATCAGGCCATGTTTGCTGCCAGCCCTGGCGCGACAATGCAGACCTACTCCATTGCCATCAATCAGGAAGATGGCTGCCAGCTCGGTATTCAGGATGGCCAGCGAGGTATCGGTTATCAGTTGCAATACTTCAGCTTGCTGGCCTTCTTCCAGCAAGCGGTTGGATGACAGTTCCAGCAAAATTTCTACCGGCGGTTTGTGAGACAAATCATAGGCCCGCAATTCATGGAACCTGTCCATCGTCCCCAGTTCACTGAGCTCGCTGGTGGTTTGCTGATGCAGGCGGGCAAAGTGCAGGGCCTGTTGCCAGTTGCCCTGTTGCTCATGGATTTCTGACAGTGCTGCCAGGCTGCGTACTTTTTGCCTGCGGGAAGCGACTTTATCTGAATAGCTCAGGGCCTCGCCATAGACATCCAGCGCTTCATCGAATTGCCCCGCTGCACGCAGTATGTCGGCCAGGGTATCCAGCACGGCGCCTTTCAGCCAGACGTAATTGCAGGCATCGGCGAGTTCCAGTGCAGTGCGGATATGGGTTTCAGCGACTTCCAGTTGTGCATTTCTGCTGGCGACCTGGCCCAGATACCAGTAAGTCTCAGCCAGGTATTCGTGGATGGCATGTTGCTCAGCCAATACTTTCGCTTTCAGAAAGCAATCTTGAGCTTCCTGCAATTCACCAGTATGGAGTTCATTGACACCCAGATTGATAATCTGTTTGCACAACAGATAAGGCTCGTTCAGTTGCTCCAGCAGGCTACCGGCATCGGTATGAAAACGCGCCGCCGTTTTGCCATCGCCGAGGGCATCATAAATCTGCCCCAGTCCTATATGCGCTTCGACCAGTGTCACCTGGTCGCGGTTGAATTTGCTCAGATCGACGCAACGCGTCCAGTACATCAGGGCGTCACGGTAAGCACCCTGGGTATAACAGATACGACCGAGGGCAAGCAGCATCAGCCCGGCAGGGCGTGTCAGTTGCTGCTGTTCAGCAATGTGCAGGCCTTGTTCGAGTTCGCTTTGCATGGAATGCGCCTGCCCCAGCCTCTCCAGTATCAGATAGCGCTGGTAACAGGCGTCAAGCTGCAAGCCGGTTTGCCCGGCTGTAGCTGCCTGCAGGCTCAATTGCCCGAGTAAGCAAGTCGCCAGCCGCGGATGTCTGCGCGCGGTCTTGACGATGCGATGTAAATTGCGATTCAAATTCAGCGCCTGGCGCATGATTCCCGATTTGTTTGTCCGAAAATGGCTAGAAGAGTGACTGGCACTCGCGTATAACGATTCCTGAAGATAGTAATGCAGTTTGCAAATTGGGTACATAATTTTAACGAACCCGGAATTGATTCAATACGAGAAAGTGGCGGCTATGGAACAGCAGATACCTACCATGCAAAGCAAAGGCCAGGCAGCAGCGCCGCCCGATGCAACCAGCCTGATGCTGACTGAGGCCAGTGAGGGTTTGACGCAAAAGCAATGTTATTACCGCGCCCTCGCCGCCAAGGACAGCCGTTTCGATGGGGTGTTTTTTACCGGCGTTAAAACCACCGGTGTGTATTGCCGCCCTGTATGTGGCGTCAAGACACCGCGTGAATCGTCCTGCGAGTTTTTCAGCAGCGCAGCAGCGGCTGAGGCGGCCGGTTTTCGCCCTTGCCTGCGTTGCCGCCCTGAACTGGCACCGTATGCGATACAGCAAAATCTTGCCCATGCAATCTGGCAAAGAATCGCTGACGGTGCCTTGAATGAAACCGATATAGAAAGCTTTTCTGAACAGGTTGGTCTGTCTTCACGTCAGTTGCGCCGCGTCATGCTGCAAGAGTTTGGTGTAACGCCGGTAGAACTGGCCCAGACCCAGCGCCTGTTGTTTGCCAAAAAACTGTTGCAAGAGACTCAGCTAGGCATGGCCGAGATAGCCTTTGCCGCCGGTTTTGGCAGTGTCAGGCGCTTCAATGCCCTGTTTTCAGAACGTTACCAGATGGCACCGGGATCAATACGGCGTGCTGCAGACAGCGCAGGTGAAGGTGTTTGCCTGAAGCTGGCTTACCGTCCACCCTATGCCTGGGACGCAGTGATCACTTACCTTGCCGGGCGCGCCATGCCAGGGCTGGAAGCCGTCATCGATGAAAAAGGCGGCAAGGCCTATGTCCGCAGCGTACAGATGGACGGGCTGGAAGGCTGGCTTAAAGTCGCCCACCTGCCCGCCAAACAGCAACTCAGCCTGCAAGTTTCACCTTCACTGGCCCCGGTACTCATGCCCCTGATGGCCAGGGTCAGGCAGCAATTTGATCTGGAGGCCAATCCCGCCGTCATCCAGAGCCATCTGCAAACAGACCGCCTGCTGGCCGGGCAAATCCTGCGCACGCCAGGCATGCGTGTGCCCGGCGCCTTCAACAGTTTTGAGCTGGCCATCCGTGCCGTGTTGGGCCAGCAAGTCAGCGTGGCCGGTGCTACCACCGTGGCTGGCAGGCTGGTAACCCGCTTTGGTCAGCCGGTGCTTACCCCGTTTGCGGCTGTTACCCATCATTTCCCCAGCCCACAAACCATTGTTGGCTTGTCGATAGACCAACTGGCGGGCATAGGCATACCCGGTGCCCGTGCTGCCACTTTGCAAAACATCGCCCAGTTTGCCCTTGATGGTGGCTTGCAAAGGCAGTTAGCGGCCAGCTCGGACGAGATGGTAGCCAGGCTCAAGACCGTCAAAGGTATAGGTGAGTGGACGGCACAATATATTGCCATGCGCGCCCTGCGTTTTTCAGATGCCTTTCCGGCAGGTGACCTGGGTTTGCAAAAAGCCGCCGCATTATTGGCAACTCCGGCAAGCGAGCGCCTGACCGAAAAACAATTACTGGCTGTCGCCCAGCCCTGGGCACCTTGGCGGGCCTATGCGGCTCTACTGCTATGGCAATCATTAAGTTAACAATAAGGAAAGATCATGAAATACCTGAACTACAACAGCCCGGTAGGGCAATTACTGTTAGCCGCCAGTGAGCGTGGACTCAGCGGCGTGTATTTTGAAAACCATAAACACTTCAAAGGCAGCGCAGGCTGGCAGGAAGATGAGTCTGATCCCATCCTGAACCAGGCACGCCAGCAACTGCAGGAATATTTTGCCGGGCAGCGCCAGGATTTTGATTTGCCGCTGGATTTATCGGCAGGCACGGACTTCCAGCAAGAAGTATGGGCTGCACTGCGTCGCATCCCGTTTGCCCAGACCAGCAGCTATATGGCTCTCGCACAGGGTATAGCCAGGCCTAAGGCGGTGCGCGCAGTGGGAGCGGCGAATGGGCGTAATCCTTTATCCATCATTGTCCCCTGCCACAGGGTCATTGCCAGCAATGGTGCATTGACGGGTTATGCAGGTGGTTTGCAGAATAAAGAGGCTTTATTGATGCTGGAAAGAAAATTTTCCAAATAGCAATATTACTGTGGCAGTCATGAATGATCAGTGCTTAAAGAGTAAGCAGCGGAATGAGTAGCAAAACGAGCAGGGCGAGTAATTTCAGGAAAAGCAGATAGATATCTGAGAATGTCATTTAGCTAATTTTGGTGCGATGCACAAAAAGTGCTTGACGTTTTGAATTCTACGTGTAGAATCGTATTTGTTGCGGTGCACCATTCAATAATTCGTGGAAAGCGCTGCCGAACATTAACGCTGTTAAGCCACTTAATTCCATTTACCGGAGAATGCCATGACTACCAATACACCAGAACAATTTATCGCTACGACTAAAGCTAACCTGGAAGCGCAATTCGCTTCCCTGACTTCCCTGAACAAAAAAGCATTTGAAGGCCTGGAGCAGTTGTTTGCTCTGAACGTCAATGCTGCCAAGGCAAGTTTCGAAGAAGGTACTGCTACTGCCAAACAACTGTTGAGCGCCAAAGACCCACAAGAATTTTTCACTTTGTCTGCAGCACAAGCTCAGCCAAACGCTGAAAAAGCACTGGCTTATGGCCGTCACCTGGCAAGCATCACTACAGCAACTCAGCAAGAATTCACTAAAGCTGTTGAAGCACACATCGCTGAAACAAATACTAAAGTGATTTCCCTGATCGATGAAGTAACTAAAAATGCACCAGCTGGTTCCGAACAAGCTGTTACAGCCTTGAAATCTGTTGTTGGCAACATCAACGCAGGCTACGAGCAACTGTCCAAAACAACCAAGCAAGCTGTACAAACTCTGGAAGAAAACCTGACCAAGGCTACCCAGCAGTTCACACAAGCGGCTGAAAAAGCAACTGCTAAAAAGAAGTAATTTAGCAATTGCAGATTCAGACTCACTGCGGTGAGTTGCAGTAAAAAAATCCCCTGATGTTCGCATGAGGGGATTTTTTCATGGGCAGCTGGAATTCAGGTTGACGATTGCTGATTCGGTTGTTTACCCAATAAATAAATCAAATACAGCACCACGCAAGCACCATCAAACAAGGCGGCCATATGCAGGCCCCGCAAGGCTGGCTCTGCCCAGTTGATGGCCACCATGGTCACCAGCCCCAGTTTCTCAACTGCTGCTGCCAATAAAATCGCCCTTCTTGCCTGCGTTTGTTTAACCGCATAGATAATCAGTGCGCCCACCACAAAAGCCATCAAACCCCAGTGACGGGCAAAGAACAGGCCAGTCACATCACCGACCTGCATGCCTGATGCCTGCAAAAACAGGGTGGGGGCGATAAATTGCAGGCCCGCCAGCATGGTGACAGTGCCGCTGACATACAGGATCTTGCGTATTATTTTTTCTTGCATGGTCTCCCTCCAGATTTTTTAGCTTTTCTTCTGTTGATATAAAAATGCAGGTCCTGGTAATTCCCTGCCCAGATCATCACCTACTTCGGTACTGATCAATGTATTCAATCTCTGATTCAAGTCCAGCAGCAACTCCTTGTGCTGCTCAGGGTTCGCGGCCAGGTTGGTGATTTCATTCGGGTCGGTTTGAGTATCATAAAGCTCAAGCTGGTTGCGTGTCCTCAGATTTTGCCAGTCACGTGGCTGGTGATGATCGGCAGGTTTGAAATAACGGGCAAATTTATAACGGCCATCATGGATGCCACGGAACAAGGCCGGGTTTTCCAGGCTGGGTAAAAACTGGCCGCTTTCAAAACCGATTAGTAGCGCACTGAGCTGGTTATAAATCTTGCCGGTTTTTGCCCCCTTGCGCGAAAATTCCGGGTCTATATACAGGGGTACGCCGTAGTTGAACAAGATGCCTTTTTTGTCACGCTCTGTGGTTGCGCCAGTGGTGCTGATGGCGGCGCTGATATCGACCCCCTTCAGATAAGGATATTTTTCTGCCACCGCGCGTGCATCTACACCAGCCATACCAAGGATAGTAGGCACCAAGTCCATATGTGAACCCAGGGCGTTCGTCATCTTGCCACCCACCACATCAGGGTGGCGCACGATGAAGGGCAGGCGCATGTTTTCCTTATACATGAAAGGCCCCTTCTGGCGCAGCTTGTGGGCACCGGCCATTTCGCCGTGGTCTGAGGTATAGATGACGATGGTGTCCTTATCCATGCCCAGTTTTTTCAGCGCCTGCAATACCGTCAGGGCATGGCTATCGACATCGCGCACGCAATTGAAGTAATAACTTTGATAAGCGCGCCAGGCCACTTCATCGTTAGGGTCTATATGGCCGTATAGCCAATTACACATTTCTATGTAAGAACTGGTGGCCCAGGGTTTGCCGATTAATTTGTCCTGGTAATAACTGTCCGGCAAAGGCAGGTCCCAGTATCTGTCGTAAACACCGCCTGTGGGTGGGGTCGATAAGGGTGACAACATATTGCGTTGCTGCCGGCTGGCCACTTGTGCATCGCCAGTGCTGACATACATGACATCATGTGGATTCACAAAATTCACTGCCAGAAACCAGGGCTGCTTGCCGCGCTTGGCGCGCCCTTTCGTGTTCAACCACTGCACCGCATTGCTGGCGATTTGCCCGTCATAACGGTAGCCGGTCCAGGTAGAACCATGGGGATCGCCATCGGCGTTGTAGTCAGAGAAGCCGTAAGGCTCCAATGCATTTTCTGTCGTTGGATAAGGTCCATATACCAGACCAGGATCAGGGCGCACATGGCTTAAATGCCATTTACCCTTGTAGGCAGTGTAATAAGCCTGGGCTCTCAACAAATGCCCGAGGCTGGGCAAGTCATCTGCCAGTTTGGGAAAAGAGGGCGGCGCATCGACATTTGCCGTCATCAGGGTGTGCTGGGTATGCTGGCCAAAATACATATTCGAGCGTGACGGCGAGCAAGGCGTAGTATTCGCATGGAAATTCATCATGCCTGTGCCTTGTTCCAGCAGCATTTCATGAGCAGACAAGCCCAGGCCAGATGGCAAGTCTTGCCAGTGGCGTAACTGGTCATTCACGATCAGCAGGATATTCGGCCGCCGCTGGCACAAACCCTGGGCTGTCATTGCTCCCGGCACTTTGGGTATGCTGCGCGGTCTGTGCTGCCGGTCAGCCAGATCGCCCAAGGCTGCTGCCAGGCCTGTGCCCGCCATCGCGGCCAGTACTTTTCTGCGGCTGATTTTACCTGAACGATTGTCTGACTGATCTGCCATATCTCCCTCCCTTAACCGGCTCGTGATCAGCTCGTGATCGGCTCGTGATACTGAGCAGTGTCGGACACTTAAGTCCATACGTCCAGTGCATTATAATTATCGTGTTGATACCTTGAAGGTATGGCCTGCTGATGAACCTGAAAAAACTCCGACATGTCGTCGTACTGGCAGAACAAGGCAATTTTGCCCGTGCCGCCGACAAACTCAATCTTAGCCAGCCGGCATTGAGCCGTAGTATTTCGGGTCTCGAAGATGAGCTGGGCATGCGCCTGTTTGACCGTGACCAGGCTGGTGCTACGGCAACTGCTGCTGGCAGGCAACTGATCACGCGCGCCCGTGATTTGCTGTATGCGGCAAATAACCTCAAACAGGAAATGGCACAACTGCGCGATGGTGAAAGTGGCCAGATCATTTTTGGGGCCGGGCCTTTTCCTGCTGCCAGTTTTTTACCGGCGGTGCTGACTGAACTGGCAAACACCTATCCGCGCATGCGTACCGTGCTCGAAGTCAATAATAGCGATACCCTGATGGAACATCTGTTGGCAGAAAAGCTGGAATTTTTCATCGCCGACACCCGCAGCCTGAGACCGGACAAGCATATACAGCTCAGGCATCTTACCCGGCAAACTGGTGGCCTGTATTGTCGTCGTGAGCACCCACTGACGCTGAAAGCGAAGCTGAGTCTGCAAGATTTGCAAAGCGCCAGCTATGCCAGCGTGTATCTGGCAGATATTTTCATGCCTGCGATGCGCAAGGCGTTTGGCCTGGAGTCCGGCCAAGACCTGCCGCTGGTGACGACTTGCGACAATATCTATGTACTCAAACATGTAGTCAGGCACAGCGACGCAATACTCTTGTGTACTCAGGCAGCAGTGGCAGAAGAACTCAGTTCCGGCGAGCTGATTGAGCTCAAGGCCGATGGCTGGCACACCATGCAGGCAGAAATTGGTGTGGTCAGCCTGGCAAGACGCAGCCTGTCACCTATGGCAGAACTGGTATTGGCCAGGGTTGCAGCGCATGTATAAAGCTTATGGTTTTAAGCAAAATCAAGAGGCAGACATGGCAAAACACCATCTTTTTTAAAGCCCGTGAACTCAGCCGGGCGCGAGCAGTGGTAAGCTAGAGCATGTATTCTATATGCAGGACTTAGTACAGAATTAAGCAGCATTCATTTGACCATCCCCTGAACTCAGGGACAAAACCAGGAGAATTCACATGCAAGACGTGGTAATCGTAGCTGCAGGCCGTACTGCAGTAGGCAAATTTGGTGGCTCTTTGGCAAAAACCGCTGCTTCCGATCTGGGCGCCCATGTCATCAAGGCCCTGCTGGCAAAAACCGGTCTCAGCGGTGACCTGATCAGTGAAGTCATCCTGGGTCAGGTATTGACTGCCGGCGTAGGCCAGAATGCCGCCCGCCAGGCCGTCATCCGTGCTGGTTTGCCAGACATGGTACCGGCTTTCACCATCAACAAGGTATGCGGCAGTGGTTTGAAAGCTACTCATCTGGCAGCACAAGCCATCAAGGCTGGCGATGCTGACATCATCATCGCCGGTGGCCAGGAAAACATGAGCGCTTCGCCACATGTATTGAATGGCTCGCGTGATGGCTTCCGCATGGGCGACGCCAAACTGGTCGATACCATGATCGTCGATGGCCTGTGGGATGTGTATAACCAATACCACATGGGCATCACGGCAGAAAACGTCGCCAAGAAATACGGTGTGACGCGTGAAGAGCAAGACCTGTTTGCCCTGGCATCACAAAACAAGGCAGAAGCCGCGCAAAAAGCTGGCAAGTTCAAGGATGAAATCATTCCTTTTGAACTGGTCAGCAAAAAAGGCACAACTGTTTTTGATACTGATGAATTCATCAAACATGGCACTACGCTGGAATCTCTGGCTTCATTGCGTCCGGCTTTCGACAAGAATGGTACGGTCACTGCCGGTAATGCATCCGGCCTCAACGATGGTGCCGCTGCTGTCATCATGATGACAGCCCAAAGAGCCGAGCAACTGGGTTTGCCAGTGCTGGCACGCATCAAGGCTTACTCTTCTGCCGGTGTTGACCCAACCATCATGGGCATGGGCCCGGTTCCTGCTGCCCAGCTCTGCCTCAAAAAAGCGGGCTGGACTCACCAAGACCTGGATTTGATGGAAATCAATGAAGCCTTTGCCGCACAGGCAATCGGCGTCAATAAAGAAATGGGCTGGGACACCAGCAAGATCAACGTCAACGGTGGCGCGATTGCGATTGGCCACCCTATCGGCGCATCCGGCGCCCGCATCCTGGTCAGCCTGATTCATGAAATGATACGCCGCGATGCCAAAAAAGGCCTGGCAAGTTTGTGTATCGGTGGTGGTATGGGCGTGGCGCTGGCGATAGAGCGTTAAGTCTTAGCCGCCTTTGCAAGATTTGATTTGCAAGATCGGGATAGAAAAAAACCGCCAGACTGATCTGGCGGTTTTTTATTGGCATCAGTGCTTACTTATTTCTTCAGGCATTTTTCCAGGAACTGATCCTGTTCCCACAGCAAATGCATGATGTTTTCCCTGGCTGCATAGCTATGGCTTTCCTTTGGTAGTATCACCATGCGTACCGGTGCACCCAGACCTTTCAGGGCCTGGAAATAGCGCTCGGTTTGCAGGGTAAATGTACCTGGATTATTATCCGCCTCGCCATGTACCAGCAACAGCGGCGTCTTCATTTTGTCGGCACTCATGAAAGGCGACATCTTGTTATACACGTCGGAGCTTTCCCAGTAGTTGCGCTGCTCACTCTGGAAGCCAAATGGCGTCAGCGTACGGTTATACGCACCACTGCGTGCAATACCACAGGCAAACAGTTTTGAATGCGTCAGCAGGTTTGCTGTCATGAACGCACCATAAGAATGGCCGCCCACGGCAACACGCTTGCGGTCTATATAACCCAGCGCGTCCACGGCATCAATCGCCGCTTCGGCATTATCGACCAGTTGCGGGATGAAGTTATCATTCGGCTCGGTCTTGCCTTCACCGATGATGGGGAAGGCCGCGTCATCGAGTACTGCATAGCCGCGTGCTGTCCAATAAATGAATGAGGCAGTGCTGGGGAAAGTAAACAGGTTTTCATTATGTTTGCTTTGTCCTGCAGAATTCTTGTCCTTGAATTCTGCCGGGTAAGCCCAGATCAGCAAAGGCAGTTTGTCTTTTTTGCTCTTGTCGTAGTTGGCAGGCAGGTACAGGGTGCCAGACAATTCCACGCCGTCCTTGCGCTTGTATTTGATGACTTCTTTCGAGACATCTTTCAAGCCCATGAATGGGTTCTTGAATTGCGTTACGGGGGTGAGTTGATTACCGCCCTTGATATTACGGAAGTAATAATTCGGGTATTCAGTTTTCGACTGTATCTGCACCAGTACATCGCCTTTTTTGACATCTTCTATCGAGACGATGTTTTCTACCTTGTCGGTATAAGTCGATTGATACAGGCGATTCTTTTTCAGGCTGGCCAGATCAAGTTCATCGATGAAAGGGAACTGCCCTTTTTTGGTGTGACCGGCACCCAGCAAATAAGCCTTGTTATCTTCTATCGCCAGCACACGGCGGTGATACTGATTGTATTTGGTTTCAAAACGGCCAGGATCAGAATAGATATCCTGCATGTTACGGTCAGAGATCAGGCGTGGTGCTTCTGCCGGATTGGACGGATTGAACAGATAGGTCTTGGTATTGCGCGTGTCATACCAGCCGTCACTGACAACCGCCAGATTGTCGTTACCCCAGACGATGCCATTATAGCGCTGGGCGACTTTTACCAGGGAGATAGCTGGCTTGTCGAAAGGCGCATCCCAGGAAAACACTTCATCGCGGAACTCTGCCTTATTGGCCGGGTCACCGCCATCAAGCGCCTGTACATAAGTCAGACTGGCTGCCTTGTCTGCTCGCCAGTCCAACTGCCGTTTGCCAACTGCAACAGCACTAAAACCTTTGGGGATGATTTCATGCAAAGGTGATTCATCAACGACCTTGATCTGCTTGCCAGCCAAATCGCTGACGATGGTTTTTGATGGGAAACGATCAAGCGGAACCACGTAAGAGAAAGGTTTTTGTATGGTACTGATCTGCAGGTATTTGCCGTCAGGAGAAAAGCTGACTTCAGCGAACATATCAGCCTTCTTGAATAAACTGCCCTTGCCATTCAGGCTGACTTTGTGCAGCTCAGAAGTTGTCAGGTTAACGAAATTACTTTCGTCATTCTGGTTCTTCAACAGATCGGCATAAGTGCGGTTCTGTGACGCCGCACCGCTGGATGTGGAGACGATAGGGCCACTTGGCAAATCCTTGCTGGCATCCAGCAAGGCCGGGCGGTTCTTGGGCAAAACCTTGATGAGCAGGCTTTCACTATCCCTGTACCAGTCAAACGGCGCGCCCAGATTGGCATTCAGGTTGGCTTCTGTCAGTTTTTTTGCCGTTGCTGTTTCCACATCGATGACCCACAGCTCTACACCTTTGGCTGCTGTATTGGTGAAGGCAATCTTCTTTTCATTCGGCGACCATTTGACATGGCTGATCAGCGGGTTTTGTGGCAAGCCTTTGACCTGTATTTCTTCTGTCGCATCGACTTTACGTAGCTTCAGATTATTGACATACGTCAGCGTACTGGAGATGTTGGTGACCGGGTTGATGCGCAAACCGGCCAGACGCATTTCAGTCTGACTCAGATCATTCAGTGACTTATAGGTATTGCGATAACTGAGCAGCAGCATCTTTCTGTGGCTATCCATGCTCACGACAGGTGCACGCTGGAAGTCAGCGAGCTCCAGTATCGCTTGCGGCGGTTTTTGATAGTTCAGATTTTCCTGCGCACCCGCATTGGCTCCCAGCGCAGCCAGCAAGAGCAGACTCAGTTTGCTTTTCATTAATATCCCCGGTTGAATTTATATGCATCAGCCCTGGCAATCAACCAGAGTCAGAAGCTTTATTCTAGCACCGCAATATATTTGAAATATGCTGTTTTCTTCTACACTCATAACCATATTGGTATAAATAGAAAACAGCCGTGGACAGGTCTGTCGCTACGATGAAATCAGACGCATGTTGAAGGCGCGTTCGATGAACCACAGCAGCGCAATCAGGATGATCAGCACTGAACCCACCTGCACGATGGCACGCTGATACAGCCAGTGGCGGCGCAGCAGATAAGCCAGGGGTAAAAAGCCTGCAACGATGGTCAATTGCCCTATTTCCACGCCCAGGTTAAACCCGACCAATGCCAGCATCAAAGCCGATTGCGGCAAGCCAAGGTCGGCCAGCACGCTGGCAAAACCAAAGCCGTGGATAAGACCAAAAGTAAACGCCACCAGCCAGCGCCTGCCCTGGAACAGCGGGAACAAATTATTCAGCGCTGCCAGAATCACAGATGCGGCAATCGCAGATTCCACCAGCCGTGACGGCAATGCCAGTACATTCAGCGCAGCCAGTGTCAGGGTAATCGAATGGGCAACAGTAAATGCCGTGACTATTTTCAAGACATCGATGGCGGCTGCTTTAAAGCTGCTGGCAGCTTGCCATTTACCTGCTTTCAGCACCAGTACGGCAGGTAGTAACAAGGACAGTAAAAACAGGATGTGATCAAAACCTATCCAGATATGCCAGATACCATGAAAAATATAATCGCTGAATTGCTGCCACTTGTTGACCTCGGCCACGACAAATTCCTGGCTGGCCTGTTCGGGGCTAAAGATGGCGGTGCTTGTTGCATCTTTCTTGTTCACCAGACGCAGCAAGCCCTTGTGTTGGGTATCCAGGTCAAAAAATAGCTGGTACTGCACTTTGATTTTTTCAGCATTGCAGGTGCTGTCGAACATCAATACGGTGTAGGCACCATCGCTATGCTGGTCTATCAATTGTTGCCCGGCAGTCAGCGGGCATGGCTTGTCGCCTGCCGTAATCTTCAACCGCGCCAGTGCATAGGCGGCGATGTCGGCATGCTTGCTGCTTACTTCATCCCAGGTCAGCTCGCCATTGCCGTCTTCATCCAGGCCTATGGCAAAGTCGAGGTCGCGCAAGGCGATATCCCATTGACCATGGATACCAGTCTGGTCGGTACGCAGGGTCAGGTAACTGTCACTGGGCTTATGGGCATGGGCAGGCAAGCTGAACATACTGAACAGCAGTGCCAGAATAAAACTGCGTATAAGCAAGCGCCTGGTGATGAATGTCATGAGTTGGCTCCCAGTCTGGCGAGCACAGGTTTGAGCGTCAGGTCTTGCAGTTTATTTTGCTTCAGCCATGCCAATGCTGGGGCGGCGGCCGGGGGTTCATGTGCAGCGGCGGCTTCCAGCAAGATGCGCAAATCTGCGGTTTCTTTTTGTATGGCCCAGTTCAGTTGCGCCAGTTTCAAGGCGATGGCCGGGTGGTTTTTCAAATGCAATTCATAGCGCGCCTGCTCGCGCTGGTGCACAGTGTCGCCGCGCAGCATGGCGGCTTCAAAACGCTGATCCAGCAAGACAATTTGTCCGGCAGCAAGTGGCGATTTTTGCGCTTGCAAGGCCAGCGCATAACGCAACAACAATGCATCGACCCTGGTTTTTTCTTTCAACAGCTTAACGACTTCAGCAGGTCTTTGCTGATCCAGTAAAAAGTCGGCATAAGAACCCAGCAGATAACTGTCTGGTGATGCCAGTGTCAGGGCTGACTGGTACCAGTCTTCTGCTGCTTTGGCGTCGCCCTGTCTGGCAGCCATTTCTGCCAGCAATGTCGTTACCCAGATTTTTGTCCCAGCATCGCTATCTGCATTTTTTTCATATTTTTTATAGGCTGTAGCAAGTGTCGCATAACTGTTAGCAGTGTCACCATTGAGACTGCCGACATTATGCAAACAAGTCAAGGTGACCAGTTCAGGTGCGAGGGGGTACAGGTGCGTGCAACTGGCTTTGGCCTGGGCAAACTGGCCCTGTACTTGCAAGATAGTGGCGCGTGTCAGCCAGGCCTGGGCATTGTCCCTGTCCTGCTTCAAGACATTGTTCAGGTCGAGCAGGGCCTCAGGAAATTGATGTGTACTTTGCAGTATGGTGGCACGCAGTACCAGTACGCTGATGGGTGGATTTGGCAAACTCCACCAGGGTTTCAATACTGCCTGTGCATAGCCCAGATAACGCGGGTCACCGTCATTACGGGCAGCATTGATATAGGCTTGTGCCAGTTCGCCAGCAACGGCGGGGTTGTTTGGGTTTTCTGCCAGACGTTTGCGCAATTCGGCAAAGGCACGTTGCACCGGGTCTGTGCGCGATGGTAATTGTTCCAGCACCTGTTTGCCATTATTCGGAATAAATGGCGTTGCCTGCGCATCAAAGGCGAGGCTGACAAGGCTGAACATGATCAACAGCGCAGATAAAAAACGAGGCAGGTGCATATTTTTTGCATCTCAAAATTCATGGGCGGGCTCAGGACATACAGAAAATAACATGTCCTGAGCCCGCAACTTCAATTGACTACAATAATCTGTCTAGTTGACACTGACAGGTTCAGTTGCTTCTGGCGCTGTGACTACTGCTGCATCGATGGATTGTGGTTCTGCCGTATCCGCTGCACCGAACAGGTTCAGCACATATTGCGTGAAGGTATCGATGACCGTAGGTGTGGTCGTTCCCGTTCCGGTGCCAGTACCGGGAGTCGTGGTACTGGTTGCGGGGCTGGAGCTGCCGCCACAGCCCGCCAGCATGAGCGTCAGCAACGTGCCGGCGATCAGATAAGTATGTCTAGCTTTCATGATTACTCCTTGAGTATGGTATTCAATAAGACTGAGACGTTTAACGTTTCAGTGCGCCAGCCACAGGGGTTTTCAGGTAAGGGAAGGCATTGTCGATGAAGCTGCTGTCCAGATAGGCACCATCAGTAAAGTCGATGCTGCCGGCTGGTGCATCAGCTGGTACACAACCTATGCTGAGTATGCACAAACGACCCATGACCACACGTAAGGCGATATCCACCACGTCATCACCAGGGCGACGGCCATTAGGGAAACCAGCGCTGTCACCAGCGATGACACCCAGGCGGTTTTGCGTTGCACTGACCGGCGTGGTCGTATTCAGGCGCAACATTTCAGACGGTGTGACTGTTGCTGGCTGATTGACACCCTTGATACCGGTCAGGAAAGCAGCGACCAGATCATTACGCGGGAAGTTGGTTGGTGCCTTGACGCCAGCGCTGCCAAACAAGACTTCTACCAGTGCAGGCAGGGTAGGGTTGGTCACGTAGTTGATGAACTGTGCATCGCCACTAGGTTTGCTGTGGTTGAACTGATCCTTGTCCTTGAGGCCAATCACGACTTCATTCACCAGTGGCATACCCAGGCGTGATACCTGTGTCCATGCGCCGCCTTCTTTGGATGCCGACCCTGTGCTGCTTGGTGTCGGGTTGATCGCACGGCCCTGGCGCAAGCTGGCTGTCGTCCAGCCGCCGATGACGGCTTCCTTGCCATTGGTCAGGCAACTGGTCGGCACTTCCATTTCTATCGCAGTGATGTTCTTCATGGCGAGGTCGTCATGGCCGGCTTTTTCTGCATTTGGATCAAATGCAGTGGCAGGTGCCTTGATGTTGATCAAGTCAAAAGTTTCACCGAGGTTGACCACGAAGGGATCTTTACGCTGGCCGACAAACACTTTGCCCGGCGTCGTGCAACCAGGAATATTGACAGCAAACACATGCTTGGCAGCATAGCTGGCGTAGTCAGGTATCGACTTGTTACCGATGTAATCGACCGGTTTGTCAAAGGTGCTGGAACCAGTGGTGGCATTGGTCACGGCCTGACGGGTGCCAGTGCGGCGGTCACCTGTCACCATGGTGACAGTATAGGTTTCACGTACATTCAAACCAGCCGGGTTCACACCGTCAATGGCTCCGCCATTGATGACCAGCGGGATAGAAACTTTCTTGCCGCCAACAGTAAACTGCGCATCATTATTGGTATTGGTGAAGCGGAACTGGAAAGTCAGATGTTCTTTGCCATCACCGACATTGTCGATATGGATTTCATACAGCGCATCCGGGTCCATGGAGAAATAATTCGGGCCACCATAGGCATCTTGCAGAGGGGAGTAATTGGCAATCAGGGTAGTAAAGGCTGCGCGGTTGGCCTCATAGCTGCGGAACATATAAAAGTCGGCAGCATCGACTTTGGGGTGGCGCGTAATAAACGGTGCTTCGCGGTGGCTGGACGCCTGTGCTGGCAGCGAGGCGATGCCACTAAGGCTGCCTGCGGTGACCAGGGCGAGCAGGATTTTTTGATTGAACCTGGATGTTGCTTGTCTCATGACCAACTCCCTATTTTAAATAAGTGAAGTAAAAATGACCGTCGTTATTGTCAAAAAGTGCAACGGGTATTCTTGATACGCGGTCCTTCTGGTTTTGGATGCAAATTTTTTAAAGAAATTACACAATTAGTTTTTGTGGGATTTGTGGTCAAATTTTTCTTAAAAACTTAAACAAGAAATTTGCGCATTTTGTAAACATCGCTATACTTAATGACTCTTCCTCTTGGCGCTGCTGCTAGAGGTACAAATGCCCCCGAATCGCCGGAGGCGCACCTGTACTTCAAATTTTGGTAGCAGTCATGACTTCTAATTCTCGTATTCCTCATCCTCGCGTTTCTATATCTCGTTTGCAATCTGCCCTGCAAAAACAGGGTATCCATGTTGAACATGCCAATGGTATTTTTCAGCTTCATCATGAACATGCACAGGCCACTGTCTTATTGCCTGATAGCCTTCCGCTGGAAGAAAAGGCCGTAAAGCAATTAATGGCGTTTGCCGCCGTCAAATCTGCCGATGGTCATCATGCGGTCTGCAAAGCATGCGCGACGCCTGACTTTCATCCTGGCAGTATTGCGCCAGTGGGTTCCATCGTTGCCACCGATGCTGGCTTTGTGATCCCCGCAGCGATAGGCACTGACATCAATTGCGGCATGCGCTTATTAACTACAGGCTTTAATTTATCCCAGGCAAACCAGCACAAGCCTGCATTGATACGCCAGTTGCAACGTGTCTTGCTGGAAAATGGCCGGGATGTGCCTGCCCATGCCAAGGCCTTTGCTGCACTCAGTGATGTGGGCCCATCGGCTTTTCTGGACAGCTTGCCAGACAGCGGCATCTGGGCTACAGCCGACCGCGACCGTCTGCAACAAGAACTTGCTGCCTGCATAGGCTTGCAGGAATTTGGTGGAGCCAGCCGCTATGCGCCGGAAGCCTGGTTCAATCGCGATGGCATCGTGCGCGACCCCAGCCTGGGTACGCCAGGCGGTGGTAATCACTTTGTCGAGTTGCAGATCGTCGATGCCGTCTTTGACCGTCACCTCGCTTATCGCGCCGGTCTGGCCAAGGACGATATCGTCGTCATGATACATAGCGGTTCTCGCGATGTCGGTTTCTATGTAGGCCAGCGCTGGATGGACAGGGCCAGGGCCGAATGGCCTGCTGGCCTCAAGCATCCTGAGTCGGCTTTGTATGGTCTCAGTGGTGATTTGGCAGAGGAATACCTGCAAGCCATGGGCGTGGCAGCCCGCTATGCCTGGGCCAATCGCATGGTGCTGGCAGAACTGGTCAGACAGCAATTACAAGCTGTGTTGGGTGAGGCCAAATCATCCCTCGTTGTCGATGTGCCGCACAATGTCATCTTGCGTGAGCACGGCATGAACATCCACAGGAAGGGCGCAACTCCGGCGAGGGATGGTGACCTGGCCCTGATACCTGGTTCCATGGGCGATGCCAGTTACCTGGTAGAAGGATTGGGCAATCCTGACTGGTTATGGTCATGCAGCCATGGTGCAGGCCGTCGCGTGCGCAGGCAGGATGTGCGACGCCTGCGTCATGACAACAGCGATGCGAGTTGGCAATGCGTGACCCTGCGTGAAGAGCGCAAGGTGGAAGAAGCACCGCAAGCCTATAAACCCATAGGCCCGGTGATAGAAGCGCAAGAAACCGCAGGCCTGATCAAGGCCGCAGTCAGGCTCAAGCCCTGGGTGACATTCAAGGCGTAAATAGCATGAGCAAAAAAATCCCCGCGCAATATAAATTGGGCGGGGATTTTTTTATGCAGCGAACAGCTTAGTGGATACCGTGCATTTTTCTTGCCATCCACTTATTCAGCAGCATCAGGATGCCGCCAGCCACGATAGGGATAATCGTGAATATCAGGAAGAACACAGACAATGAATATTCCTTCGAGATTTCATCGATATAACTGCCGCTGTAACCAGCCAGTTTATTGGCAATCGCAGTGTTCAGGAACCACACGCCAAACATCAGGCCCAGCAAACGTGGTGGTGCCAGTTTACTGATGTAAGACAGGCCGACCGGAGAAATGCACAGCTCGCCCATGGTATGGAAAAAGTAAGCAGCGATCAGGAAAATCATGCTGACGCCTGCAGTTTTTGCACCTGCGGGGATACTGGCAGAACCATAAGACAGGGCAGCAAAACCCAGGCCCAGCAAGATCAGGCCAACGCCAAATTTGATCGGGCCGCTAGGGTTCCAGTGTTTTTCCCACATCTTGGAAAACATCGGTGCCAGGATCACCAGGAAGAAAGAATTCAATACACCGAACCAGGTAGCAGGCACGCTGGACTGGTCAAGCGAGAATTCACGTTGCAACATCCAGATCACCAGTGCCCAGATCAGGCCTATGCAAAGTACCAGCAAGGCATTCGACAACAGGTAGCGTTTTGCTGTGCCCGCGAATAATTTGATCAGCAACCATGACAAAATCATGGTCGGGATGATGGTCATCAGACTATTGACGATCTTGAATGCCAGGCCGCTGGTGCCGACCAGGGTACGGTCAGTATAGTCAGCTGCAAAAATCGTCATTGATCCACCGGCCTGCTCGAAAGCAAACCAAAAGAAAATCGTGAAGAAAGAGAATACGCAAATAGCCAGCAGGCGGTCGGCAACAATATGTGGTGCGGCTTCTTCAACTGCGACGACTTCGGTGGTTTGCTGGGATTTTGCCAGGCCGATATCACCAAAGATACCCTGACCAAAATAGAACTGGATTGCACCCAAAATCATGAAGGCACCAGCCAGACCAAAGCCCATCGGCCAGGAGATATTTTCGCCTATATAACCGCACAACAGGATGCCGAAGAAAGCGCCAGAGTTCACACCCATGTAGAACAGGGTATAACCGCCGTCACGACCGCCTTCATTATCCTTGGTATACAGCTGCCCAACGATGGCAGAGATATTTGGTTTGAACAAACCTGTACCTGCAACGACCAGACCCAGGCCGGTATAGAACATGGCTGGGGTGTCAAACAACAAACACGCATGTCCGGCGGCGATGATGAAGCCACCCAGTACGACAGAGCGACGGCTGCCCAGTATCTTGTCGGCGATATAGCCACCGAGGATAGGGGTCAGATAGACCAGGCCGGTATACCAGCCATACAAGGCTGTTGCATCAGCGCGGCTCCAGCCCCAGCCGCCTTTGGCTGCCGTAGTAACCAGAAACAGCACGAGCAAGGCGCGCATGCCGTAATAAGAAAACCGTTCCCACATCTCTGTAAAGAACAGGACGAACAAGCTATCCGGATGTCCCAGAATAGTGTGTGCACCTGGCGTTTGAATTTGGTTCAAAGTGCTCTCCAATAATTATTTTGTATAAAAGTCGCAGCTGGCCGCAAAATTTTTTTCAATGCGTGCCTGGAAATGATATGAATTGAGTCAATTCGGCGCGTAGCTTACCACGACAAAAACCTCATATAAAAAGACATATGCTGCATTGCAGCAAAAACTGCTACGCCTATTTCCCATGAATGCTTAACAGGTGCTTTAGTGGAGTTGCAGATATTTCACCTATGAAGCAGACGTTTTTTGCAAAAAAATAAGTAATAAAAAAGCAAATTTTCTGTGCAGGTGCAATAGTTAAATACTGTTAATCCAAATATATTTGATGATATTATTTTGTCGAATTAGTAATTTACAAAAAAGCATGAACCAGCTACGGAAGACAAAATCTGTGAACTTGCTGGCAGACGGGATTTGTTCAGGTTTTGTTCAGGTTTAAAAAACCGGCATTTGATCTGGGGGCGAATGTTACGGGGTTGTTCTGTTTCCCCATCACTCAATAAATCAGGAGAATTCGATGTTCAAATCAACAACGAAGAAATTAATTGCACTTGCATTGGCAATTGGCTGCAGCGCTGCGTTTGCTTACCCTCCTCCATTCTATTTCTGCAATAAAGAATGCATACAGCAAGCTCCGCGTGGCTCTGCTGAATACAATGAATGCATGGCAGATTGCCTGGCTGGTTATCCAGATTAATTTGCGATAAAAAGCGGGGGCAATAAGTGCCGCCCGCTGATATTGCTGAGCATGGTGATCAGCTTCAAGCTGTTCACCATCTCTTGCAAAAATCTTTTTAACTGGTTGTTGAGGGATGCAGCATGAAAGCAACGAAGACGAAATTGACCTATGCAGTAATCATCGCGATAGGCCTGCTTATTGGTTATGTAGCGCCACGTCTGCCGATGTTGTTGAAACCTGCCTATCAGGAGGCGGATTATTCAGCTCACTTTCAAAATACCAACAGCAAAGTTGTCATGTACGGCACTGCCAGTTGCAGCTTCTGCAAAAAGACGCGGGCCTATTTTGATAAAAACAAAGTGGCATTCACGGACCTGGATGTAGAAAAATCCCCTGCTGCCGCAGCCAGACATGCAGAACTCGGTGGCGAAGGTGTACCCGTCATCATCATAGGCAAGCGTATGATACGAGGTTACCAGCCCGAAGTATTTGCAGAAGCTTTGCAGGCCATGGAAAAGACACAGACTGCTGCAAAGTGATTTAATGCAGACGGTACCGATAAAAAATGGACATCAACACGGGGTCTGATGTCCATTTATATGTGCCGCAAATTTTAGAGAGTCAGCTCACTTTAAATACCAGCAATGCCTGCCACAATTTTTGCGCTTCTTCTTTCAGAGAAGCTGCGGCTGCCGCAGACTCTTCCACCAGTGCCGCATTTTGCTGGGTAGTCTGGTCCATCAAACCTATCTCGTTCGTGATCTGGGCGATGCCATGGCTTTGCTCGGCAGAAGCACTCGAGATTTCATTGAGTATCGTTGACAAGCCTTCAACTGACGCCAGTATCTCGGTCATGGTCTTGCCTGCATGACCCACCACCTCGGAACCCATATCGACTTTGGCGATCGAGGTTTCTATCAGTGACTTGATTTCTTTCGAAGCGATGGCGCTGCGCTGGGCCAGGTTGCGTACTTCTGACGCGACCACGGCGAAGCCCCTGCCCTGTTCACCTGCCCTGGCCGCCTCGACAGCCGCATTCAGCGCCAGGATATTAGTCTGGAAGGCGATGCCCTCAATGGCGGCGATGATGTCAAACATCTTCTTCGATTCAGCCGAGATGCCCGCCATGGTATTGACCACTTTATCTACCTGGGTGCTGCCGCGTTGCGCAGTCTGCGCTGCCGAGACGGCGAGCTGGCGCGCCTGCTCGGCATTGCCGGCATTTTGCCTGACAGTCTGGTTCAGGCTTTCCACGCTATTGGCAGTTTGTGCGAGGGATGAAGCCTGGTTCTCTGTCCTTTGCGACAGATCGATATTGCCCATGGCGATTTCACCCGATGCATTCGAGACAAACTCGCTACTGTCGCGTATATGCGTGACCATGGACGTCAGTTGTTGTTGCATGCCTTGCAGGGCATATAGCATGCTACTATCGTCGCCGGGTTTTAATGTCACCACCGTGGTCAGGTCTCCTTCAGCCACACTCCTGGCAATCTTGACGGCCACATCCGGTTCTCCACCCAGCGGCGCAATGACCAGCCTGTTAATCACAAATGTCAGGATGGCAGATACTACCAGCACACTGAAGATACCGATCAGGATGGCGGTATTGCGCAGGTAATGCACGTCCGCCAGGATTTTGTTTTCAGGCACGCTGATGACGAAAGACCATGGCGTTGTGGTTGCCCCTATCTGTATCGGCACATAGATGCGGTTCACTGTAGTTTGCATACCGCTGTGCTCCAGCGTATCGCTATAAGTCTGGCCGGCCTTGATGGCTGCCCTGGCTGCTTTTGCAGCGGCGCTGTCACCGATATTTTTTCCGACGTTTTTTGCATCGGCATCACCGATATAGATGCCGTTATTGGATATCAGGCTGGCATAGCCGGTTTCATAAGGGTGGATTTTGCTGACATCTTCCTGGAAACCCGCTACCGGCAAATCCACCGTCACCGCGCCTATGACCTGGCCCTTGGCCTTGACCGGGACGGTGACCGTGGTCATGAATACATCCTTGCCAGCGATCTTGTACATATAGGGTTCGAGCAAGACTTCATTGCCGCTTTTCCTGGCCAACAGATAATAGTCTCCGGCGCCTTCTTTCTCATAATCAGTCAGGGCTTCGACCTGGGTTTTGCCGCTGCCACGATTCCAGTAGGGCAGGTAGCGGCCAGTAGCATCATGGCCTTCCTTGCCAGCGTATTCGCTATCTTTGCCATCGAAGGCATTGACTTCCCAAATCGTGCCTACGCCAGTAAATTCAGGGTGGCCTTCCAGCACGCTTTTCAATAACAGATCAGCATTGGCGCGGTCTGCCTTGCCGCTGGCCTGCATGGCAGCCAGTTCAAACGCCAGGCTGCGTGCTGCATGCAAAGCCAGGTTGATGCGCTCTGCCACCTTGCCTGCATTATTGATGGCAAGTTGTCTGGCGTATTGCTGGGCAGATTCCTGTTGCATGCTACCAGCTTGCTTGGTCAGCAGGCTGATGGTCACGGTAAAACCGGCCAGCACCATGGCCAATACAGCGAAGAGCATTTTTGCCCGCAAACCAAAGCGGGCCGGGGATGTCGTTAATGTCATGATACTGAGCCTTGCTTGTATTTTCTGTGCAGAAATGTCTGCAATGATGTGAATGATATGACGGATTAAGGCAATCTTGCCGCCGCATTCAATATACAAATGAGAACAGTGATTATTTGCAACGATTTTGCTTGCCAGTATGACAAATTAGGGTAAATATCAGCAGTCTTTATATATCCAGAATATTTTTGACCAGAACTAGAGGCGGTATTAACTGTCATAGTTTTGCGATCAGCACCCGCAATCATTAAATAAACAAATAAGCATACAAGGGAGAAAATGCAATGAAGTGGAAAACCATGGCTGCCGTTGGCGGTCTGTATCTGGGCATGATGGCGGGGACGGCGCAGGCCGTTACAGTCGAGCAGGTGAAAACCTTTACCCTGCCAAATGGCATGAAATTCCTGGTGCTGGAAAACAGCACGATACCGAATGCGAACATGTATACCTACTGGAAAGTCGGTTCGCGTAATGAAGTACCGGGCATCACCGGTCTCTCGCATTTCTTTGAACACATGATGTTCAATGGCTCCAAGAAATTCGGCCCCAAGCAATTTGACCGCACCATGGAAGCCAATGGCGGTGCCAATAATGCCTATACCAGCAATGACCTGACGGTTTACCAGGACTGGTTCCCGGCCACTGCGCTGCCTATCATTTTTGATTTGGAAAGCGATCGTATCGCCAATCTCAGCATAGACCCAAAAATGGTCGAGAGCGAGCGCGGCGTGGTCTTGTCAGAGCGCAGTACTGGTCTGGAAAACTCCAATCTGCGCGCCCTGTGGGGTGAGGTCTATGCATCTGCATTCCGTGCACATCCCTATTCCATTCCGACTATAGGCCATGAATCCGACATCAAGGCCTGGACGCAAGATGATTTGCAGCGTTATTTCAATGTCTATTATTCGCCGAATAATGCGGTGTCCGTCATCGTTGGTGATGTCAAGGCCGCAGAAGTAAAACGCCTGGCCGAGCAATATTTTGCCAATGTCCCGCAACGTGCGCTGCCACCAGTGGTGCGTACGGTAGAGCCAGAGCAAAAAGGTGAGCGCCGGGTATTCGTGCGCAAGGAATCTGCGACTGCTGCCAATCTCATGGTCTCATACAAGATGCCAGCGACCAGCAACCCCGACTACTATGCACTGAGCGTCATCGCCAGCATACTCACCGATGGCAAGACTTCACGCATGTATCAGGCCCTGGTGGATCAGCGTCTGGCAACCCAGGTCGGTGCCGATCATGGCAAGAATTTTGACCCCGGCCTGTTCAATTTCTTTGCCGTTGCTGCCAACAAGGTACCTGCCGCCAAGGTTGAGGCTGCCTTGCTGGCCGAGATAGACAAGCTGGTCAAGGATGGTGTCACCGCAGATGAATTGCAAAAAGTGAAAAACCAGAAGCTTCTGAATTTCTATCGCACCCAGGAAACCATCAATGGCAAGGCAGCCCAACTGGGTGAATATGAAATGTTCTTTGGCGATTACAAAAAATTGTTCGATGCACCGGATGCCTATCGCAAACTGACTCCTGCCGATATCCAGAGCGTTGCTGCCAAATACTTTAAAAAATCACAAAGAACAGTAGGCGTACTCGCCGCTGTGGAGGAATAAGATGATGACTCAGAAAATGATCAGTAAGAAAATTCTGGCCTGCAGTTTGGTCGGGCTGGCCAGCCTGAGCTTGCTGGCTGCAAATAGCCAGGCTGCCGAATTCCGTCTGCCTGCCTTTGAAACCACCAAACTGCCTAATGGTCTGACCGTGTATCTGATGGAGCGCCATGATGTGCCCCTGATTGCCGTGCGTGCCGTCGTCAAGGCCGGTGCCGTCAGTGATGCGGACAAAGCAGGTCTGGCCAACCTGACTGGCGATGCCTTGTTATTAGGCAGCAGCAAGTTTGATAAAAAGACCCTGGACCAGAGCTTTGATTTCCGCGGTGGACGCATAGCCAGCAGCACTTCTACAGAATCGACTTCCCTGAACGCTGATTTTGCCAGCGCCGATGTGGATGTACTCTTGCCCATCTTTGCTGACGCGGTATTGCACCCCTCATTTGAAGCAGAAGAATTTGGCAAGCTGCGTTCACGCACTGTAGATGGTCTGAAGCAAGCCAAAGAAAGCCCGCGCAATGTCGTGCAAACCTATTACCGCAGTATGTTGTTCGGGAATGGCGCTTATGCCAATCCCGTCACCGGCACGGTCAACAGCGTGACAGCGCTGCAGGTTCAGGATGCCAAAAAATTCCATGCAAGTTATTACCGGCCAGAAAATGCCGCCCTGGTGATCGTCGGTGACTTCAAGCCCAGCGCCATGCGCGCCCAGTTGGCCAGCTTGTTCGGTGCATGGAAAGCCACCACTGCCGTACCTGCAACTGCCGCCAACGGCAAGGTCGAGGCAGACAAGGCCCGCGTCTGGCTGGTCAACAAGTCAGACGCGGTTGAAACCACCTTCCTGTTCGGTGGCAAGGGCATAGCACGCAATGACCCTGACTATGTCCCGCTGCAAGTCATCAATACCATTTTGGGTGGGCGTTTTACTTCCTGGCTCAATGATGAATTGCGTGTCAATTCTGGCCTGACCTATGGCGCGGGCAGTAGTTTCAGCCCGCTGGCCGAAACAGGCAGCTTTGCTGTTTCCAGTTTTACTGCCACCCCCAAGACCGAGGCCGCACTGGCACTCGCAGCCAAGACTTACCAGCGCCTGTGGGACAAGGGCATCGATGCAGCGACCCTGGAATCAGCCAAGGCCTATGTCAAAGGGCAGTTCCCGCCACGTTTTGAAACCAACCAGCAACTCTCAGGCTTGCTGGCTGACATGTTTGTTGCCAAGGTAGGGCGTGAACAAATTGATCACTTCATGCGCGACGTGGATGGCCTCAACGTAGAGAAAGCCAAACAACTGGTCGATAAACACTTCCCACGCGATAAGCTGCAAATGGTCTTGATAGGCAAGGCAGAAAGCATACGTGGCATTGCTGCCAATTATGGCGAAGTTACCGAACTCGACATTACTGGCAACGGCTTTGCACCCGGCGCAAAATAAGTGATACGTCATCATGAGACTTTAACTAAGCTGTAAAAAGCCTGTAAAGCGCTTACAATGCAATAAAAAACTCCGCCCCTTAGTTGCAAATAAGGGGCGTTAGTTTTTTATAGGGCACAAAAAATTATCAAATTAGCCCTGAAATTATTGTCAAGTTGTACATCGGGATGCTCTGTTAATGATACGTATCAAACCCTTGTTCGTCGCCGCTGCACTCGCTCTGTCAGCGTCGGCAAGTTACCAGATCCAGGCTGGCAATGTAGCAGAGTCCGGCTACCAGCTGCCACCGGCAGAATTACAGGCTGTCGTCGATGCACCCAGGGGGCCACTGTTCCGCCTGGGGCCGCAACGCAAGACAGCATTGCTGCTGACCCTGCCTGGCCTGCCCGGTATTGCCGATGTCTCGCAGCCAGAGTTGCGCCTCGCGGGTTTGCGCATCAACCCACGTACCCGTGCCGCCAGCCATTTTGATTTTGGCAATGGCATGAGTTTGCTCGATGTCGCAACCGGTAAAGCGCGTGAAGTTAAAGGTTTGCCAGCCAAACTCAAGATCGCAGAAACTGCCTGGTCACCCGATGAACAGTGGCTGGCTTTCAGCCTGTGGGTAGATGGCGGTGTCGAATTGTGGTTGCTTGATATCAAAAAAGGCACGGCACGTCGCCTGATGGCCGACAAACTGAATGCCGTAACAGGCCCCGGTTTTTCCTGGATAGAAGGTTCAGAAAAAATACTGGTCAGGCTGACACCATTACATCAAAAGGAATTGCCACCCTTGCCTGCAGTGCCAGCAGGGCCGAATATGCAAGAGACCAAAGGTGGCAAGGCGCTGCAAAACCGCATTTATCCCGACATGTTGAAGACAGCGCGGGATAGCGACACCCTCGACTGGTATTTGCAGACGCAACTCGGTATCGTCAACCTGAACGGCGAAGTGCGCCGTATCTCACGCCCCATGACCCTGATCAAGTCCCTGGCTTCACCGGATGGCAAGCTGATCCTGACCACGCAATTGCGCCGCCCCTACTCCACCATGCTGCCGGTAGATCGTTTTGGCCAGTTGATTGAGCTCTGGGATATCCAGGGCAAAAAAGTCAAGACCGTGGCTGAGCGCCCGCTACGTGAACGCATCCCCACAGGCAATGATGCCGTGCAGGCTGGCCCGCGTGATTTTGGCTGGCGCACCGACAAACCTGCGACTCTGTACTGGCTGGAAGCGCAGGCGGGTGGCGACCCTGAAGTAAATAGCAAGATCCATGATGCCCTGTTCCAGCAGGCAGCCCCGTTTGACACTCCTGCACAAAAAATCATGGACCTCGGCTGGCGTTTTGGCAATGTGCAGTGGGGCAATGATTATCTTGCTGTGGTCACCGAGAACTGGGGCAAGACCCGCGATACCCGCACCTGGCGCATACAGCCAGGCGTGCCGGACAGCAAGCCTGAGCTCATGTTTGCCCGCAAGTCAGAAGACCAGTACAGCAATCCTGGCAACCCGGTCATGACCCAGAATGCCCAGGGCCGCCTGGTCTTGCGCATCAGCCCTGACGGCAAGGCCATCTTCTTTACCGGCACGGGTGCCAGTGCCGAGGGTGACCGGCCCTTCCTCGATAAATTTGACCTGACCAATAAACAGATCACCCGTCTGTGGCGCTCACAAGCTCCTTATTATGAAGAGATACTGGCATTGCTGAATGACAAGGGCAACAGCTTTATCACCAGCCGTGAGTCAGTCGAAGAAAGGCCGAATTTCTATTTCTATGACTTGCAGGCCAGTGCGGCACCGCGCGCGCTGACGCAATTCCCGCACCCCATGCCGCAGTTCAAGGGTATCAAGAAACAGCAAATCCGTTATGAACGTGAAGATGGGGTAGATCTGACCGCCACCCTGTACCTGCCACCTGGCTATGATCCCAAGCGTGATGGTCCGCGCCCTGTGCTGATGTGGGCTTACCCACGTGAATTCAAATCGGCAGAAGCGGCCGGGCAGGTGATAGGGTCACAATACAAGTTCAACCGCATTTCCTATAACGGCCCGCTACCCATGCTGGCCCGTGGCTATGTCGTGCTGGATGGGCCTACCATGCCCATCATCGGTGAAGGCAAGAAAGAACCAAACGATACCTATCTTGAACAACTGAAGATGGATGCCGAAGCCGCCGTTGATGAAGTCGTGCGTCTGGGCGTGGGAGACCGCAACCGTATCGCCATCGGTGGTCATAGCTATGGCGCTTTCATGACCGCCAATTTGCTCGCGCACACGCGCTTTTTCCGCGCTGGGATTGCCCGTTCGGGTGCTTATAACCGCAGCCTGACCCCTTTTGGCTTTCAGTCCGAGGACAGGAATTACTGGAAAGCCAACAAGGTTTATCAGGAAATGTCGCCCTTCAATTTTGCCAACCAGTTCAAAGACCCCATCCTGTTCATCCATGGCGAGCAAGACAATAATTCTGGCACCTTCCCCATGCAAAGCGAACGCATGTATCAGGCCATACAGGGGCTGGGCGGGGCTACCAGGCTGTCGATGCTGCCAAATGAAAGCCACAGCTACCGCGCCCGCGAATCGATATTGCACATGCTGTGGGAACAGGACCGCTGGCTGGAGATGTATGTCAAGAATGCCAAACCGGATAGCACAAGAGATTAAGCGGACGGGGAAATAATGTAAAAGGCGGTAGATCAGAACTCATTTCATCAATAGGGGTGAGTGCGAACAAGGTGATTTGGGATGCAGTGCACGGCGCGGCCTCTTGCTAAGGCGTCCGCCTTAGCAAGAGCAAGGTAACAAACTGCGCGCAGCAATGCACCCAAATCGCCAGTTCCCGAAGGGTTTGTTTCATAAGCTGTGCTGGCGCGCAGGTGTTGACAATTTTCACGTTGCCATTTAGCAACACTCTTGACAGCCTCGTCCGCCTTACCAGCACAGGTTATGAGACAAACGCATCTCATTCCTATTGATGAAATGAGTTCTACATATCTGCCGCCTTTTTTACATGAACTTAAAGTTTTGCATTAATATGCAAATTGAATCTTTTTCTACATCTAGCCATGCTAAAAGCCGTCATTCTGGATGCCAATGCTGTTGCGCGCAATTTGTTGTCCTCCGTTCTGGTGAATGGAGGGCATGATGTGGTAGGGGATGCCAACCTGGCACCTGCCAGCCTGGCCCGCGTGATCAAGCTCAAGCCGCAGATCGTTTGTGTCGATATAGGCGAAACCGATGCAGAAGGCCTGGCCTTGCTCGACAAGATCAAGGCAGACTTGCCCAAAGCGTTACTATTCCTGGTGTCATCAAAAATCGATGCGACCGTATTGCAGACGGCCCAGGAGCGCGGTGTCCACGGCTTCATCGTCAAACCTTTCAATTCCGTTGCCGTGCTGACCTCCATACGCAATACCATCATACGCATTGCCAAACAGCAAAGAGCAGGCACGGCGGAAGCGACTCCGGAAGCTGGCGGCGAAACGGCGGCGGAATAATTCGTCGCTGCAAAATCGCATTTCATCGACTGCCAGCCAGTTTTATCGCATTCTTCCTTTCTCTTTACGACTTTCCTTAGACTAGCTACAACCATATAAGGAAACGCCATGTCAGCTACCAATCCTATGCGCACAGCTTTACATACTTCAGAACAGTTATTGCCATCCGAAGTGACTGCAAGGAGCGAGACTTGGCTGACCCGTGCCCGCAACTACCCAGTGTTTTCACGTACCTGGTTCCGTTACCGGGCGCAGGCATGGATAGGCGTGTTCATCATTGTTGACTTGCTGGTCATCGCGACAGGTCTGGTAGCAGATACAGATCTGCGCAAACTGGCAGTGGCTTTTGTTCCCCTGACCATCGGTGGCACAGCCCTGCATCTGATCGGGCCTGCAATGGCAGTATGGGTCAGGAACCAGGCATATGCCAGCAAGAAAGAAGCCATTTTACTTACGCTGGCCTTGCTGGTAGGGGCAGGTATCAGTTATGGCATCATTTTGGGAACTACTAATGCTACCAAATACCTTGCTTATGGTGGCGATGAAATGCAGTTCGCGGTAGGCGGCAGCATTACTGCTACCAGCGTGCAATCACCGGCAACTGCCAAACCACCTTCTGGGGTGACTGTCCGCCCGGCCGAAGAAAGTGACAAGGAAAAGAGCGTCAGCAAGATTGAGCAGGCACCTGCCTTGAAAATGCTGGTACAGGGATTTTCCTTTGTGATGGGGTTTGGCCTCGTCATCTATATTGCAGGCGCGATTGATCTCTGGTATTTCTTCCGCCAGAAAAAACGCCTGCTGGAAGTTCTGCGCCAGCGTGAACTCACGCTCGCCCAAGAGGCACGCCGTGAAGCAGAATTGCGCTTGTCGGTGCTGGCTGCGCAGGTAGAACCGCACTTCCTGTTCAATACCCTGGCCGGTGTGCGCTCCGCCATCCTGACGGAACCTGAAAGAGCCACTGCCATCGTTGATCACCTTGTCGATTACCTGCGTGCCACCATACCGCAAATGCGCAATGACGGCAGTTCTGCCCAGGCCAGGCTCAGGCAGCAACTGGAAGCCGCCAGCGCTTATCTGGGCCTCATGCAAGCGCGCATACCGCGCCTCAGTTATAGCGTTGATAGTGATGTGACAGATGCCGCACTGCCACCACTGATGCTGATTTCGCTGGTAGAGAATGCTGTCAAACATGGCGTGGAACCCAAGATAGGTGCGGTGCATATCGCAGTCCATGCGAGGAAGATAGATCGTTATGGCGAAGACATGCTGGAACTGACAGTCGCCGACAATGGCGTTGGCTTTTCATGTAGCAGTTCTGGCACTGGCATAGGCCTGGCAAATATCCACGAAAGGCTGGAGTCCACCTATGGAATACGCGCCAGCCTGGTGTTGAAAGCCAGAGCCGAAGGCGGCGTTGCAGCGACCATATTGCTGCCTCTGGAAGCCTGATAAAAATAAAGAAAGTAAACACATGACCACAGCCATCATCGCCGACGACGAAGATTTACCGCGCAAAGAACTACGCCGCATGCTCAATAAAGTCTGGCCAGAACTGGAGATACTGGCTGAATGCGAACACGGTGCCGAAGCACTGGAAGCCATACACCAGGAAGAACCGGATATCGCTTTTCTGGACATACGCATGCCCGGCATGACTGGCCTGGATGTGGCCCATGCCGTCAAAGGACGCTGCCATGCCGTCTTCACCACAGCTTACGACAGCCATGCACTGGATGCCTTTGCCGCCGGTGCCGTTGATTATCTGCTCAAGCCTGTGTCTGAAATCAGGTTGCAGGAAGCAGTCACCAGATTAAAAGAGCGCATCGCCAGCAAACAACCAGTGGCAGATGTCAGCCAGCTCATGTCTGAACTCGACAAGCGCCTGAAGAATACAACGGCAGAACGCATACGCTGGATCAGTGCCAGCGTGGGCGACACCATCAAGATGTTCCCGGTAGAAAAAATCCTGTTCTTCAGTTCAGATGAAAAATACACCCGTGTAGTCTGTGCCGATGATGAAGCCCATGTACGCAAGCCCTTGAAAGAAATCATGGATGGTCTTGATCCTGATATCTTCTGGCAAGTACACCGCGGCACCGTAGTGCGTGCTGATGCGATTACCCGGGCGCACAGGGATGAGCTGGGCAAGTACACGGTGGAGTTACGGGGTTTGCAGGAAAAGCTCAAGGTCAGTCAGGCGTATGCATGGCGCTTCAAACCCATGTAGGCGGGTAGCTATTAAAGCGAATTTGGGGTTGTTGCCTTGCTTGGTTACGCAGCAGTATGAATTAATTTCTGCAACAAAAGATGATAGCCAAGTTCCCTCCCCTTCAAGGGGAGGGCTAGGGTGGGGATGGGTTTCGGTCAATTCACCTCAATGAATTGACGCTGGAACCCTATCTCCATCTCAACCATTCCATTGCGCAGTAAGAGTTTCTGATTTACAAAAAACCACAATCAAAAAACGAAAAGCTTGATGTTTTCGTTCAAGCCGCATTAAGATGGCGCTGACGTTGAAACCAGCGTCATCTTTTTAAAAATAAGATTTGGACCTATCCAGACTATTCCCTCGCAGTTTCTGCTTCTGAATACCCTCAGTTTTATCTGTATTATTTACTGAGCGGCTAGTAATCCAAATAATAAAAACAACAGGAAATTTATACCATGCTACAAAAACCTGCACTGATAGATATCGGTGCGAACCTTAGCAACCATCGTTTTCATACTGACCTTGATACCGTAATTTCACGCGCAAGGCAGGCAGGTGTAGAACACATCATTGTCACCGGCACGTCTGAGCGTGCCAGCCATGATGCGCATGCGCTGACACAAACTTATTCCGGTTATTTAAGCAGCACCGCAGGCGTGCATCCGCATGAAGCAAAGAACTGGAATGCCCAGTGTGCAAAAACCATAGAAAAACTTGCGGCCAGCGACACTGTGGTGGCCATTGGTGAATGCGGTCTCGACTATAACCGTATGTTCTCGACGGAAGTACAACAACGCGCCTGCTTTGAAGCGCAATTGCAATTGGCCGTAGATTTGCAAAAACCGGTGTTCCTGCATGAGCGTGACGCCCACGAGGATTTCTTTGCCCTGTTGAGGCGATACCGTCCACAACTCAAAGGTGCAGTGGTGCACTGCTTTACTGGTAATACTGAAGAATTGCGTGCCTATCTTGACCTCGATTGCCACATCGGTATTACTGGCTGGATCTGTGATGAAAGGCGTGGCGATGATTTGCGCAAGGCGGTCAAATTTTTGCCCAAAGACAAGCTCATGATAGAAACAGATGCGCCGTTTTTATTGCCGCGCAATCTGCCGGTACGCCCGCAAGATAACCGCAATGAGCCCATGCACTTGCCGGTTGTGCTGGAAGCAGTCGCTGCTATTTTGCGGATATCGCCCGTGACACTGGCACAGCAAATCAGAAAAAATACTGTGCAGTTTTTTGGCCTGCCCTTAGCTGGTTAATACCAGTGCTCATACAGGTTGATCAGTGCTTTCAATGACATCGGCAGCAATCGGTGGTACCACTGCCGCTGGTTTTTGCAAGCCACGCGACCAGCGCAACAGGCCAACCGCATAACTGATGTAATAAGCGGCGAGCATACCAAACAGGAACAGAGTCAGTGGGCTGCTGGAAAAGTCACCAGGTGGCGCGGCGAAAGATTGCGTAGTGAAATAAATGCTGCCCATGCGCCAGGCGATGCGGCCTATCATCAACAATGACAGTGCTATGCCCAGGTGAGCATTCGGCGTATAGAATTTCCCGGCAGGGCTGTTATCAAACTTCGTCAGGCGCAAGCCATACATGCCCAGGCCACTGCCAACGATCAAGCCTGCCAGCATGAACAGCAGGTTGCCCTCATGTTTCATGGCGCCTAAAGCCACCAGCGCTATCAGGACAGGGAAAATAACTACTGTCATCATGGCACGCACACCAGAATATTTCTGCCTGCCCACCATGCGCCGTACGCGCGAAATGACACGCCAGACGATGAAGGCGCCAACAGCGGCACCTATCATCAGGGAAGTGGGGTTTGCAGTTGCCATGGAAAACTTTCTGTATAGCGTGTAGAAAAGTTTTGAAAGTTTATCATCTGCAAAAACCTCGTCAGTACCGGAATGTATCAAGTCAGTTCAAATCATCGTGCCAGGATTTTTTGCAAGCCAGCATGAAACCCTGTATCGTTTGTTGCCATTATGTATCCTGTACTTTTATCTCCCCCATGAAAATAAAAAACACCCTCGCGCTGCTATTACCCGCATTGTCCCTGGTCGCCTGTGCCAATTACACTCCACGCTTGAAGCCGGATGAAAAACTGACCGAAACGGATAGTTTTATATATGGCAGTTTTCAGATCAAGACTGAAAAAATGCTGATTTCTGCGGATGGATATATCAGCATGGGGTTGAACCTCAAGTGTCAGGATGGCAGTAAATACCTGCTGCGTTTTTATCTTGAAAATCCTGTGCATGTCATCAAGATAAAACCATCCACCTGCGATATCGATGAAATCGTGTACACAGATGCAGACGGTAATGTCAGGGACGTCAGAAGTTTCCGTAACCCCATACGCAATCTCGTATTTAAGCCTGGCAAGGCCTATTATGTTGGTGATTTTTTTGCCACTGCACAAGTAGATATCGGCAGGAAAACTAATACTACGCAATGGTCCATGTCAAATCCTGTAGACAGGTTTGCCTATACAACAGAACTGGTACACAAGCTTTATCCGAATACCGTCGGTATCCCCAATGTGAACATGGGTCTGGCAAAGTAAAACATTGGTAAGCATGTAGCATCATTCACAGCCAGCTATTCAGTTTCAATACTTATTTCTCCCATGTCCGAAAGCTGCCAGCAGCTTTTCACTTAGTTTGTTAAGCTGCTGTCCTGGTCTGGATACTCATGGAGTGCTTAATGCGCAGTGCTGATTTATTACGTTTGATTTCCCTGGCAGCGATCTGGGGTGCGTCTTTCCTGTTCATGCGGGTACTGGCACCCGTGGTCGGGGTATTGTGGAGCGCTGAGGTCAGGGTAGGGTTGGCTGGCATCGCCTTGTTGACCATGATGTATGTGACTAATCGGGCGATGAACTTCCGTACAAACTGGAAGTCATTTTTAATCCTCGGCACGATTAATTCAGCCCTGCCATTTGCTTTGTATTCTTATGCGGCACTGAGCATACCTGCTGGTTATTCGGCTATCGTGAATGCTACCAGTCCACTCTGGGGTGCGGTGATGGGTGCGGCATTCCTTGGTGAACGGCTGACATTGCGCAAGATGGCCGGTATGGCGATAGGCGTGCTCGGCGTGGCCTTCCTGGTGCGCCTGGGACCGGTAGAATTCAACAGCAAGCTGGTGCTGGCAGTGCTGGCCTGTGTGGGTGCGACCTTGTGCTATGCGATAGTCGGTATCTATACCAAGAAAAAACTCACTGGCATCACACCCATGCAAATGGCAACGGGTTCGCAAGTGGGAGCTGCATTTGTGTTGATGCCGTTCCTGCCGCTGGCACCAGTGCAGGGTGAAATCACCGCAACTATTGCGATGGTGGCCGTGGCACTTGCTTTGTTATGCAGTGCAGTGGCTTACCTGATTTACTTCCGTCTGATGGCAGACCTGGGGCCAACCAAGGCTTTGACGGTGACTTTCCTGATCCCGCTGTTTGCCTTGCTGTGGGGCTATCTGTTCCTCAATGAACATATCACCATGAATACCGTCATAGGCTGCGCAGGTGTGGTCCTGGCGACCTGGCTGGTGGTGTTCCAGCCAGCTCAAAAACCAGCTTAAAGATTGACCTTAAAAAATGCCGCTGACTCTATATGGGCCAGCGGCTTTTTTTTATTCGTCCAGTGCTGGCAAGACCTTGACATGCAGGGCACTTGGTTGCTGGCTGCCGAAATACACCTTATGCGTCGCCTTGATGAAGTCACTATCCTTGGCTTCATAGATGTTAGGCACAAAGGATTGCGGGTTACGGTCTATGAAGGGGAACCAGCTGGACTGCACCTGCACCATGATGCGGTGGCCGCGCTGGAAAGTATGGAAGACATCATTGATGGCAAATTTCACCTTGGTCATCTGGTTCGGTACCATGGGTTTGGCTGTTTCAAAACCATCGCGGAAACGGGCGCGGAAAGGTTCGCCGCGTACCAGGGTTTGCTGGTTACCACGATTGGTTTGCGCATCAATTTCCAGGTTGGCGGGATTGACATCAATGAGCTTGACGACAAAGTCTGCATCACTGCCGGTGACACTGACAAATAAGTCTGCACTCAACGGGCCAGCCAGTGTCACGTCTTTTTCCAGCACTTCACTTTGCCAGCTCACTACATCCGGGCGGCTGGTGGCAAAGCGCTGGTCGGCGGCTATGTATTGCTTGCTCCAGCGCGTTTCTATCTCGGTGGTATAGGGCACAGGTTTGGCCGGGTCGCTGATGTATTCCGCAAATTGTGCATCCTGATTTGCCGGTGCGCTAAAGCTCAGCTTGCCATTCGCGTGGAAGTATAAGGCCTTGTCCTTGCTCTCTTTCGGTGGCCAGGCGTCAAAACCGCGCCAGCGGTTGGCGCCGGTTTCAAACATCCAGGCTTCAGCCAGCGTGGGCTTGTCGCCAGTTTTCAGATAATGCTTGAAGAAGGCAAATTCCACAGGCTGATAAGTCTGCACCGTCTTGTAGCCAAAATTGGCATCGCCGACTTTGTCGCCATCACTACGGAACCAGCCACCATGCGTCCATGGGCCGATGACGATAGTGTTTTGTATGCCGGGGTTTTGTTTTTCTATGGCCTTGTAGGTATTCAGGGGACCATACAAGTCTTCTGTGTCATACCAGCCACCCACGGTCAGGACAGCGGCCTTGATGTTTTTCAGGTGCGGCAGGATATTGCGGCTTTGCCAGAAGTTGTCATAGTTCGGATGTGCCGTGATATCGTTCCAGAAAGGGATGCCGTTCTTGAAGTAACGACTATTCGCATTGGCGACCGAACCCAGGTCCAGGAAAAACTGGTAGCCATCCGGTGTGCCAAAATTAAAATTCTTCCAGCCTGCACCTGTGGTGGGCTGCGGACGTGGCTGGCCAAAACTGTGGAAGAAGCCAAAGGCCATCTGCAGGTTGAAAGCGCCATTTCTGTGCATGTCGTCACCACGGAACCAGTCAGCAATTGGTGCCTGCGGCGACACCGCTTTCAATGCCGGGTGGCTGTCGATGGCACCAGCGGAAGTATAAAAGCCAGGGTAAGAATTACCCCATTGGCCGACCTTGCCATTATTGTTTGGCAGGTGTTTGATCATCCACTCTATGCTGTCATAGGTATCGCTGCTTTCATCGACATCGGTTTTGGACTTTTTGTCGTCTATATGCGGGCGCATGTTGACGAACTCGCCTTCCGACATATAGGTGCCGCGCACATCCTGATAGACAAAGATAAAGCCATCTTTTTCATACTCGGCAGTTGGCCCCAGCATGGTTTTGTATTGATCGCTGCCATAGGGCCCGACCGAATAAGGCGTGCGGCTCATCAGGATGGGATAACGCTTGCTGGCGCTGGCATCGTTCGGTACATACACGGATGTGAACAAGAGTTTGCCGTCGCGCATGGGGATGCGGTATTCAAACTTGGCATAGTTTTTACGGATGTACTCGGCACGCAACCTGGCAGCGTCAGCCTTGTCGTCAGTGGCTGTACTGCTGCTGGTGCTGGCGCTGGTGTTGGTAACGTTGCTGCTCAAGGCAAGTGCTGGTGTAGCGATGCTGGTCAGGATTGCGCCCAGCATGATGGATAGCGCAGGCAGGGCCTGTCGCAACTGCGGTGTTCTCATGATGTTCCCCGAATATTTTTTTGTGTGCTTAGGGCCAGCCAAGCTCAGACAGATACATCGGTTTGGTGCCTGCTGGCACTACTTGGTCTGCAAATACCTTAACAAGTTCCCTTAATCTTCCGCATTCGGGTCGTAATCAGGCAAAGGTGGCTCAATTTCCACGATGCTGTCCGCGCCCTTGCTGCGGGCTGTCTGCAGGGCGCTATTGACGCGCTTGAGCATGCTGTCGGCACTGTCCTTGTGAGCATTTGTCGTCAAGCCAGTGGCAAAAGTCACTTTCAGGCCGGGGGAGATGGACTCCCAATCGACTTCAGCAATACGCAACTTCAGGCGGGCGATGGCCTTGAGACTGGCTTCCAGCCAGGTAGTTGGCATGACGATCGCAAATTCATTGGCGGCGACACGGCCAAATGAATCCAGTGTGCGCAGCATGGTCAGGGCTTCTTTGGCGACTTGCTGCAAGACCTGGCGAGCGACTGCCTGGCCATGTTGTTCGAGTATCTGTTCCAGATTATCAATAGCGATGGCTGCCAGAGTAAATGTATGACCAGTACGGAAGGAGCGCGCCAGTTCGCCATCCAGCTTGACCATCAGGGCGCGACGGTTCAGGGCGCCGGTCAGATGATCGGTCCTGGTCATGCTGTCTAGCTGGGTCAGCACGGTTTCCAGCGTCGGCAAGAGGTTTTCCTGCTGGCCTTCGTTTTTGATTTGCTTGATCAATTGATCAATTTGTTGCCTTGCCTCTAACAAGGGCTGATTAAAATCTGGTGGCATGTACTCTCCGGCTATGCACTATGTCTGCGTCCAGCGAATGGCACCAGACGCTACAATGGCACTTTACCATTGCCAGCCGTATTTCTGCCACGATGTTATTCACGAACCAGACTTCCCCTTGTCAACAAGTTATCAGCCAGCTTTTTCCTGGCATGGATTTGTGGATGAAACGCGACGACATGCTGCACCCTCAGGTATCAGGCAACAAGTTTCGTAAATTGAAATATCCCCTGCAAGCCTTGCAGGGGCAGACCGCTCACGTGGTTTCCATGGGCGGCATCTGGTCCAACCATATTCATGCACTGGCCCATGCGGCAAAGATACTGGGTCTGCCTGCTACAGCGCTGATACGCGGGGCAGAGGGCATGCACAGCGCCATGCTGGATGATGTCAGGGCGCTGGGCATGCAGCTACAGTTTGTGAACCGTGAGGCCTACCGTGAATTAAGGGACGACGATTCTGCCTGGCGCAAGCATGTGGGGCCAGGTGCAGCGGATGCGCTTTGGTTACCTGAGGGAGGGAGTGCGCCGCTGGCCTTGCGTGGTGTAGCAGAGTTAATCCCCGAACTACCCTTCATCCCCGATTACCTGCTGGTGGCGTGTGGCACCGGGGCGACGCTCGCAGGTTTGCTGGCGGGCCTGGCTGGACGCTGCAAAGTCATAGGCATTGCGGCCATCAGCAAGGGTGACTACTTGCGCACAGAAATCAGCCGCTTGCTGATGCAGGCGGGTTACCCTGATTACCAGAATTATGAATTGTTGACTGAATATCATCATGGCGGCTATGGCAAGACCAGCCCGGCGCTGACGCCCTTTTGCCATGAGTTTCAACGAGAGACTGGTATTGCGCTGGAACCGGTATATACAGGCAAAATGATGTTTGCTTTACGCGAGTTGTGGCATGATGGATATCTCGCAAAAAATGCCAGGGTAATTGCTGTTCATACCGGCGGTTTGCAGGGCGCACGTGGGTTTGCGCCCATGTAGTCATGTAATGTGACCATATTCATCGGGCTGGATGCCAATATGAAAAGACAGCGCGCAAGTTGTAGCACCGCTGCCAGTGGACTGGCTGGTCTGGTCTTGTGCTGCGTCTTTACTTTGGTGAGTTTCGCAGCTGAATCACCGCAGCCACAGCAGCCACAACTGCCGCAATTACGTGTGGCAGTCTATGAAAACCTCGATTACCCCCTCAATATTTTTGACAAAAATCACCAACTGGTCGGTGGCCTGCAAAAAGATTTTACTGACCAACTGGCAAAAAAACTTTCTACACAGGCTTTGTATGCTCCTTATTCGCGCCGGCGCATAGAGAGCGTGGTCATACAGGGCGATGCCGACATCATGTGTTATTCCAGCCCCGGCTGGTTTGATCTGCCCAAGGAAGTCGGCTGGACAATCGCTACCTTTCCGCAGGTAGAAAGAGTGGTCGTCATGGCAGATAAGGCCAGCCTGGAAATGCTGCCACAGCAACTCGAAGGCAAAAAGCTGGTCTTGCAACTTGGCTACCATTATCCGCAAATCGCCAGTCAACTGGCAGAAGGCAAAATCAAGCGAGTTGATTTGACCGATGTACCCGGCATGTTCCGTTTGCTTGCCCTTGGTGGCGCCGATGCCTTCGTCAGTTCAGATGGCGAGATAGAAGGGTACTTCAAAAACTTCCCGGAAAAACGCAGCCTTTACAAAGTCTCCAAGACCCCGTTTTCGGTAGTGCAGACCCAGTGCGCGCTGTCGCATAAATCACCGTGGAAGCTCGAACAGATCAATAGTGCAATACAGTTTTTACAAGAAACCGGCGAGATGGACAGGATTATGCGCAAATATGGTTTGTCCATGCGTTAAATGAGGGTCTTATTTGCTGGTTTTAACTGCAGACTTTAGCTGTTATGCTGCTGGCTTTATTCTTTTCCGCGTCCTGAGATGAAATCTTCCCTGACTGCTGTGCTGACGGCATTGCTCTGCAGCCTGAGTCTGCCTGCAATGGCGGCGGCTGATCCGAACAAGGTCTTGCATCTGTCCTTTGAAGCTGCCGACGATGGCTTTGATGCCATGCGCACCAACAGTGCGTATTCCAACTGGGCCTCGGATGCGATTTTTGAGGGCCTGGTCACTTATGATTATCTCGCCCGTCCGGCCAAACTGGTGCCGAATACCATAGAGGCCATGCCCGCCATCAGTGATGATGGCAAGACCCTGACTTTCCGTTTGAAAAAGGGGATTTATTTTTCTCCTGATCCGGCATTCAAGGGGCAGCGCCGCGAATTGCAGGCCAGTGACTACGCCTATACCTTCAAGCGGCTGGTTGATCCAAATAATCATTCAGTGCACGCCAGCATACTCGAAGGCAAGATCGTTGGTCTCGATGAACTGATTGCTGCTGCCAAAAAAACCGGCAAGTTTGACTATGACAAAGCAATTGCCGGACTGGAAACACCAGATCCCTATACCCTGATCCTGCGCATGAAGGCGCAACACCCCGGCCTGATTTACTATCTCGCCAAACCCCTGGGTGGCGCGGTGGCGCGTGAAGTGGTTGAGCACTATGGCGAAGCAGTGAACCAGCACCCGGTAGGCACAGGTGCCTATATGCTCAAGCAATATGTACCACGCAGTAAAATCATACTCGAAGCCAATCCTGAATACCGTGGTTTTGTCTGGGATTTTCAAGGCACAGGCACGGACTGGGACAAACAAATCATCAAGGACATGAAGGGCAAACAAATGCCCCAGGTCGGTCGGGTAGAGATTGCCATCATAGAAGAAGAACAATCACGCTGGCTGGCCTTTGATTCTGGCCAGCTCGATTTTGAAATGCTGGTACCGGCAGCTTCGGTCAAATTGCTGGACCAGGGCAAGCTCAAGCCAGAATTTGCCGCCAAGGGCTTGCGACTGTACCGCACTGTTGATCCTGGTGTGACCCGCACCTTCTTCAATTTCCAGGACCCGACGGTTGGTGGTTACAGCAAGGATAAAATTGCCCTGCGCCGCGCGATTGCCCTGTCCTTCAACCATCAGGAAGAGATAGACCAGGTCTGGTTCGGGCAAGCCATCAAGGCCCAGTCCATGGTGCCGCCAGATGTGACAGGACATGACACCAGCTACCGCAACAGCAATGCCTACGACCCCAAACTCGCCAACAAGCTGCTCGACAAGTTTGGCTATAAGCGCGGTGAAGATGGCTTCCGTACCATGCCCGATGGTTCGCCACTGAAACTGCGCATCCATTCTGCCCCCAAGACCAAGGACTATGCCCGCATGGAAGTCTGGAAGCGTTCGCTCGACAAGATAGGCATACGCGCAGAATTTCCGGTTGCCGGTTTTGCTGATAACCTGAAATCAGCTTACCAGTGCAAGCTCATGATGTTTGGCATGGGGTACATCGCCGACATCCCTGACGGCATCGATTTCATGGAACTGTATTATGGCAAAAATGCTTACCGCGGCAATCATGGTTGCTACAAATCCGATGCATTCGATGCCGCCTATGACAAGGCGCGCCTGATGCCCAACGGGCCAGAACGTATCAAGTTATTCAACACCATGGAACGTATCCTCGAAGCCGACACCGTGCACAGCATGGAACTCTGGCGCGTGCGCAACTGGCTCATACAACCCTGGGTCAAGGGTTACAAGACACACCCCATCTTGCGCGGTGACTGGCGCTTTCTGGATGTGGAAAAAAACAAGTGAGCATACTTCCCGGACTTGATCAGGACAAAAAATGAACCTGGCACGCAGTGTGTATCATGTATTGACAGAGCCCAGGCAAGAGTGGCAAAGAATTGCACAAGATAGCCGCAGCAGCCAGCATGTATTCGTGCTGACTGTTGTACCCGTGACGGCTTTCTTTCTTGTGCTGGGTCTGGTATCTGCATTGCTGCTCAGGCATTTTGGCCCCGCAACAGAGATTGAAACCCTGTCACGTGATTACCTGCGCATGCTCATCGTGACGACTGTACGTGCTTATGGCATGGGCCTGGTATTCATCTATATCATTGCCCGCATCATGCAAGGCCTGAGCCGCAGGCTTGGCGGTTCGTATAGCTTGCCACAGGCATTGAAGCTGAGCATCTTTAGCATAGTGCCGCTGCTGATCGTCAGGTCGCTGCACATACTGCCTTTCTTTCGCAATGACAGAGTCACAGAAAATCTGATCGCGATGCTCGCGATCAATTTTCTGGCCAGTATCTACAGCATTTACCTGCTGTATCTGGGCTCACCTGTCTTGCTTGAAGTGCCGCCAGAAAAACGCGGTAAATTCACCGCGATCAGTACTGCGGTGTTAATGCTGCTTACCTGGCTGCCCATCGTTCTGGTGGTCTTCATGGCGAACCTGATGGGGAGTCTGGACTAGCTCACTATTAGCTCATTACCGGCCTGAAAAAACTTCTTTCATAGCTGACGATGCACTTGTGTTCTTCAGCATATCTGAACGCTGCCTGGCATTCTGCATCATCCATCATCTGTATGCGGTATTGTTCATATGCCGCCAGGCTGGGGAAGCTGAACAGTGCCAGCGCCACATTATTCGCACCTTCAGAAGGCAGGAAATAACCGTGGTGCTGGCCGCCAAATTTGTTGACCAGCGGTATCCAGAGTTTGCCGTAATGTTCAAACTCTTTCAGTTTGGCAGGGTCAATGATGTAACGCAGATAGCAGGTAACCATGATGTTGATCTGGGAGTGTAAGAGCAGCTATCTTACCTGCATATCCGTGCAGGCATCAAACCTGGATCAGCCCGCCATCTGCTACCAGTTCCACACCATTGACATAGCTGGCTGTTGCTGATGCGAGAAACAGTACGGCAGCCGCGATTTCCTCCGGCCTCGCCATGCGGCCTGCCGGTGCGGCATCAACCAGATAGGCAGAGAAGTTGGCGATGTCTGCTTCTTTCATGTTCAAACCATTTTCCATGATCGGTGTCCTGGTGACGCCGGGGCTGACGACATTCACGCGTATCTTCCTGTCCTTGAGATCATTCGCCCAGCTACGCGCAAATGAACGCACTGCGGCTTTTGAGGCATTGTAGAGACTCAGATTGGGCATGCCCTTGCTGGCAGCGATAGAAGCATTCAGGACGATAGAAGAAGCAGGCTTCATCAAGGGCAACAGGCTTTGCACGGTGAAGAACAGACCTTTGACATTGGTGTCAAAGGTCGTGGCAAATTCAGCCTCTGTCGTACTGCCAAACTGGTTGTGGATGGCGATGCCGGCATTGGCGAACAGCACATCAATCTGCTCACCACTGGCGGCAATTTTGTCATGCAGGGCTTGCAGGTCACTGATGCTCGCAGCATCTGCCGTCACCGGAATTGCCTTGCTGCCGAGGATTTCGCGCGCTTGTTCAAGCTTGGCTGTTGAACGGCCAGTGATATACACACGTTTGGCACCGGCGTTGATAAAAGACTGGGCGCTGGCCAGGCCTATGCCGGAGGAGCCGCCAGTGATGACGATGACCTGGTCTTTGAATTCGTTTGTAGTTGCTGACATTTCGGTTTTCCTGTGAAAGGGGGATTGGAAATGGCAGTATGGTAGATATGGATTGGTGAAACAATCCATCTTTTATTCATGAGATTGGTGATTAAATTTCAGTAATAAAGGCAGGGGATTTTTAAATGAAATGGCTTCTATTTACCTGGCTGATTGCTCTGTGATGAACGAAATTTATAGTACGGATATTGGTGGGGATGGCGTTCTATTGCAAACAGTTAGCTTTGATTAACTGAACCCTCCCCCTTTGAAGGGGGGAGGGAACTGTTCACCATTAAACCATGCCCTGCGGGAGCATGGATGAGTCTGACTGATATCAAATTTATAGCAAATTTATAGCAAATCAAACCTGTCCGCATTCATGACCTTAACCCACGCCCTCACAAAATCGCGCACAAAAACCTGCTGCGCATCGCTGCTGGCATAAACTTCTGCGAGTGCCCGCAACTGCGAGTTTGAGCCAAAGACGAGATCGACCACGCTGGCTGTCCATTTCAATTCACCAGTTTTTCTGTCGCGGCCTTCGAGTTGGCCGTCAGTGCCGGATTTTTGCCATTTGGTTCTCATGTCCAGCAGGTTGACGAAGAAGTCGTTGTTGAGTGTCTCTGCATGTTTGCTGAGTACAGATTTGCCATCGAGTGCGCGCAGGCCGCCGACCAGCGCTGTCATTTCTGGTGCGCTCAGGTTCAGCAGTTGTGCCTTGTCGATAAGCAGGGCTGCTGCTGACTCTTCAAGACCTTTGCGCAGGTAATTGCGGAAACCATCTGCCAGGGGTTCTAGTACGCTGAAAGATTCAACATCTGTTTGCTCCTGGCTGGCATCTGTGCGGCCTGGAGTAAATGGCACGCTGATATCTTGCCCGGCTTTTTTGGCTGCGGCTTCGATGGCGGCGCTCCCACCTAAAACAATCAAGTCAGCCAGCGCAATTTTTTTGCCATCAGATTGCGCGGTGTTGAACTCTGCCTGTATGGCTTCCAGTTTTGCCAGTACCTTGACCAGTTCTGCTGGCTGGTTGGCTTCCCAGTCTTTTTGTGGCGCCAGGCGTATACGTGCACCGTTGGCACCGCCGCGCTTGTCGCTGCCACGGAAGGTGGAGGCGGATGCCCAGGCAGTGTTCACCAGTTGCGATATCGACAGGCCGGATGCCAGCAGTTTGGCTTTGAGTTGAGCAATGTCTTTGTCATCCACCAGCACATGATCAACAACCGGAACAGGATCTTGCCAGATCAATTCTTCTTTTGGTACCAGCGGGCCGAGATAGCTGGCGACTGGGCCCATGTCGCGGTGCGTCAGTTTGAACCAGGCGCGGGCGAAGGCATCTGCCAGTTCTTGCGGGTTTTGCAGGAAGCGGCGGGAGATTTTTTCATACGCCGGGTCTGCACGCAGGGCCAGGTCTGCGGTGGTCATCATGGGGGCGTGGCGCAAGGATGGGTCATGCGCATCTGGCACGGTGGTCTTGGCAGCCGGGTCTGTCGGCGTCCATTGATGGGCACCAGCCGGGCTCTTGGTCAGTTGCCATTCGTAGCCGAACAGGGTTTCGAAATAGCTGTTGTCCCATTTCGTGGGCGTTGGCGTCCATGCGCCTTCTATGCCGCTAGTGGTGGTGTGCACACCTATGCCTGTACCAAAACTATTGGTCCAGCCCAGGCCTTGTTCTTCTATGCTGCCGCCTTCTGGTTCTGCACCGACATGGGCTGGGTCGCCTGCACCGTGGGCTTTGCCGAAGGTGTGGCCGCCTGCGACGAGGGCGACGGTTTCTTCATCGTTCATGGCCATGCGGGCAAAGGTTTCGCGGATGTCGCGTGCAGATGCCAGCGGGTCTGGCTTGCCATTCGGGCCTTCAGGGTTGACGTAGATCAGGCCCATTTGTACGGCGGCGAGGGATTTTTCGAGTTCGCGGTCACCGGTGTAGCGCTGGTCATCGAGCCATTTGCCTTCTGAACCCCAGTAGATGTCGTCCTGCGGTTCCCACACATCAGGGCGACCACCGGCAAAACCAAAGGTCTTGAAGCCCATGGAATCAAGGGCAACGTTGCCAGCCAAGATCATCAGATCAGCCCAGGACAGTTTGTTGCCGTATTTTTGCTTGATGGGCCATAGCAGGCGGCGGGCCTTGTCGAGATTGCCATTGTCAGGCCAGCTATTGAGTGGTGCAAAACGTTGTGCACCTGCACCTGCGCCACCGCGGCCATCGGCAGTGCGGTAGGTACCTGCGCTATGCCAGGCCATGCGGATGAAGAAAGGGCCGTAATGACCGTAATCTGCCGGCCACCAGTCCTGAGAGTCTGTCATCAGGGCATTAAGGTCTTTGATCACTGCATCCAAATCCAGGGTCTTGAAGGCTTTGGCGTAATTGAAATCCTTTTCCATAGGATTGGACGAAGGGGAATGCTGGTGGAGGACTTTGAGGTTTAATTGGTTTGGCCACCAGCCTGCGTTGCCGGGGGTGCTAGCTACAGCGGTTAAGCGTGCACTGGCACTACCTGAGAATGGGCATTTTGCATCGTTTGACATCATTATCTCCTTTGGGTGACGTTCAAACTCATTCATCACAAAGGTGAGATGAGTTTTGCTACCTGATTGATTGTAGAGATGGAAATGTTATAGGTAAACTTAATTTAATTTATTGAATCAATTTGTTTTTACTATCAACATGCACTTTCGATGAGATGAACACGGTCTGGCAAAGCAAAACTGCTGAAGCAAAGTCAGCTTCGTAAAATTGCCTTTATCATATTAGCGGATACAGGTAAAAGAGTCATGCTGCCAAGCCATTGAATCCCCTGCCGTTCTAAGGGATAATTGTGGCTATGAACGATACTACACAATACCCCCCATTACCGGATCGCCTGTCGGTTGATCCCCGTAGCCCTTACCATGTCGCCGCCGTGTTTGAACACGATGTCGGCATCAAGCTCAATGGTAAAGAGCGCAATGATGTTGAAGAATATTGCATCAGCGAAGGCTGGGTCAGCGTTGCTGCTGGCAAGGCACGTGACCGCAAGGGCAATCCTTTGATGATCAAGGTTAAGGGTGTGGTTGAGGCGTTTTACCGCTGATTGCTTTCATGCAGATGTAGCAAGGTGCAGTCTATGGGCTTGCACCTTTTTCTTTTAGCTGGCTGGTTCGCTGGCTATCAGCGCGTGTTGCGCTATCCTTTAGTATCCCAGAATATTGCCTGCCTGTTTTTCAAACACGCATGGTGCCATGCCTGTCGACCTTGATTTGCATCCCTGATGAAGCCGTCACCATTGTCACATCCGACCCATCCACCCCATGCTGTGTCCCGTTTGCGCTCATCCCGTCTTGAGCGTAGTACCAGGCCATTTCTGGCACGTGGCGGCCCCAAGGGTGAACGTTGTAGTGGCTGCAGGCTGATACTCAGCCATTGCATGTGCAAATTACGCCCCATCTTGCCAACTCGCGCCGGAGTCTGCCTGCTGATGGCTGAGCACGAGACGTTAAAACCCAGTAACACCGGCTGGCTGATCGCCGACGTGGTGCCCGATACCATGGCTTTTGGCTGGGCACGCACTGAAGTTGACCCGGCTTTACTGGCAGTGCTGGCAGACCCGCAATGGCAGCCTTACGTGGTCTTCCCTGGTGAATTTGTGGCACCAGAGCGGGTGATTACAGAATTACCACCTGTAGATACAGAGCAGAATAGTCACAAGCGCCCGCTGTTTATTCTGCTGGATGCAACCTGGCCAGAAGCACGCAAGATATTCAAGAAAAGCCCTTACCTGGCGCAGTTTCCAGTGTTGAGCCTGTTGCCGGAACAGTTATCTCGTTACCGTTTGCGCCGTTCACGGCGGGATGATCATTTGTGTACGTCTGAAGTCGCGGCTTTGTGCCTGGGGCTCGCGGGTGAAACTGCGGCGGCGCAGGCACTGGAGATGTATCTCGATGTGTTCACCGATCATTATCTGCGGGCCAAACAGCAGTTGAAGGTGGAGTGGGAAGATGAATTGCATTTGCAGATGCGGGAGTTGGTGGGCGAGATAAAAAATAACGTAGATGAGCCTTCGTCGTAGGTTGGGCTACGGGTCATCAGCCCAACACTTAGCTTCAAATAACGCATACGTTTATTAAAGGCCCAGTGTTGGGCTGGTGAATCGTAGCCTAGCGAGGCCCGACCCAACCTACAAACCCGCCAACGCCTTCACATTTGCGACCAATCCCAAAGTGCGCTAGGCTAGTGCCATACCAAAATTTGATTATCTATGACCACCCGCAAACCACCCCTGCTCGCAGACCATCTGTGTTTCAACCTGTACTCCACGTCCCTGAAGATGACGCAGTTGTACAAGCCGCTGCTGGCTGAGTTGAATCTGACTTATCCGCAATACCTGGTCATGGTGGTACTGTGGGAAGAAGAAGGTTTGGGGATACGCGATCTGGCAACGCGGCTCGGACAGGATTCTGGTTCGATCACACCTGTGGTCAAACGGCTGGAAGCAGAGGGATATCTGCTGCGTAACCGCGACCCAAAAGATGAGCGTAACCGGGTGCTGACGCTGACGGACGAAGGTAATAAACTGCGTGCTGCCGGTGTGCGTATCAGCCAGAAAATTGCCGCTGCCTGCGACTTGCAGTTGTCTGATTTCCAGCAACTCATGGCCGGCCTGAACAAACTGAGTAGCCACCTCGACAGTTAAATTAAAAGCAAGCTGCAATAAAAATATTTAAAATTAACTTGCGCGCTAATTATTAGCACGCTATTATTCTCGGCATGGCAAAGCGCAAAAGACAGGAAATGCCATTCAAATACTTAGCGCGCTAACTAATTTATCTGTTTTTAAATTTTCTTTGAAAGCTCATCATGAAAAACATAAGCAAAACTGCATTGATCTTGTCTGTTGCCCTTTCCTCTGCTGCTAGCTTGCCGGGCCATGCATTGGCTGCCTCAGGCAATGACACCACGGTAGTCCTGGTCCACGGCGCTTTCGCCGATGGCTCAAGCTGGAACCAGGTCACACCTTACCTGCAGGCGAAAGGCGTGAAAGTCGTCGCCGTGCAAAACCCCTTGTCTTCACTGGCTGATGATGTAGCTGCCGTACAGCGTGTAGTCGATGCACAGACTGGCAAAGTAGTATTGGTAGGCCACTCATGGGGTGGCGCGGTGATCACACAGGCTGGTGTCAGCGACAAGATCAAGGCGCTGGTGTATGTGGCTGCCTTTGCACCATCTGAAGGTGAGGCACTGGGCGGCTTGGGCAAAGATTACCCTGTACCTCCAGGTATAGCGACCCTGAAACCTGATGCGAATGGTAATCTGGAATTGTCGCCGGAATCATTTGCGACCAACTTTGCGCAAGATGTGCCAAAAGAAAAAACGGCGGTGCTGGCCACTACCCAAGGCCTGTTGCCAGCCAAGGTATTTGGTGAGCCTGTGACATTCGCAGCGTGGAAAAACAAGCCAAACTATTACATCGTCGCCAGCAAAGACCGCATGATAGACCCAGGTTTGCAAGCGGCGTTTGCCAAAAAAATCAATGCCGTGACAACCACGCTGCCAACCAGCCATGTGCCTATGTTGTCCCAGCCTAAAGCGGTGGCAGAAGCGATTCTGGCTGCAGTCAAAAACTAAGCGATTACATTGAATTGCTGCAGGGGCCTGTGCCGCTATAAGCGGTATGGGCCTTTTTGCATTCAGGCTGTCATGCCTGGCATTTGCCCGTTATCGTTACCAGTATTGCGGCTGATTGCTGCCAGATAGCGTTGTGCTTCTTCCCAGGTGATGAGGGTGTCGGTGGGAGCATCTGCATGATGGCCAGCGGCTACCGCTGCCATTGCCTCTTCCTGTAAGCGCTTTTGCTCTTGCTGTTCTTTATATTGTCTTAGCTGCTCATCTTTCTGGCGGCGCTGGGCATCTTCTATGGCATGCAGGCGGTTTTGTCTCTCTATGAGGGCACGCAAGGCTGCACTGGCTTGCTCGCGCCTTTGTTTTTCCAGTTCCTTGCGTTGTCGTCTTTGCTCTGCACGCTGGCGAGCGGCGGCCTCTATCAGTGATTCTTTGATTTCTGCCTGTGGTCTGATATTGCCAGATGCCTTGACCGGTATTGCATTGGTGAGTGGCTTGGCCGCAGCCTGCAGAGTTTGCAGTAGCGCACGGACACTGGCAGGGCGCTGGTCCGGCTGGATGGCAAAACCGCTTTGCAAGACTTGCCATTGGGCGGCATTCAGTGCGGCTGGTTGTATGGGTTGCTGCTGAGGGTGGCGATATTCGCCAAAGGGCATCGCCGCTTCCAGCATCTGGTAAATCATGACAGCAACGGCATATACATCCAGACCGGGGCTGTGCTGGTGGCTGCCAGCTTCTGGCGCACGGTAACCTGCGGTACCCGCATAGGGTGAACGCGATGGCGTCATGCTGGTAGAAATCAAGCCTGCCTGGGTATGGCTACGCAAACGTGCCGAGATGCCAAAATCAAGCAGTTTGATGTCACCTGCTGTGGTCAGCAAGAGATTACTGGGTTTCAGATCACGGTGTACGAGTTTATGTTTGGCCCAGGCATAATCGAGTGCATCGGCCACGGGGCTGAGCATGTCCAGCACTTGCTTGAGTGTGCAGCGGGTGTGCTTGATGAGATAGTTTTCCAGATCATGCCCGTCCAGATATTCCATGATGATGAAATAGCTGTTGGTGGCCGGGTCGCGTGCCCAGTCATAGACCCTGACGATATGCTCATGCGCGAGCCTGCGCACCAGCGAGGCTTCTTCAACCAGCAGGCGCGCGTGCAGAGCGCTTTGGGTAAGCTGTGGTGGCAAGATCTTGAGCGCAACTGTCTCGCTATGCCCAAGCTCAGCCTGGGTTGCCAGGTCACTGGCCTGCCATACCTGGCCCATGCCGCCTTGCCCCAGGAGTTTTTCCAGCCTGTAGCGTTTGGAAACTCCCCCCACTTCCTGCCCCGCCAGAAAACCCAGGTCAGTACCCTGTGCAGTTTCGTGCGCGGCTTTGCTGGCCTGTCTGGAAATAGCGGGGGCAAGCTCATTATCGAGAATAGCGTCTTTGCGTTGCTTGAATTCGTCTTCTGTGAGCAGACCTTCATCCAGCAATGCACGCAATTCACGGATTTTTTGTAGTGGCGTTTGCATTGTCAGGGGCTGCGTTCTTCAAAGTGGTATAGGGCTTAACATCAATTTTTGTTGTGCTTGGCTACATTCTTTAATTACTTATTTCCTGCCTGCCTGGCCAGACTGTGCTACACGGCTGACCAGGTTTTGCGCCATGCTGAGATCTATCTCATGGCGCCTTTGCTGTTCAGCTTCTCTTTGCCCGCGTTCATCCTGTATGCGCTCTTGCAGCATCTTGACGGCCTGCTCCCAGCTCATGCCTTGCTGCGCACTGGCCAAGGCGCTCATGGCATTGGCAGTATGTTCTGAACTGCCCGCCTGCATGGCGAGGATTTGTTCAGCCGTCAGACTGGCTTGTGCCTGTACCTTGACGATCTCGGCCAGTGCAATGGCATTGGCTGGATCAGCAGTGGCGATCTTGCCGGTTTCGCTAAAGTTGGCGATGGCATTCATGCGTTCTATGGCAATGCGTGCCAGCAGAGCATCATGTGCCTGCTCTGCCTGGCGCTGTTCACGTTCCAGGCTGAGTCTGGCGAATTTATCAGCGCGCTCTGCCTCTGCCTGTTGCAGTTCTTTTTTCCAGCGGCGTTCATCTTCTTGCTGCCTGAGTTGCTGGCGCAAGGTTTCCACTTCTACTTCGGCCAGTCTGGCCTGATGTTGTTGCTGCTGCGTTTGTTGTTCAAACAGGGCATGGGCTTTCAAGGTCGTCAGCAGTTTTTCATGCTGGGCCATGGCATCAGCCTGGCTGTCGTTACGCTTGATATCATTGATTTTTTCCTGCACCTGGCTGAGCTTGAATGCAGTATCCACATCGCTGATGCTGTCTTCACGCTGCAACGCACGGGTGCGCTGCTGTTGCAATTCTTCTTCCAATGCCTGTATGCGTTGGAACTCCCTGGCCTTGGCTTCTGCTTCTATGCTGATCAGTATCAGGCGGTTTTTCTGTTCTTCATCTTCCAGTTCCTGCTCACGGCGTGCCAACTGGTTTTGCTTGTGGCGCAATAATTCTGTCTGGGCTTTTTGCTGCTCCTGATCAGCGATCAAACTGGCTTGCGCAAACTCGTGTTCAAGCTGGAATTTTTTTAACTGATGCTGGATTTTTTGCTGCATCAGTTGTGCAGTTTCCTTGCCCTGCAACTGGGTGATTTCTGATTCTGAACGCATCTTGATGCGTGCCATGGTACGTATATGCAACCATTGGTCTGCCTCGTTCTGGCGATGTTCGGATTTCTGCTTGAGGCCGTGTTCCAGTTCTTTGATCGTGTTTGCGGCACCGCGTTCCAGCGCGTGCTTGCGGGTCGTGGCATCGGCAATGCGGCCATACAGTTCCAGCTCACGCGCGCGTATGGTTTGCAGGCGTTCGTTTTCATCCTGGCGCAACTTGGCACGGCTCAGGCGTTTTTTTGCATCTTCTGCCTGGCCTTGCATGTAGAGCCAGCCCAGGTCCTTGCCAAACTGCTGGCGCATTTCTTCATGGCGGTAACGCAGGCGGATTTGCTCTTCCTGTCTGGCGATTTTTTGCCATTCACTATTGGTATAGAGTGCATCGATAAGCTTGCTTTGTTCCAGTTTTGCACGCTGACCATCGATGATCAGATGCATGCTGCCTATTTTTTCACTGAGCTTTTCCCTGCCATCTGTCAGCTTGTCATGCCGTACTTCGCGGGTAACAGCCTGGGTCGCGACGAAACCATATTCCGCAATCGACAAATTCAATGTCGATAGCAAACGCTCATCGAGTTGCTGGCGCAGATGGGCATTGTCTTGCAAGTCCCGCAAGGATTGTGCACCCAGAAATTCAAGTGCAATCTGGCGCACCATGGGCTCCAGCAATTGTTGCAATTGCTGGCAAGTGATGATGCCCGGTGCAGCCATGAAATGCTTGGCAAACGCAGGTACATCCGCAATCTTGACGCTGATGACAAACTTGGCCGCAATTGGTAAAAACTCTGCGGTATGCAGGTCTTCAAAACTGAACAACAGGGCAAAAGGGTTCAGGCGCGTCAGCAAGATTTCTGCCGCTTTGTCGGTCTGCAAACCCATGAGCTGGCTGCTGATGTCTTGCCCTATATAGTCGCCTGCCAGCAGTTCGACAAACTGGCCCTCTTGCAGTATATAGGCGCGCGCGCTGACCGGGATATGCAAGTCTTGTTTTGTGATGCTGCTGAGTGGACGCACACCAAAATACATGGCGACCTCATTCTCTTTTGGTAGCCAGCGATTGTGACGCAATACCGTCTCATGCCGTGGGCTGCTCAGCATGAAGCCACAATGCGTGCAATAAATTGCATCATGTATATTGTGATGGTCGCACTGGGGACACTTGAGTTTGGAACTGGCAAAGATGCTGAACATGGGAACTCCTTCAATCGCGGCGCGGTGCGGGGACGAGGGAACATCATGCACCTGAGCAAAAATGGTAGCACCGGGGTTGGATTTGAAAGACGGGAACAGAGGGGCGTTTTAGGGCCAGATCGTGATTTGTATGGAAAAAACATGCCGTTTCCACACAGCCTCACTAAGTAAATGCCGCTCAGTCAATGTAAAGCAAATTGGCTGGATTAACAAAAATTTTCAATGCCATTGTCATTTGGGCCAGCTTCACTCAGTAGCGCTATCGGGCATTTATCCTTCCTGGATAGGGATTTGACAATGGCACTGGAGGAAGCAGCTTTAATTCTGCATCAGTATCAAACCTGTTTTCAAGCCTGTTTTCAAGCGTGTTTTCCTGAGCAGTAAGCATATCCCTGCTCCAGAACGCATCCTGAAAATGAAATATCAGCGGCAATCCTACTGGCATATTTGGTGGCGATACCATCGGCCTTGTTTCAGGTTTGAGCAGGTATAGCAGACCGCTCCCTGTCTTGACATCCAGGTCACTGAGAATAATGGCATGCAGCAGGATTGCCATGACCTGCAATTTGACTATGCCCCTGACACTAGCACAAAACTCGATTTGCATGCCTGCGCGCAAAGCATAGACCTGGTCTTTTTCCATCGCCATGCCATCCAGCAAAGTGCCATAGCGTGATACATCAGTGATTTCTGCGACCATACCTTTTCTGCGGATGATGGCATGGCGGGCGCTGATGCGGCGTGTCAGCCTGGCATTTTCTGCCGGGTTATTGGTATTGTGGCTAAGCTGGATATCGGCCTGTGCTTGTTCTTCCATACGGCCGAGCACGTATTGTTCCAGGGCGAACAGGCGGATATTATTGTATGGCTGATGATGACTGGTAGCCAGACTCGCGCACTTTGTTGCTGGCTTGCCAGTTACCGGCTTGACTGCTGCTCCCCTGTCCGGCGCTGCCGTCAGCGCTGGTATTTGTTTAAGCCCGGGTGCGGCGGTTGATGCATCTGCCGCAACTTCAATGAGTTCTTCATCCCAGGCTATTGTCCCCATGGCGATTTCATATTTGCCTGAAGGTGGCAGCATGTCGAGCTTGGCCACCGACGCATCTTTGGCATTGATTTCTATATTCATATTGCCCTGCGCATAAGCATGAGACTGGCCCAGCCCGCTGAGTGTGGCAATCGCACCATCTTCTGCAATGACCCTGACATTCTTTTGTGCAGCCAGAAAGACACTGTGTATCTCTGTCAGCGTGGCGTCGGCCCGTGGCACGAAGATGACGCTGGTGCACAGCCATTTGCGTCTGGCCATGGGTTCTTGCTCGTGCGACAAGCTGATTTCAATCGGGTATTGCCCGTGCTCCTTGTTTTTCGATGAAAAACTGATTAGCAAAGGTTGCCATAATCCAGAGACAGTACGCAACAGGCGTTGCCTGGTTGCGCCTGCGGCAATAAGCTCGCAACGTAACTGCACTTCAATGATGGTGACATTTGCCGGCAAGATGCCGCGCAATTCCAGCCTGAGGGTTTGGCGGCCACCGGCGGCACGCGGGTCATAGCCGCTGAAATGCAGCTGCAGGCTGGCTGGCGCATGCGCATCTGTTTTTTTTGTCAGCTTGCCGGCAGATGCATGCAGTAATTCACGCCGCAAGGGATTGGCAGCTTGTGCATGGCCCGCCGCACATACAGACTCACCCTCTGCCACCCAGTGTGTGCAATAAGGATGATCAAGGCTGTGGCATTTTTTCATGATGTCTGGCAAGGGGTGCAAGTGAGGTACAGAATTTGACATGCGCAGTCACGGCGATGATGCGACTATAAGGGCCGCAGTGCCAGATCAAATGCTGGAATACTGCTGCTTTTTACTGCCTGCTTGCTGGATGAAGATGGATACTGCGTTGACCTGCCCGGTCTGCTGCATTACCCTTGTTGTTTCGATATATGCCATTTCGCACTTTGCGGGATGTCTGTGATCAACACGCTATCCCTGTCCTGGAAATTGCAATGAAAAAAATCGTCGTTAAATTTGGTGGCTCCAATCTGCGCCAGCCTGAAGATATCAACCGCGTTGTCAATGTCGTGCAAACTTACCAACAGCCGCTGGTGCTGGTGGTATCTGCCTTTTATGGCATTACCAATGCCCTCATCGCTTGCGTGCAAGCTGCAAGGGAAGGTGCAGGTACCGCAGCCGCCCTGGCCGAAAGCCGGGATTACACGCAAAACCTGCGAGCCCTGAAAAAACAGATACTGGAAGCCAATATCAGCGATGCCACCAACCGCGCACGCATAGAAAAAGCCTTGTCAGCACGCCTTGACCAGCTTGACCGTTATCTGACCGGCATACACTGCATAGGTGATGTGCCTACCTTCGTTAATGATGCCATCCTCAGCTATGGTGAGCGCCTGTCCAGCCTGTTGCTGACTGAAGTCTTGCTCAGCCACGGCATACGCGCACGCGAAGCCCTGCCAGAAGATATAGGCCTGGTCACCGATGGCGTATTTGGTAATGCCGCCTGCGATTTTGATGCGAGCGCCCCGGTTGTCTCGAAGGCATTGCAGGGCAATGAAGTCATCGTCGTACCGGGCTTTTATGGGGTAGATCGTGATGGTAAGGCGACCCTGTTTGGCCGTGGCGGCTCTGATTATTCGGCAGCATCCATCGCCTGCTGCATAGGTGCAGAATCACTGGATGTATGGAAGGACGTAGATGGCTTCCTCAGTGCCGACCCAGGTACAGTAAGCGCGCCGCATACAATAACGCAATTGAATTATCTGGAAGCGGCAGAGCTTTCTTACTTCGGTGCCAAGATTTTGCATCCGCGTACGGTAGAGCCTTTGTTTGACCAGAATATCCCTATCCGTATTTTGAACATTACCCGTCCTGAACGTGGTCTCTTGCCCTATACCGTCATCAATGCACAACGCAAGGTGACGCGTGACGTGGTGAAGAGCGTCACCTCGACAGTAGACGTGGCGATCCTGAAACTGCACGGCCCTGGTGTGGGGTTCAAACCCGGTATCCTGGCGCAGGTGACCAATACCCTGGATGCCAGCGGCATCAATATCAAGAGCGTGCTGACGGCGCAGACTGCCATCAATATCCTGGTATCCCGTGATCATCTGGATGCGGCTTACGCTGCGCTGGTGGAACATCATCTGGCCGGTGTAGTGGAAGTGTCACGCAACGCGGATGTGGCGATTGTCGCCGTGGTTGGCGATGGCGTACTTGAAGCGTCTGATGTAGGCGGCGCAATTGCCAGCCGTGCTTTGTCGGCAGCGATTGCGGCTGGCGTACATGTGTGCCTCGCGGCGGCAGGTGCCAGCGAGGTGGCCGCATATATGCTGGTACAGCAAGAGGACAGGAAGCTGGCTTTGCAGGCGATACATGCGGAGTTTTTTGGCGGGTGACAGCTTGGGCGCTTGCAGCTTTTGTTACGATAACTTCAGGTTTGGTGCTTGCCAGCAAAAGATGTCTATGATGATCAGCGAAAGCCGCTGGGCTCCAGCCTGCGGACACGGCTGTCCGGCATAATTCTCGTTCTGAACATCGAGTACACGGAGTGTCCTAGCGATTTTTCTGCGTTGGAGACTTAATTGTGCAATTGAATATTATTTGCAAAGGGCCGTGCTTAAAGCACCTTCCCCTTCAAGGGGAAGGCTGGGATGGGGATGGGTTTCTGTAGCAAATTCATTTACCGTCAATCGATCGAAACCCATCCCCACCCTAACCCTCCCCTTGAAAGGGAGGGAATTTACTCGTGATTGTTTGTCAAGGACACTATTCTGGACAATAGTGAGTGCAGGCTGGAGCCCAGCGGCGTTTGTTGCCAACCAATCAAGCGACTCAATATACGCGGCCTATGACATCCACTTTCAAAACATTGACCAATCTTATTTACCTGCTCTCGTCCCTTTTTGACACATTTTTTCTGCAAAAAAATCACTAGACGACTGGTCTAATTTGTTTTAAAATTCAAACCATGAACACTCCGCGCACCGATGTCAGGCAGCATATCCTCGATACAGCCAAACCCATTATCCTGGGCAAGGGCTTTTCTGTGGTCGGCTTGAACGAGGTATTAAAGGCGGCGGCAGTGCCCAAGGGTTCGTTTTATCATTATTTCAAGTCCAAGGAATTATTTGGCGAAGCTTTGCTGGAAGATTATTTTGCCGGCTACCTGGCAGCAGTTGATGTGGTGTTGAAAAATCAGGACATACCCGCAGCCAAGCGCCTCATGCGTTACTGGCAGGGTTGGTTACCGGAGCGCCCGGGTGAAGGTGTGCAATGCCAGTGCCTGGCGACCAAACTCGGTGGTGAGGTGTCTGATTTGTCTGAAGCCATGCGCGTCACCTTGCAACGTGGTACCGACAGTATCATTGCCAAACTGGCCGATTGCATGCGCGAGGGTATCATCGATGGTTCGCTGCCCGCAGACCTGGATGCTGATGCATGCGCGCTGACCCTGTACCAGATGTGGCTGGGTGCGGGTTTGCTGACCAAGATGCGGCGTGACATGAGCGCGCTGGAAAGCGCCATGCTTGCCACCCGCAAGATGCTCAAGCTGTAGAGGTCGATGAAAAGTTAATCTGGCGTTGTTGCGCTGCCTGCTTGTGAAACTTGTACTAAAGTACTGTCTGCGGCAGCGTCGGTGAAGTCGGGGTTTCAGACAATATATTGTCTGCCGACAAAACGGGCATCCCTTGAAAGAGATGCCTCCTTAGCGATAGCCTAGCCAGCTTAACTTTGCATCAACCTCTAAACTCGAAACATATTGTTTACTTGCATACAATAGTAATAAAGCATTTATTTTTATCAGTTTTTTCTAGACGACCAGTCTAATTTTTATCTTGAAGTACCCTGGGTTGGCTATACATGGAGTTGTGGATTTGCTTACCCAATAAGTTTTGCCATAGGTTTGCCCATATAAGTTGCCCGTATGAGTTTTACCATCGATTTTTGCTGCCCCCAACACGCCCAATAAAGGAATTAAGAAATGTTATTCAATCCTCTGCAAACCGGTTCTGTATCCCTCGCTAATCGCATCCTGATGGCCCCGCTGACACGTGCACGTGCGGATGCAGGTCACATGCCTAACGCCCTGATGGCCGAATACTATAGCCAGCGCGCTACAGCAGGCCTGATCGTGACTGAGTGCACCATGGTGGCTGAAAATACATCCGCTTTCTATGCTGAACCAGGCATTTACAATGCAGAACAAATCGCTGCATGGAAACAGGTGACTGAAGCTGTGCACGCCAAAGGTGGCAAGATTTTCATGCAGATCTGGCACGCTGGCCGCGCTGCTGTCCCTGCATTCAACAACGGTGTTGAAAACGTCGGCCCTAGCGCCATCGCGATTGACAGCGAAGTGCATACACCAGACGGTAAAATCCCAAATGCAGTGCCACGCGAATTGCGTCTCGATGAAATCCCTGCTCTGGTTGCAGCTTATGCACAAGGTGCAAAAAATGCGATTGCTGCCGGCTTTGATGGTGTTGAAGTACATGGTGCGAATGGCTACCTGATTGATCAGTTCCTGCGTGACAGTGCCAACAAGCGCACTGACAGCTATGGTGGCTCCATAGAAAACCGTGCTCGCTTTTTGTTTGAAGTATTGACAGCGGTCAGTGCTGCAATTGGCTCTGATAAAGTCGGCCTGCGTCTGTCACCGATCAACAGCTATAACAGCATGAAAGATAGCGAGCCACTGGCTTTGATTTCTTATCTGACGACACGTCTGAATGAATTCAACCTGGCCTATTTGCATGTGATGCGTTCTGACTTCTTCCAGGCACAGACTGGTGATGTCTTGACTGTTGCACGCGCCAATTACAAAGGTGTGTTGATCGGCAATATGGGTTACAACGCCGACGAAGCTGCGCAAGCGATCAGTAATTCCACACTGGATGCGGTAGCTTTTGGTACCAGCTTCCTGGCTAACCCTGACCTGCCTGCACGTATCAAGCAAGGCGCGGCTTTGAATGCACCTGATGCAGCGACTTTCTATACACCAGGCGCAAAAGGCTATACGGATTATCCTAGCCTGCAAGCTGCATAATATATGCGCTTGTAGTACGTGTAATGCACGTATATGCATGAAAGGCTGGCCAGTTTTGGCTGGCCTTTTTTATTTGAAATGCCTGAGAATCTTGAGGTGAAACAATTTGTAAGGCATTGCCTTAAGTCATCATCTGGTAACTCTTAGCCCTTACATTCCTGCCAACGCCGTCATGACGGTATTACGCATATGAGGCCAATTGCATTGGCCTCATTTTTTGTAATGAATCCTGAGGAACATCTTGATGAGACATTTACCCAAACATGCTGCACGCTTGCTGTGTGCGGCCTTTGCAACAATCAGCATGAGTGCCTGCGGTGGCAGCAGCACTGAGCCTGTAGATTTCCAGAATCCAGGCCTGTCCTGGCCACCATTGCCGACCGTCACTGGTCACCGTGGTGCATCTGCACTGCGCCCTGAACATACGCTGGCTTCTTATCAAAGAGCAATAGATGACGGTGCAGATATTGTTGAGCCTGACCTCGTAGCCACCAAGGATGGTGTCTTGGTCGCGCGTCATGAAAATGACATCACCGGCACGACCAATGTATCGACTCTACCGCAATTCGCTGCCCGCAAAACCACCAAGACCATAGACGGCATCCCTGTCACTGGCTGGTTCACCGAAGATTTTACGCTGGCAGAATTGAAGACCATACGCGCCAAGGAACGTATACCTGCAAACCGCCCTGCCAACACGGTTTTTGATGGTCAGTTTGAAATACCAACACTGCAAGAAGTCATCGACCTGGTCAAGCAACAAGCAAAAGAAAAGAACCGCGTCATTGGCATTTACCCCGAAACCAAGCACCCAACTTATTTCAAATCCATAGGCCTGCCTCTGGAAAAACGTCTGGTCGATGTACTGGTCGCGAATGGCTATAAGGGAAAAAATGCGGCGGTATTCATTCAGTCATTTGAAGTGGCGAACCTGAAAGAATTGCGTGGCATGACAGACATGCGTCTGGTGCAACTGGTTGATAATCCGCTCAATCCGCCAGTCAATGGCGTACCGCGCAATGCACCGTATGACTTCATCGCTGCTGGCAGCAACCGCACTTATGCCGACCTCGTCACACCAGCAGGTCTGAAAGAAATCGCACAGTACGCCGACGCTGTATCGCCGTACAAGGAAGTCATCATCCCGCGAGATACGAAGAATGAACTGGGCGCGGCGACCAGCTTTGTCACGGATGCCCACGCCGCTGGCTTGAAAGTGCATACCTGGACATTGCGCCCGGAAAATCCTTTCCTGCCACCCAGCATGCGCCTTGGCGACCCCGCCTCACTGACGCAGCGTGGTGACTCTATCGCTGAGATCACGGCTTATTTGAAAGCCGGTATCGATGGCTTCTTCACAGATGATCCAGCCGTTGGTCGTGCTGCTGTGACGGCATTCAAGAAGTAAGCTTTTTACAGTATTAAGCCAATGCCTGGATTTTGATCCAGGCATTTTTTTTGCGCGTTCCTTCTTACGTCTGTTTCAAGCGGTGGGCAAAGAAAGCCAGTATTTCATCCCGTGCAGCGATGGTCGGCTGCCCCGCTTCATCTATCAAATGCGCGGTCACCACGCTATGCGGTGTCGTTACGTAGCGTTTAAAAAAGGGCGCCGTATCCTGATTGGCAGCGCTGTCTGGCAACACCTTGCTGACGAAGCGCTCACCCAAGGCTTCTGAAAACGCCGCAAAGCGCTGGGCACGGCAAAATGCATCGCCGGCAAAACGGTAAGCTATAACTGTCAGATCTTCTGCCTCCAGGCGCTGGCGCACGGCTTGCAAGTCGGCAGCGTCTATACCTGTACCTGCCGGATCATCCATAGGCAAAGATGGTTGTGATACTACTGGAGCAAGTACTGCGGGTTCCAGCATCATCGACAAGGCAAAATTACCGGTAAAGCACATGCCTATCGCCCCTACACCAGGGCCACCAGATTCTTCATGCGCGAGCCTTGCCAGTGCCCTCAGCCATAGCGTAACAGGGCTGGAACCTTTACCTGCAAAGGCGCGGAACTCTGCACTGACACAGGCTTTCTGAAACACAGCCGCTCCCTCTTCTGCCGATGCTACCACGCCATCGCGCCCAAATAAGGAGGGCATATACACCGTAAAACCAGCATCGCGCACCCAGCGCGCAAAGCGTGCCACATGCGGGCTGATGCCGGGCATCTCTGTCATGACGATGACTGCAGGCCCAGCTCCTGCAACATAGACACGCTTGCTGACTTCATTGAGCGTAATTTCGCGTGCGCTGAAGTCGTTGAGCGGGTCATCGGCATGCATGTCCTGTTTAGTGCTAAATGTGCTTGCTGCAATTGGTATGTGCGTAGTTCCTGCGCTTGACATGGCGACTCCTGATTTATCTGGAGCTTACAGTGTAGGTCTGTGTCAGACACAGGAATAGCGGCAGTTCAGCCAGAATCAGGGTGGAATTGGACATTTGCAAACGGCATGTAGAATACGGTACCGTCCATCGGAGTTTCGATCACAATTTAGCGGAGCATAAACCCATGCTGATCTGGTACAGGCTGCAATACCTTTTGTCTTTAGCCTTTAAACTACTATTGCTAAGCAGTTTTGCAGTACAGGCACAGGCTGCCGATACACTCAAAGTTGGCTCCAAACGTTTCACTGAATCCTATGTGCTGGGCGAGATTCTGACGCAGACTGCCGTTGCCCATAGTCCTGCACTGCACCAGCAAGGGCTGGGTAATACTGCCATCGTCTTCAATGCATTAAAGAATGGCAGCATTGATGTTTACCCTGAATACATGGGCACTATCAATACCGAGATACTGAAACATGAGAACGCCATCAGCATGCAGGAGATGCAGGCGGAACTGGCTAAACAGGGTTTAGGAGTTGCCGTGCCTCTGGGTTTCAATAATACCTATGCACTGGCGATGCGGCCTGATGCCGGGGATATTAAATCGCTGACTGATCTTGCGACAAAATCCGAGTTGCGCTTTGGCCTCTCCCATGAATTTTTAGGCCGTGTCGATGGCTGGCCGGGCCTGGTCCAACGCTATCATCTGCTACAACAAGCCAGCGGACTGGATCACGGCATCGCTTATGAAGCACTGACTGCCAAACAGGTAGATGTCATCGATATTTATTCCACCGATGCCAAGATCAAACAACTGGGCTTGCGCGTGCTGCTGGATGATGCAAATTACTTCCCGCGTTATGACGCCGTCTTGCTGTACCGACTGGATGTGCCTGCGCGCTTCCCACAAGCCTGGGCCGCCATACAGAAACTGGAGGGCAAGATAGACAATGCGCAAATGATAGCGATGAATGCAACAGTAGAAATTGACGGGCAGAGCTTTGCACAGGCGGCGCAGCAATTTGTGGCAAAGTCACCCGCAACTACGGAGCGTGCTGGCTTCATGTCCAAACTGTTTGGCGCAGATTTCTTGAAACTGACCTGGCAGCATCTGACGCTGGTATTGCTGTCAGTTGCCCTGGCCTGTTTAGTGGGTATCCCGTTGGGCATCATTGCCGCCTTTGCCCCGCGCTTGCGTGAAGTCGTCATGGCGACTGTCGGTATTTTGCAAACCATCCCCTCACTGGCCTTGCTGGCGATGTTGATCCCCCTGCTGGGCAGAATAGGTTTTGTCCCTGCCCTGATCACCTTGTCGCTATATGCCTTGCTGCCCATAGTCCGCAATACCTGTGTAGGCCTGGTGCAGGTACCAGCTGGGTTACTCCTGGCAGCGCAAGCCTTGGGACTGTCATCGCGAGACCGTCTGTTGAATATAGACTTGCCTCTGGCCCTGCCAATGATACTGGCGGGCGTTAAAACTGCAGCAGTCATGAGCGTGGGCACGGCAACCATCGCCGCCTTCATCGGTGCTGGTGGTTACGGTGAACGCATCACCATAGGCCTGGCCTTGAATGACAACCAGATGTTGCTGGCAGGTGCCTTGCCTGCCGCGGCCTTGGCTTTGTTGACGCAGTGGGCATTTGATTTGCTGGAGAGGGTGGTGGTGAGGAGAAGGGATTGATCAAAAATGCGGTACACCGTAGGTTGGGCTAAGCTTCATCAGCCCAACACTCGGCCTGGGAATAACGTGTACGTTTATTAAATGCCCAGTGTTGGGCTGATGAAGCGTAGCCCAACCTACGATTTTACGGATATGTGACCACTTCCACAGTGAGCATAACAAGGCGTTACATCTCAAACGTGATTGTGTACACAAAAGAACAATGCCTACCAGAAAGCTGCCCCCTTTGGTAATATGCATCCGGCCTGATCTTCCTGATCAATCCTGAAAACCTGATTTCCCTGCTGCAATAACCTGCCCGGAAAAGCTCTTTTGATTTCGCCCGCCCATCATCTCGCTGCATCACCACCAGCCTGGCGCTTTGCCAGGGCGGCGGCGCTTGGGGTGTTGTGCGTGGCATTTTGCACAGTCAAAGTTCATGCAGCCACACCGCAATCCGACAGCACGCTGCAAGTCTTGCACTGGTGGACCTCGGCCAGCGAACGCAAGGCTGCCAGCCTGCTGGCAGCACGCATGGCGGATGAAGGTATTACCTGGCGCGATGCAGGCATACCCGGTGGTGCAGGCATAGGTGCGGGCAAAGTGTTGAAGAGCCGCGTGCTGGCGAATGACGCGCCCGAGGTCACGCAAATTATTGGTGTCTCGATACGCGAATGGGCAGACCTGGGCTTCTTGCTGGAGCTCGACAAGGTTGCGGCGGCCAATAAATGGAATACCAGTTTCTTCCCGACCATACAAAACCTGATACAACACCGCAAGCATGTAGTGGCAGCGCCGCTAGGCATACATCGCATCAACACCCTGTTTTATAACAAGAAAATATTCAGCACACTGAAGTTGTCACCACCAGAAAACTGGGATGAACTGGTCACCGTCGCAGCCAGGCTGAAAGCAGCGGGTGTGATACCACTGGCACAAAGTAGCGAACCCTGGCAAGTTGCCACCCTGTTTGAAAACCTGATACTGGCCGAGGGCGGGCCAGAATACCACCGCGAATTATTCGTCAAGCAAAATGCCCAGGCCGTGATGGACAAACGCTTTGCCCATGCGCTGGAACGCTTGCGCCAGATGAAAGGCTGGATGAATAATCCTGTCGATGAACGTCCCTGGACGGAAGTGGTGAAGCAGTTTTCCAAAAACGAAGCGGCGATGATGATCACCGGCGACTGGGTCAAGGGTGAGCTTAATGATGGCGGTTTTGCCACTGACGAGGCTTTTTCCTGCACAGCTATGCCAGGCACAGGCAAATACCATCTGTATAGCGTCGATACTTTTTCGATGTTCACCAATGATTATTCGCGCATCACGGCGCAGGAAAAACTAGCCCGCCTGGTCGCCACGCCAGCAGTGCAGGCTGACTACAATGCCGTCAAGGGTTCGGTATCGGTAAGGCGTGATGCTGACCCGGCGCGCATGGATAGCTGTGCCCGCGCCTCATGGACAGCCTTTGCCCAGGGTGCGGCGACGCAAGCCCCCAGCCTGGTGCACCGCATGGCTACCGATGAAACCAGTAAAGATGCCATCATCGCCGTGATACACAGATACTTTATCGATGCCACCGTCAGCCCAGCCGACACCCAGGCCAGGCTGGTGGCGATGTACAAGACATTTGGCAATAATAAAAAACAAAACCTATAAGATGTGAGGCAGACAAAGATGACACGCAAAATACTGATCGTTGATGATGACCAGAAAACCAGGGTATTACTGAAAACCTACCTGGAGAAAAATCAGTATGAAGTCATACTTTCGCACAATGGCGAGAGCTTTGTCGCTGAATTCAATAGCCAGATGAATCAGTTGTCACTGGTGATACTTGATGTCATGTTGCCCGATACCGATGGCTTTGCCCTGTGCAAGGTCGTGCGACAAAAATCGAATATCCCCATCATCATGCTGACGGCAAGCTCAGACGACACTGACCGCATTGTCGGGCTGGAACTGGGGGCCGATGACTACATCGCCAAGCCTTATAACCCGCGCGAACTGCTGGCGCGTATCAAGGCGATCTTGCGGCGCACTGGCTCTGCCGACGTGGCAGCAGCACCGCGTTATTATCGCTTCCTCGGCTTCACGCTGGACCTGATAGAGCGCAAGGTCACTGACAACACTGGAGAACTGGTGGCACTGACGGGGCTGGATTATCAGTTGCTGAAGTATTTTGTCGAACACCCGGGTGATGTACTCGACCGCAATGTGCTGTCAGAAGAAACCCGTGGCCGTGATGCCGGCCCACTGGACCGCTCACTCGATGTACAGATCAGCCGCCTGCGCCTGCTGCTCAAGGATGACAGCAAGCAACCTACCCTGATCAAGACCGTGCGCGGTGCTGGCTATGTATTCTCTGCTGACGTGAGCGTGGCCAGTGCCTGAAGCTGCCATCATGCTGAGGCGCTGGCTGCCACAATCGCTGCTGGGCCGTTTGTCGCTGGTCATGGTCTGTGGCGTGCTGCTGACACAACTCGTGGGTAGCGCCATCTGGACCACCCAGCAACGCGCCAAGGCCGAAATAGAAGCGACCACGGCAGCACAATACCTGGCGCACAGTGCATCAAGTGCGATACGGTTCTTTCGCAGCCTGCCGCCTAATTACCGCACCGTGCTGATACAGCAATTCCGCGAGATGGGAGGCACCCGTTTTTTTGTACAGGCAAATAATGCCTATGTCCCCATCACAGAAATAGAACCGCAGGCACTGGCGCATACAGTGCTGGGCAAGGTCGGCAATACCCTCAAGTCTGACTTGCCGCAATACCCTGAATTCAAGCTGGCTTTTGCCTGGCCAGATCAGTTGACTACGGCTGTCGATGGCACGCGTATCACCGACCTGCCTGAGAGCTGGGTGCAGCATATCCTGCTGATCAAACCTGAACCCGCGCCAGTGCTGGTGATACAGACCGAGCTGGAACCGGGCAACTGGTTATACCTGGCTGCGCTCATGCCCAATCCTTATTTTTTGAAGGGCAATGATCCTCTGTCCTTTGACCGCCTGGTCTTGCAGGGCCTGTCACTGGCTGCGGTATTACTGCTCTCCATCATGGTGGTACGCTGGATCACGCGGCCACTGGCGGCCTTGTCAGATGCGGCAGCAGCCTTTGGCAAAGGTGAGCAGGTACCAGACTTGCCAGAGACCGGCAGCAAGGAATTCATCAACACCGCCCGCGCCTTTAGCGCCATGCGCCAGCGCATACAAAGCTATATCGAAGACCGTGAACGCCTGTTCATCTCTATCTCACATGATCTGCGCACGCCTATCACGCGCCTCAAACTACGTTCAGAGCTGCTAGACGATGATGTCTTGCGTGGTGAATTTGAAGAAGACCTGGATGACCTCGACATGATGGTCAAGGGTGCTCTGCAATGCGTGAAAGATAGCGACATTCATGAAAACCCCACCGAAGTCAGGCTCGACCCGTTGATACGCAGGTTGGTACGCAGCGCCCATCTGGCCAAGCACAATGTGGATTTTGCAGACTCAGGTGTGACCGTCCATGGCAAACCACTGGCGCTGAAACGTGCAATAGGCAATCTGCTTGACAATGCCCTTTACTATGGCGAACGCGCAGAAATCAGCGTACGTGCGGCTGCTGATAGCGTCATCATAGAAGTGCGCGACCACGGCCCCGGCGTGCCGGAAGACGCTCTGCCCAGCCTGTTCGATCCCTATGTACGTCTGGTACATGGCCGCAACCAGAATGAAAGCGGCATGGGTCTGGGGCTGGGTATAGCCCGCAGCGTCATCGAAGCCCATGGCGGCACGCTGGTGCTGGAAAATCATGCTGAAGGCGGCTTGAAGGCTATCATCACCCTGCCTAACGAAGACACCGCCTGACCTGGCACTTCTCCCATTCATCCTTTCCTGTTCCAGCTTGTCACGTACGGACAAGCTCAGGTCTCTCTGCACGATTCACAACACCTGAATCCAGACTTTTGTAAAGTTTTGTAAGGAATTCTTAAGTTAAGTTTTGCCAGCTTAGGAATTCACACGCCTGTAAATTATTCACACCCTAGTGCACAGCAATACCGACAAAAAAAGCGGGTAAGGATTTGTAAGCTGCTCACCTGACCAGTTCACACAAAACTCCAAAAAATCAAACACTTATAAAAAAATGCACTAAACAGATATGCAAGTGGCATTACATTCATCGCATTGCTAGTATCGGTTTCAAGTAATTCATTTATATCGATAAATCGATGAATGAAGAGTATTTGCAAAGCTGTTGAAACTCCTTCCCCTTCAAGGGGAAGGTTGGGATGGGGATGGGTTTCTATCACAATTTGACTTCAGGTCAATCAACCGAAACCCATCCCCACCCTAACCCTCCCCTTGAAAGGGAGGGAACAAAAGGTGCGTACGTTGATTCATTTACTAAAAAAATTTCAATAAAGGTCTTCTTTTGAACCGCATCTGCCACATCGCCATGTTATGCACCGCCGCCATGATGAGCACAGCCAATGCTGGCACGCTCGTCCTGGAAAGCTGGCGCGTGGATGACAAGGCCTTGTGGGAGACAGTATTGATACCGGCATTTGCCAAACGCCACCCCGGCATAGAGATACGCTTTGCACCTACCACACCGACAGAGTACGACAGCAGCCTGCAAGCACATTTTGCCAATGGCACCGCCGGTGACCTGGTAGCTTGCCGCCCTTTTGATGTATCGCAGTCTTTATATAACAAGGGTTATCTGGACAAGCTGGATGGCAAACCGGGCATGGAACATTTTGAAGCAACAGCCCTGTTGGCCTGGCAAACCGATGACGCAAAAGCGACTTTTTGCATGCCGGTGGCTTCTGTCATACACGGCTTCTTGTACAACAAAAAAATCTTCAAGAAACTCAATCTGCAGGCGCCAAAAACTCAGGCAGAATTTTTGACGGTGCTGGATGCGGTAAAAAAGAATGGCAGCTATGTTCCTCTCGCATTGGGTACTGCAGAAAAATGGGAAGCCACACAAACTCTGTTCACCAGTATAGGCCCCAACTACTGGCATGGTGAAGCAGGCCGCAAGGCGCTTATCGCAGGCAAGGCAAGATTTACTGATGCACAGTATGTCGCCGCCTTTGAGTATGCGGCAAAGCTGGGGTCGTATCTGCCCAGCACGGCCAGCACGCAAACCTATAGCGACAGCCAGCATCAATTCGCTTCTGGCAAGGCAGCAGTCTACCCCGTCGGTTCCTGGGATATCTCTTATTTCAATCAGGTACAGGGCCTGGATTTTGGTGTATTTGCACCACCCGTGCGCGCAGCCGGTGACAAGTGCTACATCCTCGATCACATGGACATAGGCATAGGCATCAACAAAAAATCACGCAATAAAGAAGATGCCTACAAATTTCTCGAATGGCTGGGCTCACAAGAATTTGCTGACCTGTATACCAATCGCGTCACCGGATTTTTTTCGTTGTCGAATCATCTGATCGCAGTGCGTGACCCGATAGGCAAGCAAATGATGGAGTGGCGGACAGCGTGCGAATCCAGCATACGTGTCAATGCACAGATATTGAACCGTGGCCAGCCGAGCATGGAACAGGAATTATGGAATGTGAATGCCGATCTTTTGAATGGCACGGTCACAGGTAAAGAAGCCGCTGCAAGAATACAAAACAGTGTTGCAAGTGCAAGTAAGTTTAAACGATGAGAGTTCAAGCGTTAAGATCATACCTCCCCCAAGTCGTATGATTGATTTGCCGACGCCCAGCGCGGCGTCGGCTTTTTTTAGCGCTTGATGCGCAACTGAAGATTCCAGCATTAGAGAAGATAGTAAAGATTTTTTGCCTTGATTAAAGCAATTCAGAACGAGGTCAAAATTGCTGCGCCAAAAGAAGAAGATGTGATACCAACGAGTAAAACTAACTGAAGGAGATTTGCATGAACACCCCCGTATTCAAGAAGAAGCTGTTACCGCAACTGATTGCCCTGATCGTCAGCACCACCGCGTTTAATATTGTCTATGCTGCCGATGAAACACCAGAAACTGCACCAGGTTCACAAGTCGTAGAAGTGCGCGGCATACGCGACACATTGAAAAAAAACCTTGCTGGCAAACGCGATTCACAAAATATTGTTGATACAGTCAATTCAGAAGACCTCGGTAAATTCCCGGACAAAAACGTCGCCGATTCACTGCAACGCGTGCCCGGTATTTCTGTCGACCGCACCTGGGGTGAAGGCCGCGACATTTTCGTACGTGGCACCGACAAAAGCCTGAACATGACGCAGTTGAATGGTCAGTCAGTCGCTTCAGCTTACTGGTGGAAAAACGATTCACAAAGCCGTGGCTTCAACTATGACATTTTGCCTTCTGAACTGGTAGGCAGTCTTGATGTTTACAAAAGCCCATCTGCTGATCTGGATGAGGGCAGCATAGGCGGTTTGGTCAATGTCAAGACGCGCAAGCCTTTGCAATTCAAAACACCCTTGACCGCGCAATTCTCACTGGAAGCAACTTACTCTGACTTGCCCAAAAAGACTGACCCACAAATCTCTGGTCTGGTGAACTGGAAGAATGATGAAAACACGCTGGGTATCTTGCTGTCCCTGAGTAAACAAAAACGCACCATGCGCCGCGATGGTCTGGAGAATTTTACTGATTCCACCAAATACACCATCATCGATCAAAACAATGTAGCGACACCGAACGCTTATGCATCATGGGGTGGTGGTTCAGCGATTTTCCGCCAGGACCGTGAACGCACGACTGGCAATGTGACCCTGCAGATCAAGCCTAACCGTGACAGCGATATCTCTCTGAATTACATCAATTCAGACATGAACATGGATAATAATAACCAGAACTACCTTTGGCAGATAGGTGGCCTGGCCAACAAGCAAAATGTCATCAATATCACCAATCCACGTTTCATCACGACCTCTGATGGCACCAAGGCCGTGGTCGGCGGCACAGTCGGCCCGACAACTGGCGTGTCGTTTGAACCTATCTATCGTGAAGCCTATATCAAATCCAAGATACTCGATCTGGAAGGCAATTATGAAGGCGATGGTTGGAAACTGCACGGCCAGTTAGGTTCCACCTCTGCTGAGGGTGGCAGCAAGCATGACCGTAACTTCTGGTTCACTGGCAATACCCGCGCCACTGTGAATATTGCACCAGATACTTATGAAGTATCTTACCTCGACATGAGCCCGCTCGATCCAACCAAGCTCACGCTGCAAAATGCGCGTGACTGGGTACGCAAGATGGAAAGCAAAGAGAACTATGTGCAGGGCGATCTGACCTGGGACCTGACTGGTTCCTTCATCAAGGACATCAAGCTGGGCGTAAAGTACCGCGACAATACCGTGCAAAATCACCGCACCATAGGCACGGTAGGACCGGATAGTCCAGGCTGGCAGTCTTTCAGCCTGGCTGATCTTTCTACTGGCCCGTCACCACTGCTGAGCCAGGCTGCTGCTACATCTGGCTCATTGACGCAATATGCATGGGTCAATGATGCACTGGCTGCGAGCAAGGGTTTTGCCATGTATGACAAGGGCATGGTCTATAACGAAGCCAAGGGCGAGTACTACAAGATACAAGAGAAAATTACTGCAGCCTATGTCAAGGCGGACTATGCCATCGACAAATGGCGCGGTGACTTTGGTGTACGCCTGGTCAAGACTGAACAGACATCCGAAGCCTATCAAGACCTGACAGGCAAAGGCAACTACGTCATTGGCAGCACGACACGTACTTACAACGATGTCTTGCCCAGTCTGAACGTGGTATATGACTTGCGCAAAGACCTGATCATACGCGGTGCCATAGCCCGCGTCATGGCACGTAACACCTACAGCGACCTCAGCGCCAGTACAGAAGTCAGCGGCACCACCAATGCAGCAACTGCAGGTAATCCTTTGCTCAAGCCTTATCATGCTGACCAGGCAGAGATAGGTGCAGAATGGTATTTCGCTGATGCATCGATGTTGTCTGCAACATTGTTCACCAAACGCCTGGATACCTTCATCTACACCTCTACCGCACAAGAAAATGTCGGTGGCATAACACGCCCGGTAACACGTCCGCATAATGCCGACAATGGCGCGGTCATCAATGGACTGGAACTGCAATGGCAACAGGCTTTTGGTAACGGCTTTGGTGCCATCGTGAACTACACGTTCACTGATGCTAAAGCAGGTTCCATCGCTGGCGGACAAAAACTGAATGTCATCGGCAACTCACGCAATCAGTTGAATGCCAGCGGTTACTATGAAAAGAATGGCATCAGCTTCCGCCTGTCGTATAACTACCGTTCCAAATCCTACGGTGGTCTGGATGAAGGCGGCCAGGATGTCACCAGCGCCTATGGTCAGTGGGACGCTACAGCCAACTGGGACATCACACCAAAGATCAGCCTGTTTGCGACAGCCGTCAACCTGACCAATTCTGTAATACGCACCAACACCACAGATGGTCTGCCAGTTGGCGTGTATGAAAACGGCGCACGTTACAGCGTAGGTGTCAGGGCCAAGTTCTGATCTGCATGATGATGGCCAGGAGTAATCCAGGCCAGTAGCAAAAAGCCTCCCCTGATCACTCTGTGGGGGAGGCTTTTTTGCCCGATGTCCCGGCAAGGACGATGATAGTTCGTCAGCTCAAAGTGACCATTTAAAATATGTCTGGAACACCTCATGAACAACAATGATCAAGCAACGGGATCAACAAAGGATGTGGTCGTTGCCATGTTCTTTATCAGCCTCTTGTTTTTTATCCTGGGCTTTGCCACCTGGCTCAATGGCTCGCTGATCCCGTTTTTAAAAATAGTCTGCGACCTGAATAATTTTCAGGCGCTATGGGTGACGTTTGCGTTTTATATCGCTTACACCGTCATGGCGCTACCATCTGCCGCCATACTCAGCCGTACCGGCTACAAAAATGGCATGACACTGGGCCTGGGCATCATGGCAGTGGGGGCATTGTTATTCATTCCCGCCGCAAAGACCAGCTACTACGCCTTCTTTTTGCTCGCTCTGTTCACACTGGCCACCGGCATGACGCTCATGCAAACCGCCATCAACCCCTACATCGTCTGCATAGGTTCACGCGAAAGCGCCGCCATGCGTATCAGTATCATGGGCCTGTTCAACAAGGGTGCAGGCATCGTCGTGCCACTGGTATTTTCAGCATTGATCTTGTCCGGTATAGAAAAATATTCTGACACTGCACTTGCTGCACTTGATCATGCTGGCCGTCTGGCCTTGCGTTCAGAACTGTCATCGCGCCTGGTCTATCCCTATGCCATCATGGCGGCTGGCTTGCTGGTGGTCATGCTCATCGTGCATTTTTCTTCACTGCCGGAATTGCGGGCAGAAGAAGAAAAAAACCAGCCCGAAGTCACTAAATGGGGCGTGCTGCAATACCCGCAACTGGTACTGGGCGCATTATCGCTGTTTGCCTATGTCGGTGTCGAAGTGATCGCCGGTGACACCATAGGCCTGTATGGCCGCAACCTCGGTGTGCACAACTACACCGTGCTGACCTCATACACCATGAGCTTCATGGTCATAGGCTACATCCTCGGTGCGACGACGATCCCCAAACTGATGACACAAAAAACCGCCCTGATGTTCTCAGCCATCAGCGGCCTGCTGTTCACCGTTGGCGTCGCCACCAGCTCCGCCACGGACACCGGCATTGCCCAGGCAATAGTCGGCTGGGCAGGCGTGCCGGTCGTACCAAACACCGTGATGTTCCTCGCCATGCTGGGCCTGGCCAATGCTTTGGTCTGGCCATCCATCTGGCCACTGGCCCTGCAAGGCCTGGGCAAATACACGGCAGCCGGTTCCGCCCTGCTTATCATGGGCATCGCCGGCGGCGCACTGCTGCCCATGCTGTACGGTAAATTCTCAGACGCAGGCAACTCCCAAACCGCCTACTGGGTCATGCTGCCTTGTTATCTGATGATTTTCTTTTATGCGGTGAAGGGGCATAAATTGAGGAGCTGGGGAGCTAGTACGGGCAGACTGGAGAGAGTGGATCAGGCGGGTTGAGTTGATTGTCTGATTAGCATGCTACGATACCCTCATCCTTGCAACAACGAGGATGAGTATTAATAGAGAAGCAACAATTTACAGAATAATTTGCTCAAAAAAATTAGGCCTAGTCCAGCATCATAACCAGTATAATTCTATTGGAAAGTTAGATTATCTAACCATAATCTATATAAAACCAATGGATTTCTCCCTACTCCTACCTGATGAGATTTGCCTCAAACTCGGCGAACGAGCGCGTGAGCGTCGCTTGCTGTTAAATATCAGCGTAGAAGAATTGGCGCAACGCACAGGCATCTCGGCCCAAACTGTCAGCAGTTTTGAACGCACTGGCAAATGCACTCTGGCCAATTTTGTCCGCATACTTGAATCATTGAATGCCACGCCAGATTTGCAGACAGTTCTGGTGCCGCAAACCAATACCATAGAAGAGATGCGGGCAAAGTCTGCAGTGCAAGTCAGGCAGCGCGCGTATCGCAAACTGAAGAGCCCATCATGAAAGAGCTCAAGGTCAATTACAAGGCGCAAGGCGAGTCGCTTTGGCTGGGTACGATGGCCTTGACATTTTGTTCCGACAATCAAGCTAACATACTCGCAAATAATGCAGCATTGAACTGACGGCTATCGCAGTGTCTTTGATACTTTGTCACAAGAGTTGTACCTATTGTTTCTTTGACGCAAAGCCGATTACTGCACCAATATCCAAACATAAATGTACAAGGGATAATATTGGTTGGATGAGAGGATTATTAAGTTACGAAGGAAAAGAATCGGATTTGACCAATGGATGCGGCAAGTTTTCAAAATAGGCCAAAAGAATATGTCGAACAAAAAAATTCGCCTAAGCGAGCTTGGAAAAATAAATCCCATAGGCGCGATGGATCACCGGCGTCTTCTCAACGGAAATGGAACCTTGGCTTTTTTCGATAACTTGCCTCGCAAGCAAAGGAGGAGATTGGCTATGGAAGGCAAGCAATTGGCTCAAGAATACAGAAGAGTAATGAGCCAGCTATTCCAGTCAGGGGCAAAATTTCCAACGGATAGAATTTTACGTGAGATGGCGTTCGAATATAACAATAGATATGCGTCGTCCGGGATTTATACACAGCCGCTAAGTTTCAATTATTTTGAGCCTTTTCTTCATCTTAAATTGATTAAGCAAGTTGCTCCTTACGTAGAAACAGAGAAAGAGTTCAATCATCTCTTCTATATTGAGGATTATTTTGATTACCTTACTTCTGGAGATAGTGATGGCTTTGATGTTTCCTCACTTCTAACTCTTCCACAAGACCAAATATTCCATTTTTCCACGAATGGGTCAATAAATGACACTGCCTTCCTTAACGGGGAAGGAAGAGAATTTTTAATCTCCGGCTTCTCTATTATTAGACGAGCAAAGTCGCTTCATTGGTATCTTATAGGGGGCGAGGCATTAGATGAAGATGAGTGGAAAATAAGATGTTCTAGCCAGCAAGAAGTTAATTTAAAGGAAATATCTCCCCTAAAACAAAAATTTCTCTCCGAAATTGTGGCAAAAAATGATTTCAAATTGGGAGAACCGAAGCCCTTGGAAGGAACCAGCACCCATATCAGAACGATCATTACTGGTGAGTTTGATATTGTGGAAAAGAAACATATCTCTCGCTGCTATCTCGCTGAATATCAGAATTCATTCGATATTGTATGCGACGACCCGGAGATTTTTTCAGACTTTAGGGATTTCGAAACTAAGAACAAAGCAATGTCAAACATGATTGAACGTTTCAATCGCTCGGCAGTTTTGTGGTCACTGGCCGAAGGACTGTTTCAGCTTCCAATGTATTTCAATACACGTTTAGCATTAAGTAAGGATGTCACAGATAAATCTCGTCAACGTCTTCCGAAAAAGAAAGGCGGATTGGGATTAAGTACTGACTATGTTGTGATCCCCGCTATAGAAACCAATAGTGTAGCCCCCAACTTGACCATTACGAGGGTAAATTTACCTCAGTATGAAATAGAGACGGAAGGACACTGGCGAAGATTAAACGACGGCGAATATGGTATCGATAGACATGGCAATCGCGTGCTTGGAAAGACATGGATCTCAGAGTCAAGCAAATGGAAACACGTCGATGCGACCACATCCACAATTTTCTTAAAGGACACGTTAGGTTCAGCTAAAGTCAAAATTGAGCAGTATCTTGAAGCGTCGGCAAGAATCGCTGAAGAAGCGCGGTCTAAAAAAGCGGAGACTCATTCTGATGCGGGGGAGTTGTATGTAATGCGGTGTGCTGCCATGAAAGAGCAGATTTTCAAGGTCGGATTTACAGATGGAGACTCTAGTGAACGTGCTATACAACTTTCATCGGCAACGGGCGTTCCATTGGCTTTCTTAGTTATTAAAAAATGGCGTCACGCACAGGCTAGAAAATTGGAAACTGAGGCACATATGATGCTCGCACCATACCGCTTAAATGACAGTCGCGAGTTTTTTTTGGCTAGTTATGATGCAATAGAAAAAATAATCGAGTTTGTTATTACACGAACTAACACCTGAATCAAAGGTTAACGAGAAACCTAATTTATTCCCTCCACATTTCCTGATCCAATCAAGGGGAAACTGCTAGACGATGTCGGCTATGAAATTTGCCGAAAGGAAGCTGGCAATATAAATTGAAGGCAATCAAAAGTTGCTCACGAGTCCAATTGTTGGATTTCTCTGTCATTGCCAATATTTTCTACATTCACCAAAAGGGGAATATACCAATATCCTCATCATAGCCTGGTCAAAATGATATGTCTTGCGATCATTTTGTGAAATGTTTCATGCATGTATTTCAAGCAACTAACATTTACAAATGCTTACATCACAATTTCTCTTCCCTACCCTTGTGATAATGTACCAATTCAGCAATACTTCGCCTACGCCGGATATACTGGTATCCGCCGAATAGCTGTTGGCCGCTATCAATAGAATTGCCTGCCAGCATCCTGCAAGAATTTTGTTTTTTGGAGAACACTATGGGTCTGTGGAATAAGCTCAGCAATGAATTTATCGATATTGTCGAATGGCTGGATGACAGTCCCGATGTGATGGTGCATCGCTTTGAGCGCTATCAGAATGAAATCAAGATGGGTGCCAAGCTGACGGTGCGCGAAGGGCAGATTGCTATCATGGTCAATGAGGGCCAGGTGGGCAAGGGGCAGGTGGCGGATGTGTTCACGCCGGGCATGTATGAACTATCGACCGAGAACATGCCTTTGCTGAGTACGCTCAAGGGCTGGAAATATGGCTTTAACAGCCCTTTCAAGGCGGAAGTGTATTTCTTCAAGACTACCCGCTTTACCAATATGAAGTGGGGCACGGCTGGCCCTGCCACCATGCGCGACCCTGAATTTGGCGTGGTGCGTGTGACTGCGTTTGGTATCTATGGCATACGCATCGTGGATGCCAAGGCCATGCTGTCTGAGCTGGTCGGTACCAAGGCCGATTTTACGACAGCGGATATAGAAGAAAACCTGCGCGGCAAGATAGGCATGCGCATCAAGGAAGTGATGCCTGAAATTGGCGTACCTGTCATTGACCTGGAAGCCAAGGTCACTGAAGTGGGCAAGCGCATACAGGAAAAAATTGCTGCTGACTTTGTGCAATATGGTCTGGAACTGTGCGAAGTACAGGTGCAGGACATAGGTTTGCCGGAAGAGGTGGAAAAAGCCATCGACCAGCAGGGTGCGATGCGCGTGATCGGCAATATGAACCAGTTCGCTCAGTATCAGGGGGCGCAGGCTTTGCGTGATGCGGCGCAAAACCCGGGCATGGCTGGTGCCATGATGGGCGTGGGCGTGGGTGGTATGCTGAGCCAGAGTATGGGCACGATGTTTGGTAATAATCCACAACCGGCAGCAACGCCTGCTGCCGCTCCTGCATCTGCACCAGCGGCAGGCGGTGGCATGCCACCACCTTTGCCAACAGCGGTATCTTATTTTGTCGCGCAAAACGGTGCGCAGACCGGGCCGTTTGATCTGGGCGTATTGCAATCTCACGTTGGTAATGGCAGTTTGACGCGTGACAGCCTGGTATGGCGTCAGGGCATGGCGGCCTGGGGCAAGGCGGGTGAACAGGCTGATTTGTCTGGCTTGTTTGCGGCGATGCCTCCACCGCTGCCACCGCAATAAATCATCCTCTGATGTGGCGTCGCGCCTGATGGTAGCGACGCCTTCTATTTTGTTCTGGAATCATCACCTGTGACGACAAAAAACTATCCCTGCAAATCTTGTGGTGCCAAGCTTGAATACGCGCCCGGTCAGCACGCCCTGCAATGCCCGTATTGCGGTGCCAAGAATGAAATCCCTGAAGACAAGGAAGCCACGGTCGCAGCGGTGGAAGAGCTGGATTATCAGGCTTATCTGGCAGAACAGGCTGGCAACGAACCCATGCTCGCCAGCCAGCATGTGAAGTGCACAGGCTGTGGCGCAGAGTCGCAACTGGCAGCCAATCTGGTGTCTGACCGCTGCCCGTTTTGCGCGGTGCCGCTAATCGCTGCCAATGCCTATTCTGCACGCAAGATCAGGCCCAAGGCAATTGCCCCATTTGATATCAAGGAATCAGATGCGCGCAGCAAGTTTGCCAACTGGATTACCGGCCTGTGGTTCGCGCCAAATGCGCTGAAGCAGGCTTACCGTGCCGAGCGTGGCCTCAAAGGTATCTACACCCCTTACTGGACTTATGATGCCGACAGCGACACCACCTATCAAGGCCAGCGCGGTGTCGATTACACGGTCACAGAAAACTATACTGAAAACGGTGAGACCAAGAGCCGCCAGGTGACCCGTACCAACTGGTACCCCGCAGTGGGTGCAGTGCAGGTATCGTTTGATGACGTGCTGGTTGTGGGTTCAAAAACCCTGCCGACTTCGTATGCAGAAAACCTTGCGCCATGGCGCCTGGAAAAACTTCAGGGTTACCGTGACGATTATGTTTCCGGCTTCACGGTAGAGGCTTACCAGGTGGGACTGGAGCCTGGCTTTGTCGATGCCCAGGGCAAGATGGAAGGCGAAATCCGCAATGCCATCTGCCGTGATATCGGTGGCGACCATCAGCGCATCATTGCGATGCAGCCTCGCTATTCGAATATCAGCTTCAAGCACATCTTGCTGCCTATCTGGCTGTCGTCTTATAAATATGGCGACAAGACTTACCGTTTTCTGGTGAATGGCCAGACCGGCCAAGTGCAGGGTGAGCGTCCGTATTCAGCGTGGAAGATTGCGGGGGCGGTGTTGCTGGCCATCGCTGTCGTCGTCGTGATTGCTATGCTCAATCACAAGTAATCAAGTCAAGGTCAAGAGTCAAGACCTCTCAACACAGAGTCACGGAGACACAGAGGGTTCACAGAGAAAGTTCATTAGAGAATTTTCTCTGTGAACCCTCTACGACTCTGTGGTGAGCTTTTTGGTCTTTCAGAAATCCACCCAATTCAAAACTCAACGCTCCATCAACACATCCATCATGCGCTTGGGATTCGCCAGGAAATCCCGTGTGATCTTGTAGTGTTCGGTGTCTTCATAGGCAATTTCAGAGATACCTTCTTTACCGCATTGGTAGATGCAGGCATCAGGATAAGCCATGAGTATCGGTGAATGGGTAGCGATAATGAATTGGGAATTATCTTCTATCAGATCATGGATGCGCGACAAGACCGCGAGTTGCCTTTGTGGTGACAGTGCAGCTTCTGGTTCATCGAGTATGTACAGACCCTGGCCACCGAAGCGTTCTGTCATCAGCTTCAGGAAGGATTCACCGTGTGATTGCTCGTGCAATGAGATGCCACCATAGGAATTGATAATCGGCGGGCCACCTGGTTCTTCATCCAGTCTTTCAATTTCAGTAGCCACATTGAAGAAACTCTCTGCACGCAAGAAGAAACCATCGCGTGGCTTGCGTATGCCTTTGGCAATACGCAAATACTCATCCAATACTGAATGTGAACGCCGTGTACCAAAGCTGAAGTTCTTGGTACCACCCTCAGCGTTAAAACCCAAAGAAACCGCGATCGCTTCGAGCAAGGTAGATTTGCCCGAACCATTTTCACCAACAAAGTAAGTGATCTTGGGATGCAGGTCTACATACTCGAAGTTTTTTATCGCGGGCAAAGAGAAGGGATAACGTTCAAAAGACTCGACGATATCCCTGCGCAGGCTGACGCGGCTGACATACTGTTTTGAAATCATGTTGCCTCGGGTAATTCAGGGTTCATATCGCCTCTTGCTACTCAAACTGATCATCGCGGTTATGATCATGTTTTGATGTTCAACCATAAATAATCAAGCTCAAGATTGCTCAACATAGAGACACAGAGGGTTATCGGAGAATTATCTCCGTGAATTCTCTGTGTCTTAGTGTCTCTGTGGTGAGCTTTTTGGTCTTACAGCTATCTACTCAAACTGCTTCTTGAACTCCGCAAACTGCGCACTCAAATCGCTGACCTGTTGCTTGAGTTGCAGGACTTCTGCTTCCAACTGGCTTACCCTGTCATTTTTTGAAGCACCACCACCGCTGGAAAAACCAGTAGCTTCTGCCTGATCCAGGCTGGCTTCATCGCAAGACAGCAGGTGCGCATAGCGTGGCTCCTTGGTGCCTGGGGTCAGGTTCAAACGCGCGACCAAGGGTGGATATTTGTCCATCAGGTAGTCCAGGGATTTCTCTACATCGGCGACGCTGGAAAATTCATGCAGACGGCCAACGCGGGCGCGGATTTCACCGGCGGTCTGGAAGCCGCGCAGCATGAGTATGGTCAGCACGGCGACCTTGGGCTGGTCGAGCATCCATTTGATACGCATGCGGTGCTCATACTTGGCAACGCGGGCACCGGCCTGGTGGATGGCATTCACCAGTTTCTTGGCGGCCAGCCTGTCTATGGCTTCCAGCACTTCAGACTCGGTCACCGACATGACAGGGTCACGGCTGGTCAGCTGGTTGCAGGCATTGACGAGGGTATTCAAGGACAAAGGATAATTGTCGGGAGTGGCAGCTTCTTTTTCTGCCAGCACGCCGAGGACGCGTACTTCTACTGCATCGAGGTATTGTGCATCTGCTGTAGGGCTGGCAGGTGCGCTGGCTGACTCGCTGGTGTTTTCTGTGTTCATGGCTCTTCCTGAGGTGATTGCTGCGAGCAACTCAAATAACTTAGGCAACTTGGCCCATTTAAGAAACTTAAGCTCGCGATGGCTTCATATTATCCCTAAAAATTGAAAATGTGACACTGCATCATAAGAACGCCGTCATCTATTCAATTATTTTTTAAAAATCTTAACCCCTTTTGTTTTGCTGCTCCGTTTAATGAGTATGAATCTCGCTTTTTATGTAGAACAATATGGAGAACAAAATGAATAAATGGACATCTTTACTGGCAGCCCTGGCAATAGGGACAATGGCGTCGATGAGCACAATCGCACATGCGGGGCAGCTTGCTGGCGTCAGCATCATCAATCAAAGCACGGGTGAAAGGCTGCCTATATGGCGTCATCAGGGCAATAATTATGTAGCGGGCAAGCCCGGTGAGCGTTATGCGGTAGAAATCACCAACAAAACAGGCGGGCGTATTTTGTCGGTCTTGTCTGTCGATGGAGTCAATGTATTGACGGGTGCCACGGCATCGCCACAGCAATCAGGTTATGTATTGGCGAGCAGGCAGCCAGTAGAAATTAAGGGCTGGCGCAAGAATATGGAAGAAGTGGCGGCTTTCTATTTCACCCAGTTGCCTGATTCGTATGCGGCACGTACAGGCAGGCCTGACAATGTCGGCGTCATCGGCGTGGCCCTGTTCAGGGAGCTCAGGGAATACAGGGAACCTCTCCCTGTGGAACCCTGGTATTCACGCCGGAGTGAAGCTGCTGCACCTGCACCAGCACCCGTTGCCCCCGCTGCTTCTGCCTTACCTCCTGTTGAAGCAACCGGCAACCTCGCAAAAAGCAAGTCTGACATGGCAGAAAAATCCATGGATGCGAGGATAGGTACAGGCCATGGCGAACGTATAGATAGCAGCGTGCGGAACACCGATTTTCGCCGTGCCAGCCAGCAGCCTGACGAAATCATCAGTATCCAGTATGACACCTACGCTCATCTGGTAGCACGCGGCATTATCCCGCGCAACCGCTATCAGGATGCCAATCCCTTCCCTGGCGGTTTCGTACCTGACCCGAATTAAAGCGCCGCAAATGTAGCGCACCACAAATACCTGATGTCATACAGCACTTCCATGGGGGCTCCCCAGGCCCCCGTTCACACTAAAAATACAGGAAATTGTCAATAATGAAAAAATCTGGCCACTACTTTAAAGCGCCGATCTTGTGTCCCTTGCTGTTACTGATGCTGGGCGGTTGTCAGTTTGGCGATGTCGCAGAGTCTGTGGCTGCCACGGGTGATGTGATGATAAGCCCGCAGTCTGATACAGTAGCTTCCAGGCAGTCTGACAACAAGAAGAACAAGGCCATAGCATCTCAGGAAGGGCAAAAACCAGTGCTGGGCCCGGTTGCGGCGGAACCAGCCCCGGCGGCATCAACCAGGATCAAACAAGTGCGCGCGGAGGAATTGCCAGCCCTGATCAATAGTTATTTCGACACGCATGAGAGCCGCTACCTGTACATACAGGTAGATAAGCCACTCTACAAACCCGGTGAAACCATCTGGTTCAAGAGCTGGGACTTGAAAGCCCGCAATTTGACTGGCAGCAAAATGCAAGCGGCAACGGCGGAGCTGATCTCGCCCAAAGGTGCCAGCGTGATCAAGAAACACCTGCGTGTTGAGGCGGGTAGTGCAGCCAATGATTTTGAATTGCCAGCAGAGGCGCAGGGTGGTGAATACAAGATACGCATCACCAGCAGTGATGGAAAAACCCTGGAACGCGCCATCATCGTCTCTGCATTTGAAGCACCACGCATGAAGAAAACCCTGGAATTCGTCAAGAAATCCTATGGTGCGGGTGAGCAGGTCAGCGCCACGATCGCCGTTAAGCGCCCTACTGGTGAGATCATGTCAGGCAAGCGCCTGGTTGCAGTGGCCACCGTCGATGGTGTGGAATTACCCCGCGTGAATGTCACGACAGATGCCACGGGTGAGGCACTGGTGAAATTTGATTTACCGAAGAACATCAGCACTGGCGATGGCTTGTTGACGATACTGGTAGAAGACGGCGGCGTCACTGAATCGATTTCAAAATCCATACCTATCCTGCAAAACAAGCTGGCACTGTCTTTCTTCCCTGAAGGTGGCAAGATGGTGGCGGGCTTGCCTGCCCGTCTCTATTTTGAGGCCAAAACCAGGTTAGGAAAACCGGCAGATGCCGAGGGCAAGCTGGTCGATGATCTGGGTAATACTGTTGCCAGATTCAATACCTATAAAAATGGCCTGGGCCGTGTCGTGTTTACGCCAGCTACGGGTCGCAGCTATCATGCAGAAGTCAGTAAACCCAGCAGCGTGACTGAGCATTATGCTTTGCCATTGGCAGAAGAAGCAGGCTGTGTCATGCGTAGCTATGATGATCTGGATGGTCAGGAAAAAGCCTTGCGCGTAGCTGTGCAATGCAGCACCACACAAAAGGTCGTGGTCGCAGCCACCGTGCGCGATAAATTATTTGATGCGGGCAGCATGGAAGCAGGCCCAAGTAAACCGGCTGTCATGTATTTGCAAGCCAAAGACCCTGCCACAACTTCTACTGCAGGCATCGCCCGCGTTACCCTGTTTAACCAGAACCTGGACCCGCTGGCTGAACGCCTGGTGTTCCGCAATCGTCGTAACCGGCTTGAGATCAAGGTGGAGCAAGACAAGAAAGCCTATGTGCCGCGCGGCGAAGTCGCCCTGAACATCACAACCAAAGATGCCAGCGGCAAAGCTGTGCCAGCAGAACTGGCCCTGTCGGTTGTTGATGACACGGTGTTGTCATTTGCCGATGACAAGAGCGCCAATATGCTGTCGCGTCTTTTACTGGAAAGTGAATTGCCCGGCAAGATAGAAGAGCCTAATTTTTATACCGACCTGGGTGAAGACAAAAGTGCGCTGGCACTGGATATGCTGATGGGTACGCGTGGCTATCGTCGCTTTGATTGGGTACAAGTATTGGCGCCGATACACGTGGTCACCGTGACTGGCAGCCATATCAGGCGCCAAAATGCAGAGTCGGCACCAGCGTTTGCACGCCTGACACCTGAGCCTGTAATGAAAGCCGCAGCGATACCGGCACCAATGGCTGCACCTGTACCCTTGCCTGCACCAGCGCCCCAAGTTGCAGTACCAGAATTGAAAAAAATGGCAGCCGCTGATGCACAGGCCTTACCGCAAAAACCCGTAGCAGCAAAAATGAAAGAAGAATTGGCTGCGGGCCGCATTGTGGCCGTGGCTCCGGTACAGATGGAAGCCAGATATTTTCCGGCAGAACCCATGGCTGACAAGGACTTCGCCCGTGCAGATGCGAAAATGGCAGCGCCTATGGCAGTGCCTATTGCAGTGCCTATGGCAGAGCCGGCGCCAAGTTGGGCTGCAGTGCGGGTGTTTCCGGTTCCTGCCTATACGTCTGATTATGCCGGGCCGCGCGATGATTACCGCGATACCGTGATGTGGGCTCCTTTAGTAAAAACCGACAAGCAGGGCAAGGCCACCTTGAAGCTGGCTCTGTCAGATGCGGTGACATCTTTCCGCGTCACGGCAGAAGGTGTTGGTGGCGGGCAGGCCGGGCATAGTGAAAACATCCTCAAATCTTCCTTGCCATTTTCTTTGTCGGCCAAGCTGCCATTGGAAATATCAGCAGGTGACAAGCCGCTGATCCCCGTCACCCTGAGCAATGAGGGCGAGCAGGCTGTTAATGTCACGCTCAACAGCAATTTTGGCAGACTCTTGAAAGCCAGTGACAGCAATGACAAAGTGGGCACTATTGCTGCTGGTCAGCGCAAGAGCATGTTCATTCCGCTTGAAGTCACAGGCACACAAGGTTTGTCGCAGGTGCAATTGTTGGCGACTGCATCGGGTTTGAAAGATGAAGTCTTGCGCAGCATACCGGTGGTTGCCCCTGGCTTTCCGCAATTGCTGGAGAAGTCAGGACAAATCAAGGGACAAGTTACGCATGACATTGATCTAAGCAAAGCCAACAAGGGTAGTGTGCAGACATCGATCAAGGTATATACCTCGCCACTCGCTACCATGGTATCTGGCCTGGAAGGCATGTTGCGCGAACCGTCAGGCTGTTTCGAGCAAACCTCATCGACCAATTACCCTAACGTCATGATCATGCAATACCTGAAGCAGCATGATGTGGCCGACAGCGCCTTGCTGGAACGTACCGGCAAATTGCTCGATAGCGGCTACAAGAAACTGGCTGGCTTTGAATCACCGAAAAAAGGCTATGAATGGTTTGGTGGTGACCCCGGCCATGAAGCACTGACTGCCTATGGCTTGCTGGAATTTGCGGATATGAAAAATATCTATGGCTCCGTCGATACCGCCATGCTGGCGCGTACTGCAAACTGGCTTAAAGCCAGACGTGATGGCAATGGCGGTTACCAACGCGATGCCAAGGCGCTCGACAGCTTTGGCCGTGCAGCACCAGAAGTGACTGATGCCTATATCACCTGGGCCCTGGTCAGCGCTGGTGAAAGCGGCTTGGACAAAGAAATAGGTAAATCCGTCAAACTAGCGGAAACCACGCAAGATGCCTATCAACTGGCACTGGCCAGCGGCACCATGCTGGCACCCTCTGCAAAAACGGCGGTATCAGACAAGGCAAGGCGCGCTGCAGTAGATAAACTGGTGGGCATGCAAAATGCCAATGGTTCCTGGACGAATGCGGATCATTCCATCACCCGCAGCGGCGGCAGCAATCTGCATATAGAAACCACCTCGCTGGCGATACTGACCATGCTCAAATCAGATGGCCACCTGGAACAGGCACGCAAAGGCATCACCTGGTTGCAGGCAAATCGCAGCGGCTTTGGTCAATGGGGCGCAACCCAGGCCACTGTGCTGGCCCTGAAGGCAATGATCGCCTTTGACGAAGCAACCAGGGTTGCACCCACGGCTGGCAAAGTCAGCCTGCTGGTTGATGGTGTCGTGGTCAGCGAGAAGAGCTATGAAGCTGGCAAGCGTGAACCTTTGTTGTTCAATGATTTTGAAAACTTGCTGACACCTGGCAAGCACAATATCACGCTCAAAACCAGCAGCGGATCTGCCCTGCCGTATTCCATGGCGATTGAATACCGCAGCAATGAACCGGCATCATCCAACACCGCCGTCATCAACCTGAACACCAGTCTGGCTAAAGCTGATCTGAAAATGGGTGAGACCGTCAGGTTGAATGCGGTTATCAGCAACAAGACACAAACCGGCCAGCCCATGAGCCTGGTACGCCTGGGTTTGCCTGGTGGACTGACTTTCCAGAACTGGCAATTGAAAGAAATGCGCGAGAAAGGACAGATAGATTTTTATGAAACCCGTGCCCGTGAAGTGATACTGTATTTCCGTGACATGAAACCGGGCGAAGTGAAAAAACTGGCGGTAGATCTGGTGGCAACAGTGCCAGGCAGCTATACCGGGCCAGCCTCTTCTGCCTATCTGTACTATAACGATACGGACAAGACGTGGACAACTCCGCTGGCAATACGCATCGCGCCTTAGCATCAGCTAAAGCAATATCAGGGCGTTTTTTTGGCAAGTTGCTGATTGTCAGAAAAACGCTGGAAGTGGCTTGGATGCATGACAGTTTTACCCTGACAGTGCATGGAAATTATGCTGGTGAGACGGGATTTTCCGTTAAACTAGCGGCCATGATAACCGAACCACAAACAGACGAGGCACTGATGCTGCTCTATTGCGATGGCGACCTGCTCGCCTTCAAAGAGTTGTATCAGCGTCATCGCCTGGGTTTGTACCGTTTTATAGACTGGCGTTCGCCACGTCAGGAATGGGTGGATGAAATCGTGCAGGACAGCTGGGCTGCGCTGCATGCGGCACGGTCGCAATACACAGTGCTTGCCAGCTTCAAGACCTATTTGTACCAGATCGCCCGCAACCGTTTGATCGACATACTGCGCCAGCGAGAAAGCCTGCTTGACGCCGACCCTGACCAGTATGAACACACGCTGGAAAGCACACAGGAATCGACGCCGCTGACCAGGTCACCAGAAACCCGGCTGGAAAAAAAACAGCAGACCGAGCGTCTGCATGAAGCCATCAGGAGTCTGCCCAGCGAACAGAAAGAAGCGCTGGTCTTGCAGCAATTCAATGGCCTGAGTCTGGAAGAAATTGCCACCATTACCGCCGTATCAACGGAGACCGTCAAAAGCAGATTACGTTATGCCATGCAAAAATTGCGTGCCGAATTGCATACCCAGACACAAGGGGAGCCAGCATGACATCCAGGAATGACGATATGCACGAAGCTGAATTTGAGGATTTCCTGCAAGGCAAGGGCGAACTCGCCAGCCTGCTGCAAGATTTGCCGCAAGCACAACCATCGGCAGAGCTGAATGCGGCGGTCATCGCTGAGGCAGAACGTGCCCTTGCGGCCCCATTAGCAACAAGGACAGCTCCAGCCATGGTGCCACCAGCGGCCAATGATGCCACAGGCCCTGAAGGCAGCGGCAAACCGCCATCATTTTTATGGCGCTGGAAGCTGCCACTGAGCCTGGCTGCCAGCATACTGTTTGCCATACCCGTGGTCATGCAGCAAAACCAGGAATCCTATCCGTCAGATCCAGTGACTGTGCGTGCTCCGGATACAACTGCGGCACCTGCGACACAAGAAAAACACACACCAGCATTGCCACAACTGGCACAAGCAGATTTGACGAAACAGGCAAAGGTCGCCGCCGAAGTTGCCCCGCCAGCGGCGGCACCGGCAGCGAACATGAACAGTGCAGCAGCACCTGCCATGGAAGCCAGCAAGGCCAAAGAAAGCCAGGTGGCCGATGACGCCAGACGTGCCAGCGCGGCAAAACCGCGTAGTGAATTCAAGCGGGCTGAGCAGCAAGCCGAACCACCGCCTGCACTAAGATCTGCTCCGGCTCCAGCACCCGTGGTGGCTGCCGCACCTGAGCCTGCGACGGTGACAATTACAGGGGCGGCAATACGCAGGCAAGAAATGTCTTCCGCCGCTCCCGTGCAAACAATCAGCAGACAGCCGGGCGTCGAAGAAAAGGTCGCAGCAGACAGCCAATATGCCAATAATGAAAAAATGCGTGCGCCAGCGGCGAATGCCAGTGCCGCCAAAGCAGAGGCTACAGGCATGCTGGCGAAAACCAGTGAAACAGAATCCCGGTCACCAGCAGCTATGGCAGAAAAACCAGTAGTGACAGCATCGGCAGATAAAAAAGCTGATATGCCTGCGGCTGTACCATTCCCTGCCGCACAGTCAGCGCCACGCGTTGTCATGGCGCCACCACCTGTGGCAGCTGCACCGCCGCTGTCAGCCGCATTGGCACCTGAAATACATCCGGGTGCCTATGAGTGGCTGGAGAAAATTGAACAGCTATTGAAGAACCGCCGTAACAAAGAAGCACTGGAAGAGTGGCGTAAATTCCGCGCCAGCTATCCGGGGTTCATTGTTGATCAATCCCTGCAAAAGCAGATAGACGCACTGCAAAAATAAAAGGATCAATGACAAGCATTTGTCATTGATCCCCATACTCACCTTGGTCCAAGTGCTTTTCTGCCGGACGAAATTACTACCTGATATAGCTTACTGACGAAAAGTGCTGGCCGGTACAGTCACTGACGCGCTGCCGCATGCAGGTACATTAATCACACGGTTTGCCCCCACTTCCCATGCCAGAGGTTTGACGCCCTGGGTCAGGTATTTGTATTCATAAGTCGTACTGGCATTCAGGTTGCGCGACACTGTCCACAAAGGCCAGAGATTGCCAGACAATTTTGTGGCGCTTGCGGTATTCCAGTTCCCCAGTTCTGCCCCGCTGCCGGTGAGGTATACGTCCTGCCCGACCACGGTAGTGTTATTGGTCACCTGGAAATTCACCTGCACCTGACAAGCACCCGCCAGCGTTTTTGCACTGGCCGCAATGCTGCTGGCTGACACATTATTGGCATTATCGACCGCTGCGACAGTATAGCTATACGTGGTGGCTGGCGACAAACCGCTGTCAGCGAAGCTGGCGCTGGCGCTGAACACGGGGCTGCCGCCATTGCGTGCAATGTTATAGCCCTTGACGCCGCTACCACCGGCATTGTCGGTAGCAGTATTCCAGCTCAGGTTGATGCTGCTACTGCTGGTGGCAATTGCAGCCAGGCCAGTTGGTACCGAGGGTGCGGTCGTGTCATTCGATGCGCCACCGAGTTTCTGGTTGATGTGCAAAGCTACCGCCGGCACCGTGCTGCCACCATTTGCGGGTATGCTGAGAGTGACCATGCCATTCGTCGCGACCACCACCGCATCTGCCGTACACGCGGTTTTGCCAGCGTTGGCGACACCATGCACGACATTGCAGTAGGTGCCGGCAGGTAGCAAGGTCTGGAAGCTCTGGTTCCATGCGCTGAACTCATTATTGATGGCGACAAAGCCTTTGCTGCCACGGTTAAAGGCGATCTGGTTGGCGCTGCCGCTGGTAAAATTATCGACACCCTGGCCCGATGTTACCGCACGAAAAGCCACTATATTGGCGATGTCAGCCCAGCGATGGATGAAATCCCATTGCTGGTTGATCAGTGGATTGCCATTCGCATCAAAGGGACTGGCTGCCGGGGCATCAGCATTGGTGTCCGTGAAGATAAAACCGGAATGCACTTGCGCCTCACCATAAGGCCAGGCCAGCATAAAGATATTCGCCAGGTCATAGCGTTTGCTGCCCTGCGTATCATTGGCCGCACCACTGCGGTTACTGGCGTTCATGGAATCACCATTGCGCTCAGTATCCCAGTTATTGATAAACACGGTGGCCTTGCTGCTGTCTGTGAAAAAGCCCCAGGTACCACCCCAGTTACCGGGCGTGCCCATGATGCTGCGCATTTGCGAAATGCTGGCACCATTGAGGTTACGGAAAGTTTCTTTCATCGCCGTTGCATACTTGAATTCATTGATGGTGCCTATGCTCAGGTAAGAATTGCGATCTACCGTGCCATCGGTAATGATTTCTTGCGTGATCCATAAAGGCTCGCCAGCAGTGGTGGTATGCGTCACACCATTCACGATGGTTTGCAAATCACTCTGGCGTATATGCTTGGCTGCATCAAAACGAAAGCCATCTATGCCCATGCCTATCAGGCTGCTCAGATAATTCCTGATCTGCCCTTGCACATAGCTGGCGCCGGTATCCAGATCGGGCAAACCGACCAGGCGGCACTGCGTGACGGCATTGCGGTTATTACTGTAATCACTGCCCTGGATATCACAGGCCGGATGAAAATCAGCAGTGCTGAAACGTGGGTAACTGCTGGCAGCTACCCAGTTTGCACCAGCGGTAGATGTGCCACTGCCTGCTGCCAGGTGATTGACGACGATATCCGCATACACACGCACGCCTGCAGCGTGACAGGTATTGATCATGGCCTGCAGTTCGGCCCCCGAGCCCATCTTGCTGGTCAGATTGGTGTAATCGACAGGCTGGTAAATATCCCACCAGTTACTGCCACGATTGGCTGAACTGGGTGGTGATATCTGCACACCACCATAGCCTTGCGGGCCGAGGAAATTGCTGCATTCTTTGGCGATATCGGTCCACTTCCAGTGAAACATCTGCACCGAAGTGTCACGCGGATTAAAGGCGTGAGCAGGCGCACTTGCTGCCGCCATAGTCATGCCTGCCACACCACAAAAAAATGCTTTTTGTAATGCGCCCCTTATACCGTCCTTGATACCGCCTCTGCTATCGCATTTACTACTTTTTTTGCTTATATTTTGATTCATATTGTCCCCTCACTATTTGCCTTGGCAAACTCAAACCCTGAGGATTTGAACTGCCCCCAATTTCATGCAGCTTGATTCATGCCTTGCTTCAATGGCCCCAAACTCACCGCCCGTCTTGCCTGACGGCACCATTGATGGCAAGCCAAGGTGAAAATCCACCTCAGCTGCAAGGCTTACTTACCTCTGCGGCAATTGATTTGCCACATGAGATTTTGATAAGCTTAAAAATTGTGCAGTAGTTTTAATACAAAAACTATCAATATATAAATATATTCATGCTGTTATGCAGCAAGGATTTAGCATAAAAATTTGAAATTCATTCTTGAATTTGCTGAAATCAAGTGTATTTCCGGTTGTTGGCACACAACAATGCATATTAAGTAATTTGACTACATTATTTTTGTAGTTGAGTGCTTTATGCAAATATAGGTGTCTGGCAGCACGCATCTATAGATGAGGTCGAAAAACTCTGTTCAAAACATTTTGCGAAAATCAGACGCATCAAAATCACCGTACCGAATGATGGCCAGGGCGATCAATGGGATGCGATTTAGGCCAGTTTTTCATAGTACGGCGAGGGCCAGCAAGCGCTTTTGCAGATATGGAGCAAGAAGCCTTACATTTGCATCAGTCGCACAAAAACATCGATAATTTGAATAAATTCTTCATGCCATGCTTGTTTTTTAAAAAAAGCTGTGGCAAGATACGTACATCAACCAAGCAACACCACACTATTTAGGAATGATCGTGAAAACAACTTTGACACAACAACTGATACAAAACTTGCGCAAGACAGCGCGGGCTTTGGCGTCGGTTGCCAAAGTTGGCAGTGCAGCAGGCGGCACATGGAGTACCTATGAAGCCTCGTATCGTACGAATACAGATACACGCACAACTAAAGATACAGATAGTGAGATGTTCAATGATGTCAGCCCAATTAATTTTGCGGCCACATGGTTTAGCAACACAAGCATTCGAGGGGAAACCCTGAAGGTCACAGGCGGCAGTTAAAGCCACCCAAGACCCTAGCGCTGAAAAGCCCGGATGCCCTGAAAAGCTCCGGGCTTTTTGATTTTTTGGTGTCGTTTTTTATTTTTAGATTTTTGGTTTGCTTGCAATATTCAAGACAAACCACAGCAGTTAAACCCGCCAAGGCGGTCGTGACCGGACAACACCGGATCATGGAGGCTCTTTAAAAATTTGGGAAGTTCAAACAGTTTTATCCCAAGGGCAGGAACGTCTGCTTTTGGGGTAAGGCTGAATACAAAAACTCGTTTCATCATTGAAGATGAAACACGTTTATATGCGGGTGTAGCTCAAAGGTAGAGCTGAAGCCTTCCAAGCTTACGGTAAGAGTTCGATTCTCTTCTCCCGCTCCATCATGAAAGTGACTTTATAAGTACTTGCTATTGCCGAGGTTTTTTTCATGATGTCTTTGTCGTCTAATGGTGAGGACAGCTGACTTTCTATCAGCGAATGGCGGTTCGATTCCGCTCAGAGACTCCAGTATCAACAGTTTTAAGGATGGTTACCCGACCGGTAAGGGATGCGACTGTAAATCGCACGAGCGCCCGCTCATAGGTGGTTCGATTCCATCACCATCCACCATTTTTTTGTGTCTCAAGCTAACCAGGTGAAAGCGCCGTTTTGAAGAATCGGAGAGCGTGGATCGTTACCACGGGGACGCACCATTTTATTCGCAGTAAATAACATGGCATTTTCAATGCCACGTGCAATTGCCTTACAGATTACGGGGGTGTAGCTCAGTTGGAAGAGCGCCTGCTTTGCATGCAGTATGTCGTCGGTTCAATTCCGTCCACCTCCACCATTTTTTTCATTTCAATAACAGGAGTAAATCATGAAGGGAAAGACCAGGCATCGTCAGATGCCACACTTAATCATCTCACGGGATGTAGCTCAAAGGTAGAGCATCCGGCTTTTAACCGGACGGCGAGAGTTCGATTCTCTCTATCCCGACCAGCAAGAATACCGATTAAAGCGTAGTCGTTTTAACCGATGTTTTTGAACGTATTTCTTCAACAGCGAGAGCTGTATTTCAGTTTAATTCCCCGATAACTCAGCTGGCAGAGCGATGCACTGTTAATGCATCTGTCCCTGGTTCGAATCCAGGTCGAGGAGCCATAACGTCCCTTTAGCTCAGTGGGAGAGCAACCGGCTCATAACCGGTGGGTCGCTGGTTCAAAACCAGCAAGGGGCACCATTTTATCTTTACTTGCATAGCTCAATTGGTCAGAGCGTTGCCTTGATAAGGCAGAGGCTGATGGTTCAGCTCCATCTGCAAGTACCAGTTTTTATATGCATTTCATCAGCATGAAATGCATAGCCATTATCTCAGTAGCTCAATTGGCAGAGTCGCGGTCTCCAAAACCGAAGGTTGCAGGTTCAAGTCCTGCCTGGGATGCCAAACATCTTTTTCTCGCCTTAGCTCAGTTGGAAGAGCGCAACAATACGAATGTTGAGGCCGCAGGTTCGACCCCTGCAGGCGGGTCCAGTTTTACCGTGTGATCATGTGATCCTCACTACCTCACCAGTGGGATGTGCAGACGCACATGCGCGGTATTTTTTTGAAGGAAGATTCGCATAATGGTATTGCACCGGGTTGCTAACCCGGCGGGCTTGCAAGAGCCTATGTGCGTTCGAGTCGCACATCTTCCGCCAGTTTTTGCCGGTTTAGCTCAGTTTGGTAGAGCAACTGATTTGTAATCAGTGGGTCGCGGGTTCGAGTCCTGCAGCCGGCACCAGTTTTGCCCTATTAACTCAATGGTAGAGTGTTCGCCTGTCTAGCGAAATGCCAGCGGTTCGATTCCGCTATAGGGCGCCATCTATGGAAGCGTGGCAGAGTGGTAATGCAACTGTCTTGAAAACAGTAGGCCTGCAAGGGTCCGTGAGTTCGAATCTCACCGCTTCCTCCACATCAATATGCGTCAGTAGCTCAAAGGATAGAGCCCCGGTCTTCTACACCGATTGTTGCAGGTTCAAGTCCTGCCTGACGCACCATCTTTGATCGCCACATACAGACCCGTTTCGGCCTTGCCGATTCGTGGCGATCATTTCTCTATCCCTTGACCATACGAGATTTAGCTCAGTTGGCAGAGCATTCGCTTCATATGCGAGCGGTCGCTGGTTCAAATCCAGCAATCTCGACCACTATTCCCTGTTTTCATCTCCCCACTTAATTCCATTCGCTTACAATTGCCGTCATTCAAAAACACATAAAAATAAAAAGGAATCTCTATGAGAAAATTAGTCACTATCAGAACCGTCAGCAATATCAGGCCCATCCCTGATGCAGATGCCATAGAATGCGCGAGCGTGGATGGCTGGTCTGTGGTCGTCAAGAAAAATGAATTCCAGGTTGGCGATGCCTGTGTCTATTTTGAGATCGATTCCTTCCTGCCTTTGAGCGATGCACGTTTTGTTTTTCTTGAAAAAAACAAAATCATCTGGAATGAAAAAAACGGAATCAGGCTGCGCACGATTAAACTGCGTGGCCAGATTTCACAGGGCATGATACTGCCGCTGAATCAGTTTCCAGAATTGATTGAACTTACCGATGACGGCAACGCAGATTTTAGCCAGGTACTGGGTATAGAAAAATGGGAACCTGTCATTCCAGCCTCACTGTCTGGTGAAGTGGAAGGCGCTTTTCCTGAATACATACGCAAGACGGATCAAGAGCGCATACAAAACCTGACTGAAATTTTGAGTACTCAGGCACAGGAAGAATTTGAAGTCACCATCAAGCTCGATGGTTCCAGCATGACGGTCTTTCACAATGCAGGTGTTTCTGGTGTGTGCGGCAGAAACTGGTGGATCAGGGAATCTGAAGTCAATAGTCTGTGGCGCGTGGCAAAGCAAAATCAAATGCTGACTGCACTGACTACCTATGGCCGCAATCTGGCACTGCAAGGTGAGATCATCGGTGAAGGCATACAGGGTAATCCTGAAAAGATGCGCGGCCAGGATTTTTATCTGTTCGATATTTTTGATATTGATGCCAGTAGATATCTGGGCAGGGCAGAACGTCAGGAGGTACTGGCCGGACTGCGTGCCCTGGGTGCTATTGTGCATGAGGTACCGTGGCTGGAAAACATGACATTGGAACGCTTTGGCGGCGATGTGAGTAAAGTGCTTGATTATGCTGAGGGCGGTTCACTGAATCCGGCGACAGCCAGGGAAGGTGTAGTCTTCAAGCGTCTTGATGGCAGCATGTCATTCAAGGCGATTTCAAACACATATTTGTTGAAACACGGAGACAGGTAGGAAGATCATGGGTGGAAATGCATTAAAAGCTGAGTCAGTTCGTTTGCCTGCTGCACGCTATCGCGAAGTGGAACATGAGGCTGTGACTACACTACAGCGGCATTTTCCACTTCGCCGTATCGAGGCAATCATCGCTTATGCTGACAAGGCAGACTTTGGTGATCTCGATATCCTGATCGAAGCTGGTGATGACTACGATGCAGCGCAATTTGCTACAGCATTGCAGGCGACCGAAATCGTCTTGAATGGTGACGTCACCAGCATAGGCCTGGCGGTAGCAGAAGGTGTGTTCCAGCTTGATCTGATCAGGACAGAATCTGCCTCATTTGATTTTGCTTCACGCTATTTTGGCTACAATGATTTTGGCAATCTGATAGGTCGCATAGCACATAAATTTGGTGCCAAGTTTGGTCATCTGGGCTTGCTGTATCCATTACGGGCACCAGATGACAAAGATCATTTGCTCGCAGAATTGTGCATCACCAGGGACTTTAGTGAAGCACTGAAGCTGCTCGGATATGATGCCCCGCTGTATGAAAGCATGCGTGTGAGCAGGCAATTCAAAAACCTGCAAGATATCTTTCGCTATATTGTGTCTTCACCCTATGTCAATCGCGAGATTTATCTGCTGGATAACCGTAACCACAAGGCCAGGATACGTGACGCCAAGCGCGCGACTTATAACTCCTTTTTGTTGTGGCTGGATGAGCAGGATGAAATCACACTGCCAGACTACCCATGGGCAGTAGCAGGCACGGCTGCGCGTGATGAGCAAAAACAGGAATTTCTGGAAGCGACTTTTTTGCGCTTTCCTGACTTCAAGCAGGCTTATGATCAGGCGCTGGTAAAGTACGCCCGCAAGAAACAATTGAAACAACAATTCAATGGTGAGCTTGCGGCTGACATCACCGGTCTGTCTGGCAAACGGCTAGGCGAGTTAATGGCGCAAGTGCGTCATTCATTTATTGATGAAACCAGTTTTGAAAACTTCTTTCTTGAAGCTGACTTTGAGGTTGTCAAAGCCAGGTTTTTAAAGGAAGCGGCATTACTCCTGCCGTCATGAACTTCCCAAATAAGGCTGCCTGCGCAATCAGGGAGTAACCAGACCATCCATGCGGATTACTTCAAAACTGCTGCCTTTGACACTGCCCAGTTCTGACAACAGTTTATCGTTATTCCAGCGTGCATCAGGTGCGCCGCTGATGTACCAGTTAGAGCCATTGTCGGCCACCAGCATGCCATAGGTTTTCATGGCTTGCAGTATGGCTTTGCTCTCATTTGAAAAATTCGCAGGTATCTGATAACTGGCTTTCAGGCGCACGCGCATGCCCATGGGTGGCAGGGTATTGCTGGTGTTTGATGAAGCATAGTGAGTCGCTGGTGGCACATAGGCGCGACGGGTGCGGCTGACGGTGAAGCGGAAGGCGTGGCGTATAACGCCGCTGGCAGCTTCTTCGTAGCGCACCAGACCGGGGAAGATGGGCAGGCCTGCGGCATCGGCACTGGTCCAGCCTGGCCTGCCGCCGGGTCTGACTGTATTGGATGTCAGGTCGAATATCGCACCTCCACTGACTTTCCAGCTACCGCCTGCTTGTGGATAGGCATTGCCAACTTCATACAGCCGATTCGCATCGCGGTCTATGATCAGCACATGGCGGTCACCATCAAAGCTGCTGCCGTTGGCTTTTTGCCCTTCTATCGGTGCATTGGCTGGCAGGGGATAAGGGCCAGGTTCGCTCTCATCGCCATAATCCGTAAATTGCACGCTGACTTTGGGCTGGCTGCTTGCGACGACGACATAAGATATGCCTATCGGTGAGCCGTCATACAGGCCAGCGCCAAAATCAGGATGCAGGCCTGTACCCAGACCTATGCTGCTGATCAGTACGTCGGAAGCAGGATCGACAGGCGCGGCCGAGATATCCGTATTCCAGGCATTATTGGCAGGGAAGGGCAGGCTGCCATTCAGATTGGCGCCGGCACCGAGGTCAGCCTTGCGCAAATCGCCATACACTGCATTGCCTGCCGTGTTACCTGTACCTGCGCTGTTCACAGTCACTGTGACCGTAGCGCTGGTATTGCATGTAGTACTGCAGGCAGAATTACTGGCTGTCAGTGTATAAGTCGTGGTCGTAGCCGGATTGACTGCAAGGCTGTTGCCAGTAAGCGTAGTACCATTCAGCGTCAGACTGGTGGCACCAGTGACTGTCCAGCTCAGTTGCGTACTTGACCCGGCATTGATGCTGGCAGGATTGGCGCTGAAGCTATTGATCACTGGCGCAGTGGCAGTTGTGGTTCCTGTTGTGCCGCCAGTATTGGTGCCACCAGTACCCGTTGTGCCTGAGCCAGTCGTGCCCGTATTGGCAGGTGCAGAACCGCCTCCACCGCCGCAAGCAACCAGGGTCAGTATTAATGCGAGGGCAGACAGTTTTGGCAGGGAATTTGGGTACATGACTTTATTCTTGGCATACGGCAGGGGAAAATCAGACTAGTCTTGAAATTCTGAGCCGACAATACGAATTGCATTTCCTTACAAATTGCCAGACTGAAAACATGTATCATTTTTTGCAAAACCATTCTCAAAGATCATCATGACCACGACTACCCTGCCACTGGAAGAACAAGAACATCCTATAGACCCGGCGATACGTGCAGAGATCAATGCGACCCTGCAACGCATAGAACAGACGCATGATGTCAAAATCTTGTTTGCCTGCGAATCAGGCAGCCGTGGCTGGGGCTTTGCATCACCAGACAGTGATTATGATGTGCGCTTTATCTATGCAAACAAGCTCGATTGGTATCTGACTGTCTTCCCAGGTCGCGATGTCATCGAATTGCCTGTCAATGAAATCTATGATGTCAGCGGCTGGGATGTGCGCAAGGCGCTGGGCTTACTGCGTAATGGTAATGCGACCTTGATAGAGTGGCTGTCTTCACCGGTAGTGTATGCCGCTGATCCGGGTTTCCTGCAAGCCTTGCAGGCAGCAGCAAGAGAAGTGCACAGGCCGGAAAGGGCTTACTATCATTACCTGCACATGGCCAGCAAAAACTACCGCGAGCATTTGCAAGGTGAAATGGTCAAGCTGAAAAAATACCTGTATGTCTTGCGTCCCTTGCTGGCTTGTCTGTGGATAGAACGAGACCTGGGTCCTGTGCCCATGCGTTTTCAGGACATGGTGGATGCGACAATTGAAGACCAGGAATTGCTGGCAGCCATCGCTGAATTGCTCGTCATCAAACGTCGCGCCAAGGAATCAGAATTATCTGTTCCCATGCCTGTCATCAACCGTTTTATTGAAAGCCAACTGGAAAGGCTGGACAGTGTCAGGACCAGCAGCACTGGTGATATGGATTTTTCTGTGCTTGACCGTCTGTTGCTGGAGACGGTGATGAAAAAGACTGGATAAATTTGTAGGGTGCGCCGTGCGCACCGTTGTCCTTGCCATAAAAAAAGCGGTGCGCACGGCGCACCCTACCAGACGCAGACCGGCGTAACATAACTGGCACAAGCAGTTCAATTAATTTTGCAACAATCGTAAGAAAATTGAGCCTGTCAACAGAGAATCGCAATTTCACCCATAATGGTTTTCTCTCCATTTGAAATTGCAGGCTATGTCTTCTCCATATCCCTTATCCATACTTGATCTGTCACCGATTGCTGAAGGCAGTGATGCTGCGCAATCCTTCCGCAATTCCCTCAGCCTGGCGCAACATGGCGAAAGCTGGGGTTATCAGCGTTACTGGCTGGCAGAACACCACGGCATGCCTGGCATTGCCAGTGCTGCCACTTCAGTACTGATAGGCCATATCGCTGGCGGCACCAAAAGCATACGCGTGGGGGCTGGTGGCATCATGCTGCCAAATCATTCACCACTCGTCATCGCGGAACAATTTGGCACGCTGGAATCACTTTACCCTGGCCGCATAGACCTGGGTCTGGGACGTGCACCTGGCTCAGACCAGCGCACTGCGCGTGCCTTGCGTCGCAATCTCTCCAGCGATGCCGATGAGTTCCCGCAGGATGTGGCTGAACTGATGGATTATCTCAGTGAAGATTCACAGCAGGCGGTGCGTGCAGTACCGGGGCATGGTTTGAAAGTACCTATCTGGATTCTGGGTTCCAGCCTGTTTGGTGCACAACTGGCGGCAGCCATGGGCTTGCCGTATGCGTTTGCCTCACATTTTGCGCCCCAGCAAATGATGCAGGCGATAGAAATTTACCGTGCCACCTTCCGCCCATCGGCGCAATTGGACAAACCATACGTCATGCTGGGCTTTAATGTGTTTGCGGCTGATACGGATGATGAAGCCTATTACCTGGCCAGCTCTGCCCAGCAGGCATTTATCAATTTGCGTAGTGGCCGTCCGGCAAAGCTGCCTTTGCCTGTGCATGGCTTCCTGCAAAAAATCGGCCCGCAGGAGCATGCCTTGCTGGAGCAGGTTTTGTCCTGTTCTGCACTAGGCGCGCCGGATACCGTTGCTGAAAAAATGCAGACCTTCATCAACTACACTGGCGCAGATGAATTGATGATCACGGCGCAAATTCACAATCATGCTGCGCGTCTGCATTCTTATGAGATTGCTGCACAGGCAGGTTTGCGTATTAAACCTGCAGTCAAGATTTGATATGGCATGGCTGTAAAGCGGCGCGAGTGTTCCAAAAATTTCCAGAGTTCTTTACTTGTCCTGAGCTACACTTGAGTTTTGTTGACAAAAAAGAACATGAAAAATATCTCGCATCGCTTTACTCTCACAGCTATTGCAGCACTGTTCATGGCTGCCAGCTTGAATGGTGTCGCTCAGACACAAAGCAATTTGCCTGCAACACCAGCCGCCTGGACTGAGGCATTCAAAAAAGACCTGGACCTGGCTTATCAGGAAACCCTGGAAAACCATCCGGGTTCGCATGATCCCCGCAATCCGGATTTTCGCAAGAACCTTGATCTGGCACGTAGCAATGCAATGGCTCTGGCTGACAGAGTAAAAGATGCGGCAGGCTACGAGGCAGCTTTCAATCGCTTCAATGTCAGCCTGCATGATGGGCATGCAGGTGCACAGGCAACGTTGCCTCCTTCTCTGGCGCCACGCATACGCTGGCCGGGTTTCATCACAGTCTGGCGTGGTGATGCGCTGTATGTCTATGCATCAGAAACCGATCAGCCTGCCGTTGGGTCCAGACTAGTCAGTTGCGATGGCAAGCCAGTTAAAGACCTCATCATGGAAAACGTTTTTTCCTTCAAGGGCCGCAGTGATGAAGCAGGTCACTGGTGGTATTTTGCCAGGCAGTTCATGATCGATTATGGCAATCCCTTTATCCAGATGCCTAAACAATGTGTATTCAGCCATCAGAACAAGACGCTGACACAGTCGCTGGCCTGGCAGCCAGTCAATGATAATTTCGAGAGCTGGCGCGCACGTTCATATAATGGGGAGTCATTGCCCACTGGTTTGACCGAGCCCAGAAAGAATCTCTTATGGGTCGCGATGCCCAGCTTTCAACCGAATCAGGCTGAACGCGAAACCCTCAATAAAATGACGCAGGAGATCACTGAACACCGTGACCGTGCATTGCATGCCGATGCCATCGTGATTGACTTGCGCGAAAACCAGGGCGGATCTTCCGAGTGGAGTAAAAAATTTGCCGAAGCATTATGGGGTAAGAATAGAGTGACTAAGCTGATGCAGGCTTATTCCCCGAATACGGATGTCTGGTGGCGCGCATCCAGGGATAACACTGCGTATATGCAAAATCTGATAACGCAATTCAACAGCGAACACAGGGCAGACAGTGCAGCCTGGGCACAAGCGAATGCCAGCGGTATGCAGGCGGCGCTTGACAAGGGTGAGCTCTTTTATGTGCAATCTTCCAGCGTGACTAAAGATGCTGCAAAGACTGGCAACAAGGCTTTGCCAGAAGATACTTCCAGTCTCAAAACCCCGGTCTATGTCATTGTTCCCGGCCAGTGTGCCAGTGCCTGCCTCGATGCTCTGGATGTATTCACTCGCTTTGACAATACCAAACTCATAGGCGCGCCCAGCTCTGCGGATTCCACTTATATGGAAGTCCGTATCAAGCCACTGCCGTCAGGCCTGGCACGGGTCGTCATTCCCAACAAGGTGTATGTCAACCGGCCACGCGCTGCGGGACAGATTTATACACCTGCGATCACGGTGACTGACATAGCCTGGTCGATGAATGATTTCTTGAAAATTGTAGAAGCGGACCTGGTAAAAAGCAGATAAGTGCAGGCAGGATGATGAGCAACAAAAAACCCGCAGATTGCGGGTTTTTTTTGGGGTGTAATTTTAAAATAAAAAAAAGCCTGCGCACACCTCGTTGCGCAGGCTATTAAATTGCTGACCAGAGAACAATGATCTATCAGCAAGAGGGAAGCGTTACTACTTCAAAATTTTACTACTGCAAATTTTCACTACTGCAAATTTTTACCACTCCAAATTTTCACTACTACAATTCTTTACTGCTGCAATGCTTCACATTTTCAAATTTCACTGAGATGTGCCTCAGGCATTTTCTACCTTGATATCCATACCTGCATTTGCTTTACGGTTTCGACCAGTGACGAGAACAAAAAGTTTCATCAACATGCGATATATAAAGCGTACCAACAGCAAAGTGAATAATGCTTCCAGCATGGTCATGCAAAATCCCAGCAATGGGTTGCGCTCTTCCATGCGTCTGTGCATTTTTGCCATCATGCGGTCACGTGAAATTTCTATGCTGTCATAGAAGGTAGGCACGACCAGCAAAGTCAAGATCGTCGAAGTGATGGTGCCACCGATAATCGCGATCGCCAGCGGGCGGTAGAACTCACCACCTTCACCCAGGCCCAAGGCCACTGGCAACATACCTGCAATCAGCGCAAAGGTTGTCATCAGAATAGGGCGCAGACGCACACGGCCAGCATGCATCAATGCCTCTTCACGGTCATAGCCTTCGGCTTCCTGTTTGCGGGCCGCATCGAGCAAGAGAATCGCATTCTTTGCCACTAAGCCCATGAGCATGATGATGCCGATAAAGCTCATCAGGTTCAGGGTACTGCCGGTGACCAGCAAGGACAGTACGACACCTATCAGTGACAGCGGCAAGGACAACATGACGCCCAGCGGTGCCGTGAAGGAGCCGAACTGTATCACAAGTATCAGATACATCAAACCTATGCCAGACAAAAGAGCGATCAGCATGGCACCAAATACTTCTTGCTGATCCTGGCCAGAACCACCCAGTGACAGGCCATAACCAGGCGGGTAGTCAAAGGACTTGGCCAGCTTCATGGCGTCATCAATCACTTCACCATTCGAGCGGCCCTGCGCATTGGCAGATACGGTAATCGTGCGTTTGCCATTCGCATGTTCGATACCTGATGGCCCTTTGCCCATGGTGATGGTGGCGATCTGGTCGAGCGGTACCATCTGGCTGGTGCCTGATACAGCGATAGGCAGGCGTTCTATGTTTTCCTTGCTGACGCGGTCATCAGGATGCAGTCGTACGGCCACATCGCGGGTCTCACCAGTAGGATCTACCCAGTCGCCAACCTCGATACCGGCAAAGGCAACCCGCAAGGCCTGCGCTGCATCATTGGAAGAAATACCCATGGAATTGGCAAGGCCACGGTTCAGTTCTATCTTCAGTTCTTTTTTCGGATCCTGCTCAGACAAGCCGACATCAACTGCGCCTGGCACCTGGCGCAATTTATCCATGTAGGCACTGGTAATTTCCAGCAACTTGCGTGAATCGGGGCCGGTAAATTCTATCTGCACCGGTTTTTGTGCGCCATTGTTGAGGTCATCCAGCACCACGTATTCTGCGCCAACCAGGACACGTACTTTCTCGCGCAATTCGGCAGCAATTTCTTTGGCACCGCGTTTCCGTTCGGTACGTTTGCCGATATCGACATAGATGCGGCCACCGGCAGGCGTGATATTGCTATTGGTTTCTTTAGTCTCTGGCAAGGTACGTGCTATTTCTGCTGCCCTTTCCATTTTCAGGCGTGCATATTCCAGTGAAGATGAAGCAGGAGTGCGCACGGTGATCATCAGGTTGCCAGAGTCAGAGGCCGGCAGGAAACTGGTGCCACCCCATTTGACTTGTACAGCCAGCGCAGCCACCAGCGTCAACAGGGCAATCGCGCCCATGGAACGGCGGTGATGCAGGGCCCAGGCAATCACATTACCGTAACGGTCAGACTGATGATCAAACCAGTCATTGAAACGTGCCAGAACCTTGCTGATGCCTTTTTTCGGTGCAGTATGGTGGTCCGGTGGGTCACCCCAGTATGCCGACAACATAGGATCAAGCGTGAACGAAATACCCAGACTGACCAGCACCGAACAAGCCACAGTCAGGGCAAACGGGCGGAACCATTCACCGGGCATGCCAGGCATGAAGGCGACAGGAATAAATACCGCTATGATAGAAAACGTCGTTGCTGCTACGGCCAGGCCTATCTCTGCCGTACCTTCAAGTGCAGCAGTACGGCGGTCTGAACCATTTTGCATGTGACGCACAATATTTTCCCGCACCACAATTGCATCATCAATCAGCACACCAATCGCCAGTGACAGACCCAGCAAAGTCATGAAGTTCAGTGTAAAGCCACACAGCCAGACGGCGATGAAAGCAGCGATGACGGAAGTTGGCAAACTCAGGGCCGTGATCAGGGTAGAACGCCATGAATTCAAAAATGCATATACAACAAAGATGGTCAGCCCAGCGCCGAGCACCAGGGATTCGATAACGTTGTTCAGACTGCGTTGTGCATCCTTGCCACCATCACGGGTGATTTCCAACTTGGTACCCGGTTGTGTTTTCTCAAGTTCCTTGTTGATTTCTTCAACTTTATCATTGACAGCTTTTGCGACGCTGACGGTACTCGCATCACGTGCACGGGTCACAAAGATACCGACATTCGGTTTGCCACTGCGTATGCTAAGGCCATCCTTGTCAGCAAAACTGTCTTCTATGGTCGCTACCTGTGACAGGCGCACTACCTGGTCGCCAGTACGTTTAATGACGATGCCCTGGAATTCTTCTGGTGTTTCTATACGGCCTACCAGGCGTATGCTTTCTTCATCCAGCGTGCCGCGTATCTTGCCTACTGGCGCATTGGTATTCTGATTGCGCAGGGCATTGACGACTTCGCCGACGGAGACATTGAATTCACGCAATTTTTCTGCACGCAGGAGCACAGATAATTCACGCTTCAGCGAGCCACTGACTTCTACGGTTGCCACGCCATTGATACTGCGCAGTTTGTCGGCCAGCGTATCTTCAGCCAGGCGGGAAATTTCGGCGTGGCTCTGTTTATTGGATGACAAAGCCATATTGACGATAGGCTGTGAACCCGGGTCCCAGCGGCGTATCATGGGTTCGCGCATTTCTGTCGGCATCTTATAGCGCAGGCCAGAGATGACGTTACGGACTTCATCAGAAGCCTCGATCATGTTTTTCTTGAAGCTGAAACGCATGTCGAAGCGGCCATTGTTTTCTGATGCCGTGGCCCAGACTTCTTCGACACCGGCCACTGCTTGCAGGGATTTCTCGAGGCGGTTGATGACTTCGCGCTCTACCGTATCCGGCGAAGCGCCAGGATAGGCAATCACGACTGACAAGCCAGGTACTTCGACGTCAGGGTTCTGGTTCACCCTGAGCTTGCTGAGAGCCAGCAAACCCAAAGCCATGAGGGCGACGATCAGGACGATGGTCGCCGTCGGCTTTTTGATACTGAAGTCAGATAAGAACATGATTATTTCCCTTGTGCTGGGGTCGCGTCAGCCACTGCCACTTTGGCAGCAGCCAGCTCTATGTTCTGGCCATCCTTGAAACTGGAGCTGGGGCTGCGCATGACGACATCCCCTGCGGCAAGGCCGCTACGGACTTCATAATTGCCGGTGCGCTGGTCACGCTTTCCAATTTGCAGATCTACCTTGCTGAGCGTCTTGCCTGCCACTTTCCAGGCATAGGCCTTGTCGCCAGATTTGACGACGGCAGCTTCAGGCAACATCAGGGCACTGACGGTTGCTGCTTCTATATTGCCTTCGGCATACAGGCCAGACACGCTGGGTTGCTTGCTGTCGGCAAAGGCCACCAGCACTTCAACCTGACGGGTAACATCATTCGCTGCCGGATCAACGCGGGTGACCTTGCCACGGAACTCTTGCCCGGCATAGCCATTGATGCGGAAACCTACCGGCTGGCCAACCTTGACCATGGCAATCTTGTCGGTCGATACGCGACCAGCAAAGCGCATGCTGGTCGGGTCGATGACCTTGACCAGTTCCTTGCCTATGGCGGCAGTATCGCCAGCCGATACTTTGCGTTCGCTGACAACGCCATCAAATGGTGCGCGCACGACAGTGCGCTGCAATTGCTGGCGTGCCGTCACGGCGCGTGCTTTAGCAGCCGACAGCTCACTCTGGGCACTGTTACGGCGTACTTCTGCATCATCCAGTGCCTGCAGGGATGTCATGCCGGATGCACGCAGGGTTTTGAGCCTTTGCAGGGCGCGGTCTGACTGATCCAGCGCCAGGGCCGCATTACGGGATGCATCTTCTGCTGAATTGAGGTTATCGCGGATAGAGGTTTCATCAAGCTTGACCAGGATATCGCCACGCTTGACGACATCACCGTTTTCTTTCAATACCTGCAAAACAACCGCGCTCACCTCTGCACGCAGGTCAGCCTTGCGCTCTGGCTGTATTGAGCCTGTCACTACCGGGCCAGATGCCATCGCATTGCTCTGTACTGTCATCACGTCTTCCGGTGCAATGACGAGCTTGACGGGTGCTTTGTCTTTTTTGTCGTTTGCACCACCCTTGCCAGCCACGGCACTAGAGCTGGCACTTGCACTGGAGCTCGCGTCTGCTTTTTCTGCAGCTTTGTCTTTGCTGCAAGCTGCCAGCGCTGAGGCTATGGCAAGAACAAGTAGAGTTTTACGTAACATGATGGTCCCTGTCGCTATTAGTGTGGGGAAATTGGATGAGAGAGTATTCCCTGTAGTCCTGTCCAGTTCAATCGCCTTGGTTTTGAAGTGCACTTTTTTATGGATGAAATGCTGATTTGGCGTACTGAAATGCAAACAGACTTGCTTGAATTACAGGGAATCAGACCCAATAGGCGGGGATAAGTTCAGGAGCGTGCTCAAATTCGGGGCAGGGCGGGCTCCAGCATGAGCTGGCGCAGGGCATCAATATAATTCTTGCTGACGGCGACTTCGTCACCGCTACGCAATGTCAGTTGGTAGCCGCCGTTGCCCATTACCTGCAAATGGATGGGCTGGTCTGTCCTGACGATGACACCCCGGTGTACCCGGATGAACTGGCGGGGGTCGAGATATTCTTCCAGCTTGCTGAGCGCTACTCTGTGCAAGACTACACGCTGGCCCAGGTGCAGCTCTACATAATTACCTGCCGCCCCTATCCAGTGCACGTCAGCGAGCCGTATGCACTCCATCTCGCCCACCGACCTGACCGTGACTTGCTGCAGATATGTTGGCTCAGCAGCTTTATGCTGGCCGGCAACCAGGCAGGCTGCCAGAGCCTGAGCATACGCAGGCTGCTGTGTCAGGCTCAGCATTTGCCTGGCACGCTCCAGGGTTGTGGCAAATCTGTCCTGGCTGAAAGGCTTGAGCAGGTAATCCAGTGCATGCAGCTCAAAGGCATCTATCGCATGGACATTGTAAGCAGTCACAAAGATGATCAGTGGTGGTCTCGACTGCGCAGCCAGACTGCGGGCCAGTTCCAGCCCTGATTCCCTGGGCATTTGTATATCCAGGAACACCACATCGACCGTATTTTGCGCGAGAAAATCACGCGCTGCCGCCGCATTTTTAAGCACGGCCAACACCTGCCATTCAGCATATTTGCCCAGGGCATAACCCAGGGTGATGCGTGCATGCTCTTCATCATCGACAATGATGCTGCGGATAGCCATAGTCATGCCAGGTTGCCAGCAGTATTAACAGGCAGCCTGATCGTGACCTGGAAACGGCCTGCGTCTATCCCTGTCTGCAAGGATGCGGCATCACCATAGGCCAGTTGCAGCCGCGCCATGGTATTGCGCAAACCCAGGCCAACGCCGGGGTTGGCCGCAGCCTCAACATGTACGGGATTACTGATGCGTATCAGCAGATCACCTTCCCGGCATTCAAAACTGCACAAGATGTCACTGGCTTCTTCATGGCAATCCAGGTCATGCCTGAGTGCATTTTCTATCAGCGGCTGCAATAATAAGGGTGGACAATCACAGGCCAGTACCTGTTCATCCACCCCGACGATGGCGACATGCAGGCGTTCACCATAGCGCAGGGCCTGCAGGGCCAGGTAATCCTGCACAAAAGCCAGTTCTTCGGCAAACCTGACCCAGTTTTTATCGCCGGCAGCCAGTGCATAGCGCAAGAGTTCACTGAGACCCTGTATGCCACTCAGGGCAACATCCTTGTTGTCAGAAATCACCAGGGCACTGATCGCATTCAGGGCATTGAACATGAAATGCGGTTCCAACTGCGCCCGCAGCGCCAGGGATTTTTGCTGTTCCAGCTCCAGCCGCAGGGCCAGGGTATCTTCTCGCTCCTGCGCCCAGGCACGACCCCGTTCCTGGCTTTGCTGCCATATCTTGATGGCGACCACAGCAAAATATACGGCACTGATGGAAGATAAGCGCAACAGCGCCGCCAGCTTGTCGAAGACCTGCAACTCTGCCTGTATCTGCCCCCAGTTTATATCATGCGGGCCATCCAGGGTAAACAGCTTGCCTACATACATGAGCTGTCCCGGCAAGACCACCAGCAACAGCAGGCCATAGCCCATGGCGATATGCCGGGCGCTGCCATACAGCCATGGCCAGCGCCGGAAGCAATACATGAGGATATAACCGAGAACGGCCAATGCGATGGCGCTCCGGCCCCAGCTCTGAAAGATCAGCCAGAAATCGCCCTGATTTCCCTCGCGCAAATCATCATTGAGCGAAGTCAGTGCACCGATCATGCTCAGGGTGCTCCAGAGAATTATATTGAGCAGCAATACCTTCCCAGCCGCCTGCCAGTCCTGTGGCGCAGGCTGCGGCAATGGGCTTGAAGAAGTATGAGAACGGCTGGTATCCATACTTTGCAGTATAGCAGCGCAATCACACTGAAATTTTTGCTTGCCGGGTTTTCGTCACTGCAAGTATCAGTTTCATCACTCAGGACGGAAGTATTCAGGTCTTGTCTTCAGCAGGCCTGGCGTCTTTCTCTTTTTTCTTTTTTTCTGCATAACGCACAGGGATCAGATGCTTTTCCAGATCATGCAGACTGGTGGACATTTCGCGCACATTGTCCCAGATGCTATGGTCAAGGCGCATCTTGTGGTTCATGGCGCTGATGATGGGCAACAAGGTTTGCTCATAACTTTCTGCCAGACGCTTCAGGGTTGTTTGCAAGACCTCCTGATCGGGCATGTTGATGTGCACGTCACTTCTTGCCTTCTGGCCCAGGGCGGCAATCTGCTGGCTGATATCGGCCAGCAGATTGGCGACCTTGGTGGCTCCATCAGCATCTGCACCGCCCTGCTTGCGCAAGCGGCCAAATTCATGCAGCAGGTCTTGCCAGCGTGCCTGCTCTTCTGGCTGGGGCTGACCGAGCAGATGTGCGAGTTTCAAGAGATTTTCTTCTGCACCCATGGTCAGGGTCTGTGCCTCGCCACGGTAGTGATCACGTAATAAAAGATCCAGTTCATCATCATGCATCAGTGCTGATATTTTTGGCGTCAGCTTGCTCATATTGCGGTAACTACCTTGCAGCTTGAATGCCGGTTCGGTACGGAAATGATCATCTTGCGAGGCAGAAGCGATGTAAGCCCGGTTCACCTTCAGCAAGGCATCACGTACTTTGAACAGGCGTTGCAAAAGCGCGCAGATTTCTGAAGTTTCTTGCTGGCTGTAGACGTGCTTCAAATCGCTGGCCGGTATGGGTTCGCCCTGCGCCATCCTGATCAGTTGATAGGTGTCTTGCGGGTCACGCGTACTCAACAAATGCAGGGCCGGGTGTGATACCAGGGCATTTTCTATGTATGACAAGGCAAAGGCATCTTCTTTGCCGCTCAGCACATCACCCAGATTATAAATATCGGCACGATTTGCCAGCATATCGGGAATCTTGAACATCTCGCCCGATTCAGTATACGGGTTACCAGCCATGACAATGGCAAAGCGCTTGCCGCGCAAGTCATAACTCTGGCTGGCACCGCGCCAGACGCCTTCGATGCGGCGCGTACCGTCGGCCAGGGCAATGAATTTTTGCAGGAACTCAGGATGAGTATGCTGGATATCATCCAGATACAGCATCACATTATTACCCATGGCCAGACCGAGATTAAGCTTCTCCAATTCCATGCGGGCGGCACTGCTGCTGGCTTGTGCAGGATCAAGCGAAGTGACATTGTGACCCAGCACCGGGCAATTGATACGGACAAAAATCATCCCCAACCTTTCACCCAGATATTCCATCAACGTAGTCTTGCCATAACCCGGCGGTGAAATCAGCAAGAGCATGCCCATGGAGTCAGTGCGCCTTTGCGCCCCGGCAGCGCCTATCTGCTTGGCCAGGTTATCACCCACCATGGGCAGGTAGACTTCATCAATCAGACGATTGCGGACAAAGCTGGACAAAGGCTTGGCCTGGAATTGCTCAAGATGCAGACGGGCTTTTTCTTCCTGTACCAGTTGCAGGCGCAGGGTTTGCAATTCCTGATAGGCAGGAACGATGAGCTTGACATGGTGCGAGAGCCTGCGCATGAAGTCATTTAGCTGCAGATTCAAGACCGGGCTCTTGTCTTGCGCATCTGCTGGCGTAGTGACAAGCACATGTTCACCCAGAATACCGCTGACCTGCGCCTGCAAATCTGCTGAATGTATGCGGCGCGGCAAATTACACAGCAAGGCTGCACTGACTTCTGGCAAAAGATTCTGGTCCAGTTGCTGATGCGTGATATAACCATGCACCCATTCACTGGCGAGTTGCCAGCGTGCATGCAATGCCAGGGTTTGCTCTTGCCACGGCAGGGGGATGGCATTTCTGGTCAGATGCTGCAAGATGCCCTGCATGATGTCATTAGCAGCGCGGCTGCATATCCATTCATGCGCCGTTGCGCGTTTGACGCCACCAGCATCCTGGCTGAGTTCATCGAGTAAATAGCTGGCTGCTTCTTCCATTAACATGGACATGGATTCTGTGCCTGCTTCCATGCAGTGACTGAAATCCAGGTGCTGTTGCTGCACATACTTTTGCAGAGCTTGCTGTTGTTCAACGGCGAGCTGGCGTAACAGGCGGCCATTGCCAAATTGCTTGCTCATCAGTTCCGCCTGCTCAGCCTGATGCTGCAAAGTCTGCGCTGCTACTTGCAGGCTGGGGGTATTGCTCAGATGTTGCCAGTACAGCACAGCGACTGCCCTTGCCAGTGGCTTGTAGCGCAATAGTCCGGCATTCTCCACCATGGGAACCAGGTCGCGCAGGATGGCGCTTGCATCATGATCATGTACACCTTTTTGATAGCCTTCCTGAAAACGTGCTGCAGCAAAACGCCGCACCAGATTATCGAGTATTGAGGTATCGGTCTGTGCCGCAGCCTCCAGCAATTCTTGCCATTTGCCATTGCCTGCCTCTGCACGGGAGCTCTCCATGATTTGATAGGCCAGGTACTCAGCGCGATAAACTTGCGGGGATTCTGACAATATCTCCAACCCCCAATAGGGCCGCAATGCTTCAAGGCGGTCATCTTCAACCGCACAGAAATAATCTGTGCCGCTGATGTGGTAAGACAGCTTGTCCTGTCTGGCGATAATGGTCAGATCCAGCAATTGCTGGTTGACGGTAAATGCATGACGTCCCAGGCGTATGGTATTGCCGGTTACCAGCTCACTGCGGTCACGCAAGGAACGCTGTGCCTGCTCACGAATATTTTTAAGCTGACCAGCCAGGTCATCAGCTGCAACCTGATTACCCAGCTTGCGTAATTCTTCTATGCTGGCCCTGAGTTTATTGAGCAATGAGTCAGAGGCAAAATAAGCTTCCATTTGCGCCTGTTCCTGGAACTGTGTCAGGCGCTTGGGGATGCCGGTCAGGATGCGGCGCGCTGCTTCCATGATGGCCTGGACGCGGCGTGAACGGGCATCGTTCAGGATTTGTTTCTTGCCTTCAAAAGTTTCGTATACCGATTCGCGCTTGTGAGCGATTTCGGTCAGGTATTCATCCTGCTCGGCAAAGCGACCTTCCAGTTCTTCCAGTTGCGCCAGCAAACGGGTCAGCAATTCATCACAACGTTCAGGCGTAGCGGCCTGTTCCAGCGCGCTATCTACCGATTGAGCAAACAGTTTTAATTGTGCTGCAAACTCGGCAGCTGATTCACCTTGCGACAACTGTTTACGGCGCAAACGTGCCTCTGCCCGCAGTTTATTCAATTCAGCATAAATACTGGATATCGTATCAAGTATCCTGGTGCGCAAGCTGGCGTCCCCTACCGCCAATGTCCCCAGTAATTCTGTCAAGCCATCGAGATTGTGTGCATGCTTGTCCAAGGCTTCGTAGACAGGTGTCAATTCTGCCGTGGTTTGCAGAGCGCCCAACTGGCTGCTGAATTTGGCGACCTCTTCATGGATTTTTACAAAGGCATCGTCGCGTGACAAAAACTGCACAGTGCGCTCTGCTACTCGTCTTTCTTCTGTTGCCAGTTCATCGTCGAGATCATCCAGACGCGCTACGTCCATATACCGCTGCTCTTTAAGCCCGGTCAATTGCCCGCGCAGCAGACGTATCTGTTCCAGCGCATCGATGAAATCACCGGGCGCATGCCATAAACGGCTAGCGGTTTCCGTCAGCAACTGCTTTTGCGCAAACTCTGTCTGCTGCAAGGTCTTTCTGGCCTGGCTTTGTATGGCTGCGACCTTGTCAAACTCGTCCAGGGTGGCGCGTGCCACTTCTATGAGGCTCTGTACGTCCTTGCCGATTTCCCGGGCCTGCTCTGCGCCAAGCCAGTAATGGGCATCAATCAGATGCCGTGCTTGTTTGGCGATGGCTTCATAGACAAAACGACTGGGCAGGCGGGTACTGCTGATCTCATCCTGTTCGCGCACTGATTTTGCCAGCGAATACAGCTCAGACAAACCACGTACCAATTCGCGGTTACCTATCTTGCCAAAGAAACTTTGACGCGGGGCCTGCTTGGCAGCATGATCATCGCTGAGAAAAGGCGTCTGCCACAACTGCATTGCATGGTTGCGGGTAGGCTCTTCGCTCTCGGCAGTAAACAACATCATGCGCCCGTCGCCATAGCGGGCATACCCCTGGGCCAGCAAGGGCTGTTCCAGTGACTTGTTGATGAGGTTGTAAGTCAGCAAAACATAAATGCCAGGCTCGACGCCATAAAACACGTACAAGACATCTTCACCATTGGGTGACAGGATGCGGCGCTTGAATTGCAAGTCTGTCGGCAAGTCACTGAACAGGCGATGCTCACCGCTTTGCAGTATGTAACCACCAGGAAAAACGATGCCGTGGTCTTCTGGCAATTGCACGCAAGACCTGCCTATGGCATCTACCCTAAGCACTTGCTGAGTACGGCGTACATACACCAGATAGCGACTCTGGGTTTCGCGGTAAGGCTTTACCCGCAACAATATCAGCTCACCTACTGCTGCGTAGGCGATTTCTGCATCGTTCAGAGACTGGTTGGCATCTTCCACCGGTTCGGCGTAAATACCCAGGCCTGTGTCCGTATTATTTTCTATCTTGACGGTGAGGTCACCACCTATGGATTCGACAAACAGGGTATCCAGGATATTGACATGGGAATGCTTGCCTATGACATGCTGTTCACGGGTGGCCAGTAACCATTCAAAATCATGGGCTGGTGGCAGGGCGACATCTCTTTCGCCCCGGTTGTCAATATAGCTGACGGTGCCATCATCCTTTATCTGCCAGCGGAACACCCGTATATCCGACATGCGTTCGCCTATTTTAAAGGCGGCCAGCAATTTGCCCTGGTGCACACGCAATTGCACCAGTTGGGCATTTTTATAGTAGCTGTAAAGTTCCCTGAACTCATTCAGGAAGCGCGTATCGCTGAGGAAGGTATCCTCCAGCTTCACTGGTTCCAGCTCATGCTGCCCGCTGCTATTATCCAGGCGATACAGGGCAAACACATCGGCAACCCGAGTCTCTTGCCGCAGGCCGATGAAGACGTTGTAACCCAGCACCAGTATGTCGCCAACCAGAACCAGATCACGCGATACACAATTGTTTTCAGTACGCGCACGGGTGCGTGCCAGCAGATTCATCTCATCGCGGCCAAACTCTTCCAACCTGGCACTATTGAGCAGCACCGCCTTGTCGGATATCAGCTTGCCTTGATTATTGAGTCGCTGACGCAGCAAATCAAAGCTGCCGGAATGCTCACCCGCAGCCGCTTGTGGATGTGAGTTATCAATCGAGCTGGTGTTTTGTGTGTTGTTGTCTGTATTGCTGGACGCGGCTGGCTCAGGCATTGCATTCATTGCTGGGTTTTCCGTTTGTTTATCAGGCAATCAAAAGCGACTGCAATGACGCGAAGAAAAGTGCAAACCTGCACCTTTCTCCGGGAATAAAGTCAGATTCTTATCCTTGTTCATTGCAGCAGATGCTGCAACAAACAAGTCATGCAAACCTGGCTTATGGCAAGATTTTCTCTGCACTCTCTGTGCCTTTGCCCATGCTGTTGATCAGCGTATGCAGGGCACTTTTCTGTTGTGCCGTACCCTGGGCATTCACCCTGGTCAGAAAAGCAGACAAGGACAGGTTTTGCAATTCGGCAGAAGAACCACCCAGTGCACCTACCAGGTCACGCAGATCATGCACCATGTCGCGTTCGCCACTCAGGTGATTTTTCAAGCCAACCTGCAAGGTTTTACTCTTCTGTATCGTGCCGTCTATACCCTTGCCTATCGCCAGGGCATTGACGAAGCGGTCGAAGTAATCCCCCTCGCCACCAACGATATCAATATTGGCATTTTGCAGGGCCTTGCCGAGTACCTCAGCCTGATCTTTGGCAATATGTGTCTGCGCGTCCAGACCTTTCATGATTTGCTGATTGGAGATTTCCAGTTGCATACGGAATTCTTCATGGGCACGGGTTTCATCACTCATGGCAGCCATGGCTTCAAATTTTTGACGCAAGCCTTTGGATTCTGCTTCAAAACGGGTTTGTATGACGTGGGCTTCAGCATCACCATGGGTGACTGTTGCGCTGGCATCTGCCGTTTTGACATTTGCCGCAGCCAGGCCCATTTGCTCATGACCCTGTGCCTCAGCCTGCATATGCAAGCGCAAGGATTCAGCATCTGCTGCACCCTGCTTGGCCGTTGCTTCGGCACCGGCAATGCGGACATTGGCTTCTGCGCGGCCCAGTTGCTCTTTACCCTTGGCTTCTGCTTCCATTTGCATGCGGGTTGATTCTGCCTGGGCAGCACCCTGCTTCAGAATGGCTTCTGATGCAGCGATCCTGACTTTGGCGTCGGCCAGGCCAGGTGCTGCCAATTCGGCTTCACGACCTTCAGCTTCACGTTTCTTGGATTCGGCTCCTTTCTCGGCGACTTTCAATGCTGCATCGGCCAGGGTCAGATCTTGTGCTGCCCTGTGTTTGGCGGAGCGTTCTTCTGCTTCTGCCGCTTTAACTGTCAACACCATTTTTTCTTCGGCACTGGCTTCTGCGGTGATCACCACGCTCTTTCTTTGACGGTCAGCTTCAGCCACCACACGTACTTCCTTGATGGCTTCTTCCTGCTCTGCAACTGTGCGCTCCACTACAATGCGTTCACGAATGACGTCGGCAATCGCCTTCTTCTGGATTTCTATGGCTTTTTCTTTTTCTATGGTTTGCAGCGCGACTTCTCTTTCCCTGTCGACGACTTCCAGTTGACGGGCTCTGGTGACGCGCTCCTCTTCAATCGCGACAGCACGCTTGCGATTGTTTTCTGCCACTTCTTTTTCACGCATGGTATTTTCTTGCTGCACCAGTACGATCTGTTCCGACTGCAGGCGCGCCATTTCTGACTTGGCGTGTTCTTCAGCCTGGACTTTCTGGGTCTCGGCCTGCTCACGTGCACGTACCGATCCTATTTCACGCCCCTGACGTGATTCAGCATCACATTGCTGGCGCTCAAGTTCGAGTATGGCTTCGCGGGTTTCCACGTTCTTTTTCTTGATGCGCATTTCTTCATCGCGCTTCAATTCATTGGTGCGTATGCTTTCTATCGCAGTCAGTTCAGTGATTTTCTTGATACCCTGGGCATCCAGAATATTGTGGGCATCCATTTTATCCAGCGATGTTTGCTCGATGTAATCAATCGCCGCATCTTCGAGTACATAACCAGACAGATCATCACCGATCTGGCGAATGATTTCATCACGGAAGCGGTTGCGCGCCTGATACAGATCGACAAAGTCCATGGACTTGCCAACAGTCTTGAGTGCTTCGGCAAACTTGGCGGCGAACAGGCTTTCCAGCGTGTCCTGGTGCGAGGCACGCGCGCAACCTACCGCTTGCGCAACCTTCAACACGTCCTGCGCTGTCTTGTTGACGCGGATAAAAAAAGTGACCTTGATGTCGGCACGGATATTATCCATGCAGATCAGGCCATCTTTACCCATTCTGGCGATTTCTATGGTCTTCAAAGAAATCTCCATAAGTTCTTTTTTATGGATGATGGGATAAACAATGCCACCTGTGAAGGTAACATCGGGCTCGGCCCTGAGAGTATTGATAATCATTGCGTGACCCTGTTCTACCTTGTGGTAGAACTTGGCGAACATTGCCAGTGCACCGAGTAACACAATAACGCCGAAGCCAATTGCGAGCAGCATGATGTCCATGAAATTCCTTGTTTGTCTTTTGGTAAATTTAAAATTAAATCTGCTCTGTAAGAGCACTTACTTCGTACTGCTGATTGCCGTCGTTATAGGCAAGCACGACTGCTATTGAATTCTTTTTCAAGCTATTGGGGCTGGCTGCCCATACCCGGATATTGATGGCGACACCATGATCTTCGATTTCTGCGCGGCCAAATTTCTCGTCGACGCTTTCCGTCACGATGCGGCAGCTATGTCCAATCAGGCTATGGTTATCCCTGGCATAGTGGCGCACGAACAAACTGCGCATGGGTTTGATGAGCCTGGCAGAAATAGGAATGGACAAGGCCATGGCGGCCAGCAGCGTGCCACTACCCGCTACTAATTGCAGCGTTGCCGTTGGCACCAGGGCCAGCAAATATTGATGTACCAATGCCGTGAATAGCCAGGTAAAAAAAATGATGAGGGTGGCGACGATGGAAAAAGGTACGCCACCCAGCCCCATTGCCACCAGATATCCCGCCACGGTATGCAGGTCGGCACTGTCACCGTCTGCATGAACATCATGATGGCCAAGATCATGGTGACCAAGGTGCAGATCATGCCCACCACCAGCATCAAGATGATGACCAAAGTCAACCAGGCCAAAGATGGAGAGCAGCCAGTACACCAGAAGCACGCCCATCAGTACGCTGGGTATTGAGGTTGGAAAGCTGCTCAGCAACTGCCAGATATTCATGAATTTTCCCTGTCTGTTATTTTTGTTGATATAAGCCGCATCGGTCAGCTCTTAAGCAAACACCGTGGTGATCGTAACAGGCCCCATCATGTCAGGATTATTTTTTTGTAAAATTGATCAACTCCTGATTCAAGCGCTCTTTGATCGCACGCTTGTCTTCCAGATCTATGCCAAAGCGCTCCGCCAGCATGACGTAATCGGCATCACTCAAAGTGACCGTCAGGCGCGGCCTGACAGGCTTGCTGTTATAGGGCAAACCCAGTATCAGGCGTATCTGGTCAGAGGGTGATAACTGGTTGTCGAAGGCTGCACGACGCACGGCTTCTATCACCTGTTTTTCAACATCAAACGCCACCTGCACGGCACGCAGTGCAGCGTCAGAACTAGTCCAGCTTGACGATGTTTTGACCATGTGATTCTCAGGCATCTGTCTTATTTAATTGGCGCCATCATTGGCCATCACTGGTCGCTGGCTTCATCATTGCCACTTGCCGCGCACTGAATTTTGCCTGCAACCTGGCCAGAACTAAAGCTTTCTGGTCTGGCACCTGTCCTATGCCCGCAGCTGCCAGTTTCTGGTCAAGTGCTTTACCGCCCAGTTCATTTTCCAATACATCTGCTGCATGCATCTGGTCTGCCATGTCCTGGTGGCGCTGCTTGATACGTTCCAGCGATTCTTTCGCGCTCATGAGTTTTGAACCACTGGCACCCATGGTCTGGGAGATAGTGGCAGTCGCCTGATATACGCTCTCCGTGGTTTTCGCCATGGCGAGCTGGCGTTCATGTTCACGCAAGCTGGTTTCGGCATTGCGTATCATGTCCTTGAGTTTATTAATGTTTTCTGTGAATTCATTACGCGAGGCATTTTGTTCAGTAATCGCAATTTCCAGATGGGCAAGTTTGCCTGCGACTTCTTCAGCCAGCACCAGCTCATTTTTTTGCATGGCCTGCAAAGCCAGTTCTTCATAGCGTGCGAGCTCTGCTTGCAGGCTTTCAATTTCCCGCGCAGCCTGCATTTCTTTTGCCATCACGGCAGTCAGGTTTTGCTTGGCCCTGGCGACATGTGCTTTTGCTTCAACAATCTCTTGCTCATAAATGCTACTGGCATTCTGGTCAACCACGCTTTGCCCGATTTCACGCAAATTGCCTCTGAGCATAGTCAAAATTTTAGAAAAGACAGCCATGGTAGTCCCCTTATTTCAGATATTCAGTGAATACATCTAAAGCTTCAATCGCGTTATCAGCCACCATGGCGACATCGATGGCGATGTCTTCCACTGATGCATCATGTGCCAGCGATCCATAAATGACATAGTGCTGTCCTATGCGGCCAAAATTGGAAAGCGGAATAGAGATATTCAAATCCATCATGGCTTCCAGCATCTCTGCACGACGTTCTGGCTTGATTTCTTCTTCTGTCCACAGATAACAAATGCAGAGTACCTGGCTGGGGGATACGGTGACAAAGACGGGCAACTCGGCCTGGCTCTCTATGCTGATGCGCATGACTGGCACGCCTTCTGGCTCCGTCACAGGCAGTAAGCTGGCACTGACATCCGCCAGACCCATGCGCCTGGACAGTATATTTTCTATGCCTGCCAAGCGCTTCATCAGCTCTTCCATACAACTCCCTCAGTTCTTTAAGCTATTACAAAAAAGAATACAAGACATATTATGTCGCATTTTAGGCGTACGACATAAAATGTCAAGGGAGAAAAGTGAAAATATTTTTATGCTTTTTAAACAATTATTTAATAATGGGCCAATGTCAGCGGGATGTGCGCCAGCACGTGACGAAGCGAGAATTCAAGAAGCTGACAGGCAACGTATGACCGCGTCGTCTACTGCTTTGCCACCAGGCAGGCATTCGCGCAGGGACTTTCTGGCTTTGGCTTTACTGGCGTTGACGGTTGGCGTATCAGGTATCAGCCAGCTTTGGTAGCGAGGTGTGAATACACCATCGTGAGAATTATGAAAACGGAACGGCAGGGAAATGATGGTGCCGTTCTGATTCACCTGTACATGGAAATGCAGATGCGGCGTGGCAGAGTAACCACTATTGCCGGAAAGCGCCAACACATGGCCCGCGTCTACACGCATGCCCGGCTGCACCTGGCTGGAGTTTTGCATGAGATGAAAATAGTCAGCCCAGGTGCCGTCATCATGCAGGATGCGAACATAATTGGCCTTGTCAAAAAATTCGGCCTCAATCCTCCCATTGTCGGCAAACTGGCTGATCACTTCCACCACGTAACCGGCACGCGCCGCCACCACTGGCGTACCTACGGGCATATCGATATCGACGGCATAACGGGTGGCAACACTCTGATGGGTAAACTGCGGGCCATCGGCGGCCTGCACTATCTGGAACCCCTGGCCAGCGACGAAGGGAATTTGATAGCTGGCATTCACATCATGCCGAGCATTGGGGTCACCCTGCACGAACTGGCTACTGTAATCGATGGTATAGCCAAATTGTGCATTGGCGGCAGATATCTGTACTAACTCCATACTCTGGCCACCCGTCAGTTGCGCCTGTATGGGCCATCTTTTACTCGAGGTCAGATTACTGAAACTGCTGAGTTGCAAGGTAACCGTGACTGGCATACGGCTGTTATTGGTCGCCAGCAAAGCATTGGAATATGCACCTCTGACGGTTTCGATTTTTACCAACTCATTGCGGGCATGTGCTGGCAAGGCAAAGCCGAGGAAAATCCCCAGGCTGAGCATGCTGTTAAAAAACATCCTATTTGATTGCATGGATAAGGTTACAGCGGGTTTCAACGCCTGGCACGCCAGATCGTGCGCCCGCCCACATTATGACTCTCCAGTTCACCAGCATTGCGCATGTTTTCAAGTGCTTGCGATACCATGGATATTTGTAAGGGTTCACCTTGCCAGTCTATCCAGAATCTGGCAATACCCTCTTCAGTATCAGCACTATCAGGGCGCATTTGCAAATACTGGCGTATGGATTTCATGATGAATTCGAGATCTTGTGCCTGCATCAGGCTTCTCCTTTTTTGACAGACGTCTCTTGCTGGATAGCGCGCACCAGGCCAGCGCTGGCATCCTCGATATAATCCAGCACCAGGTCAAAACCATCCGTCCCGCCATAATAGGGGTCAGGCACGATCTCGCTGTCACTGTGGCTCGCATAATCCATCATGAGTTTGAGTTTGTGCTGATGTCGCGGCGGGCACGCAGCTTTCATGCGTGCCAGGTTGTCCTTGTCCATGGCCAGCAACAGATCGAAACTTTCAAAATCATCTGCAGTGAGTTTGCGCGCCCTTTGCTGCGACAAGTCTATGCGACGGCGCGCTGCAAATTGTTGCGAGCGTGGATCAGGTGCCTCACCTATGTGATAGGCATGGGTACCGGCAGAATTTATATGTAAATCCAGCCCTGCTGCCCCGGCGTGGGCACGGAATACGCCCTCAGCACTGGGTGAACGGCAAATATTGCCCATGCAGACAAACAGGACAGCCTTGGTAGCAGAAGTTTTCATTGCCAGCTCAGGGATTTAATATAGGGATTTAATAAAAAGATAAATTTTTCTATTGCTATTGACATGTTAACACGCTGTCTGGCGCACGCAAAGCCAGATTCCGGGGCGAGAAACACATGTTATTATTTCAGCCCATCGCCAGCCAGAATTCATCTTACATAGACAGTCATGACAGCAAACGCCACAGCAAACACCAGCAGCAATACCGCAGACATCCATTTCCGCCCCGCCGTTGATGCCGACGCCGACACTATCGCGGCACTGGTGAACAGTGCCTACCGTGGCGACAGCAGCCGTGCGGGATGGACTACAGAAGCTGATTTGTTACAAGGCTCACGCATATTACCACCTGAAGTGCGCGGACTGATTGCCAATCCCGATTCCGTGATCCTGCTGTGTTTACAAGGTGAAGACATCATCGGTTGCGTGAATCTGGAAAGAACTGAAGGTGCCGCCTACCTGGGCATGTTTGTGGTGCGCCCTGTGCTACAGGGTAATGGCATAGGCAAGCATTTCATGCAGACTGCTGAAAAACATGCGCAGAAATTATGGGGCATCAACAAGATATGGATGACCGTCATCAGCGTCAGGAAAGAACTGATTGCTTACTACGAGCGCCGTGGCTATGTGCGCACAGGTCGCTTCAAACCCTTCCCATCTGATAATGGCAAGGAACAGATGCTGGTAGAAAACCTGCAGTTTGAAGAGATGGAAAAAATCCTGGACTAAGTTTTAGGCTCCTGGGGATAATAAATACTGACGGCGATGGCAATGCAAAAAGCGATGCCTACGCCGTATAGCAGGCGTATGTCGCTGCCGATGACGTAGGGATAAAACATCAGGCCTACAGACAGCCATGTGACACGCTTGTTGGTTTTTTTCCTGCCATAGTAAAACGCAGCCATACCGAGCAAGCCAAAAACAAAGGCGGCAATCAGGTAGGCGCGGGAAGGTAACAGGCTCCATAACAGCGCCATCAATTCCTGTTCATCCATAGCATTAATCCTTGATAAGATAGTCCAGATAGTACAGGAAATTGAACAGTAGAATGAGCAAACAGATCAGCGCAATATTGCAACAGGCAGTCGCACTGCACCAGCAAGGCAAGCTGGATGCAGCAGAAGCACTCTACCTGCAGGTTTTACAAAACCAGCCTGAGCATTTTGATGCCTTGCAACTGCTCGGCGTCATAGCAAAACAACGTGGTGATGCCGGGCTGGCAGTAACACGCCTGCGCGAGGCGATTGCTATCGATGCACAGCAGGCGATTGCGTATGGCAACCTGGGGGCTGCCTTGCAAGACCTGGGTTTGCCAGAAGAGGCTTTGCTCAGTTATGACCGGGCGCTGCAATTAAAGCCCGACTATGCCATGGCCTGGAATAACCGCGGCAATACGCTGCGCAGCATGGGCAAGCTGGTTGCAGCCCTGCATAATTATGACAAGGCCCTGCGCCTGAATCCACGCTATACAGAAGCTTTATTAAACCGCGGTATCGCCCTGCAGGAAATGGAAGAACACCAACAAGCCTTGCAGGACTTTGATGAAGCCCTGACATTAAAACCGCAAGATGCCGCCATCCATTTTGCCCGCGCCTTCAGCCTGCAATGTTTGCGGCTGGAAGAAGATGCCATCGCCGGGTATGAAGATGTGCTGCATTTACAGCCTGGGCACATACAAGCCCTGTGCAACCGGGGTATCTGCCTGCAAAAAATACAGCAATTCCCCGCTGCTGTGGATAGCTTTGAACAGGCAATAAAAATCAAGCCAGACTACATCAAGGCGCATCTGCAATATGGCAATACTTTACGCCAGATGGGGCAAGAGGCTGCTGCCATCGCGGCCTACCAGACAGCAGCAAAACACTGCAAAGACGAGACAGAGCTGGCACACATCAATTATGCGCTGGCGGCATTGGGAGTGATGGATGCACCCGCAATGTCACCACCCGCCTACATAACAGATTTGTTTGATCAGTACGCTACGCATTTTGATGAACATTTGCTGGAAGTCTTGCATTATCAAATCCCCGCTTTGCTCAGCAAGGCAGTCAGCAAACATGTCAAAGCCGGGCCCGGTAATTATCTGGACCTGGGTTGCGGTACAGGCTTGTGCGGCGCTTATCTGCGGCCAACCGCCAGCAAACTGACAGGCATAGACTTGTCAGAAAAAATGCTGGCCCAGGCCAGAAAGACAGGCTTGTACGATGAACTGCACTGTGCAGAAATCAGCGACTGGTTACAGCAGCAAGACCAGGATTTTGACCTCATCATGGCAGCTGATATGTTTGTCTATATCGGCGCACTCGATACCGTATTTGCTGCGGCCAGCCGCGTCATGCAGGCTGGTGCAGTGCTGGGGTTTTCAGTGGAAGCTGCAGTGGAAACCACAGATGACACAAAGAATGAAAACGCAGATTACATTTTGCGTCCATCCCAGCGCTATGCCCATCGCTATGCCTACCTGCAAAGGCTGGCGCAATTGCATGGCTTCAAAATTGTCGAATCCAGCCAGGAAATTGCACGTCAGGACAAGGGCGAAGATGTACCTGCCCTTGTCATGGTCATGATCAAAACCCAGGCCTAAGCCTAAGCCATCAGCAAGATGGCAATGCTGGTTGCCACGCCACCTGCCCAGACCAGGGTACGCAAAGTCCCCTGGTTCATCAGATAGACGATGATGTAAACAATACGGATGGCAATGAACAACACTGCCAGTTGATCTATACGTGTCTGGTCAGCATGGGCTTGCTGTGCAAGAACAACCGCAGCAATAAACAAGGGCAGGGCTTCAAAGCCATTTTGCTGCGCCGCATTGGCACGCTGCCGCCAGCCACTCAGGTTTTTGGCCCACTCCCTGGGATTATCATTGTCATATCTGCCTGCTTCACGAGGCACTTTGGCTGAGCCGCCCTTGGCCAGGCCAACTGATACTACCGGTAACAGGCAGGCTGCCAATACGCACCAGTTTGCTATCGTCATTTTTATCTCCTGGAATAGTGTGAATTCAAATTTGAGAATTGCACGATACCAGCAGTCACAACAAGCTGCAGTAAATATTTTTTACGCCACCAGCGTCCATCCTGCCTGAGTCAAAGGCAGGCGCGTGACTGGTTTGTCACTGGCTGCCAGCAAGGCATTGGCAATCGCCGGACCTATCGACGGCGGGCCTTCTTCGCCCACGCCTTCCGGCCTGTCACCAGTACTCATGACCATGACGTCCAGCACTGGTGTCTGTGCCAGCGTGACTAGGCGATAGCTATCAAAATTGCCCTGTTCCACCTGGCCATCCTTGAAACTGATTTCACCAAACAGGGCAGCAGATAAACCGAACAAGGTACCCCCCATCATTTGTGCCTCAACTGCTTTGGGATTGGCGACAACTCCCGGGTTGATGCCGGCAGTAATTTTTACCAGTCGGAATTGCCCGGGTTTGCTGACCGCAATTTCAACAATATGCGCACTGAACAGGAAGCTATTGCCGTTCATGGCAAAACCACGATAATGGCCCTTGGGCAAGGGCTTGCTCCAGCCTGCGCGTTCTGCCAGCGCATTCACAAAGGCAAGGGATTTGGGATTATGCTGCAACAGACGACGACGGTATTCCAGGCTATCCATGCCCGCCTTGCGGGCGGCCTGTTCCAGCGTATGTTCAAGAAAAAAACAATTTTGCGAATTGCCTACTGAACGCCAGTAAGAACAGGGAACGCCAAAATCAACACGTGTCCAACGCGTATCGAATAAAGGGAATTTATAAGTGTTACCGAACCAACCCATGATAAAGGTCCAGTCAAGACCATCCCTGGCCGGGCTATTCGTGACTCGCGTATATTCGAGTAGTGAGGGGCCCGCTGTATCGAGCCGCAAAACCATGGGCAGATAATCTTTATCCAGCGCCAGTTGCACGCGGGCAGCGGTGATGGGGCGGTAATAACCAGCCCGCATATCATTCTCACGCGACCAGATGGTTTTAACGATGGCACCGGCAGCTTTGGCGATCAAGGCGGCCTCGATAGCAAAATCATGTTCCAGCCTGCGGCCAAAACCGCCGCCTACTTGCTGGGTATGTATCTGCACTTGCTCAGACTGCAAACCCAGTGCCTTGGCGACGCCATTTTGTGTGTCCGTCTGGCTTTGGGTGGAGAGCCAGACTTGTGCACCTGTAGCAGTCACTTCAACAGTGGCATTCAGGGGTTCCATCGTTGCATGGGCCAGGAAGGGCACATCAAAGCTGGTGTCGATAATGCTGCTTGCCTCACTCATTGCGGTCTCTGCAGCACCTTCTTTTTGTTTTTTTGGCCTAGGGAAGAGCTTGCCATCGCCAGCAGCAACTGCCCTCAGCAGGCTGGTGCGCATCTCTGCGGTGTTGATGCTGGCATGCGCACCACCCTGCCATACAGGCTTGAGCAATTGCACTGCCTTGCGGGCTATCCAGTAGCGATCGGCCACTACCGCCACGGCATTGGGCAGATGCACGACCTTGCGTACACCTTTCACAGCCAGTGCAGGGCTGTCATCCACACTTTGCAAGCTGCTGCCAAAGCGCGGCGCATGCAGGACAGCTGCCATCAGCATGCCTGGTCTTTGCACATCGATGCCAAACACGGCACTTCCATCTACCCGCGCCGGGATATCGGGGCGTGGCGTTGACTGTCCCAGTACCTTCCAGTCTTTGGGGGATTTGATGACAGGTTTTTCTGGTGGTGCCAGCATTGCTGCCGCCTTGATCAAGGCGGTGTAGGGCAAGCTGCGGCCTGTGGCAGTATGATTTATTTGCGCGTTGCCCGCAGTGCAATCTTTCACCTCGACCTGCCATTGCAAGGCTGCTGCCTGCAACAACATTTGCCTTGCTGCCGCACAGGCTGGTGCTATTGTTTCCAGTGCAGAATTAAAACCTGCGCTAGCAAAAGTCGTGATGCCGGGCGGCCATTCCCGGTGAAATTGCTTGATGACAGGCGCATGTTCTATGCGTACATTGGCGATGGGCATCTCCAGTTCTTCGGCCACGATCTGGGCAATCGCCGCATGTGTGCCCTGCCCCAGATTGGTGACCGTCGTGTAAGCAGTCACCACACCTGTGCCGTCCATGCTGAGCCAGAAATCAAAGGGTGAATCAACGGGTGAGACTGTCTTGCTTGTGTCATCTGCTGCCAGACTATCAAGCATGGGTATGGTGCTGCTGCCCAGTACCCATGCACCTGCCACCATTGAAGATTTAAGAAAATTCCTGCGTGCAGGCGAAACCAGGGTAGTCATGCTTTTACCCCTTTCTTGCCTGACAATGGCTTGAGCTTCGCAGCAGCAGTATGTATGGCCGCCCTGACAAGCGGATAAGTACCGCAACGGCACAAATTGGTCATGACAGCATCGATTTGCCTGTCACTGGGATGTGGTGTGGTTTTCAGCAAGGCGGCCGCCGCCATCAGCATACCTGACTGGCAATACCCACATTGCGGCACCTGATGCTCTATCCAGGCTTGTTGCAGGACATGGCTGCGATCAGGCGACAGGCCTTCTATCGTCGTGATGTTGCGCCCATTCAGGCCTTCTACCGGCACTAGGCAACTGCGTAGAGCCTGACCATCCAGATGTACGGTGCAGGCACCGCACAGGCCGGCACCGCAGCCAAACTTGGTGCCTGTCAGGCCCAGGTCTTCACGCAGTATCCAGAGCAGGGGAGTATCGCCATCTGCCTGGCATGTGCGTACCTGCCCATTCACTTTGAGTTTCACATCCATGAGCTTCCCTTTGCCTTGGCAATTTAATTGCAGAAATTGATTATCTGGCAGCGATAAACTGTCATGGCAAAGCTTGTGACGAAACCCCGAAACCCTGTCTCTGCTACCTCCCTGCGCAAGCAAATATGGTCATGCAGACTGCTATACTGCTGCCATGGAAAATGCCCGCCCAGATACTCCCGCCCTGAACCAGGCTCACCCTCTCACGGCGATCAGCTTGCTCAAGCTCTTGCTGAGCAATATCCTGGTATGGATCAGCCTGTGCGCCATTGGTGCACTCGGCAATTATGGTGACCTGATCAAGTACGGCACTACCCAGCGCAGCTTTAGCGAGATACTGTGGTTCTGGGTCAGCAGCCATTTGCTGATGATGGTGTTCAGTACCTGCCTCTACCTGATCTTCATGCGGTACGAACGATTTCTCAGCAAGGCGAAAGGCATAGCGCTGGCCTATGCAATCATGCTGCTGTGCTTTCTGCCACTGGAAGTGATGTATATCGCCATCCTTGACCTGCTCAAGGACAAACCCGGTTTTGGCTTGCAAGATATCGTCAGTACGGCCTTCAATATGCGTAACTTTACGATTTTCCTCGAATTTGCCTGGTCCACCGGCACCTTCATTGCCGTACTGGCAATCTGCACCTGGCGACAAGCGCGTGTGCGTGAACACGCCCTGCAGCAATCGATGAATGATGTTTTGCATCTCAAACTGGACCTGGAGCAGCAAAGGCTGGATGCCTTGCGCGGGCAATTGGAGCCGCACTTCATCTTCAATTGCCTCAATGCCATCAGCGCCCTGGTCAGGAGTGATGACAAGCGCATTGCCCTGACTGGTCTGAACCGTCTCAGCGATTTGCTGCGCTATGCTTTGACGGCCAGCAGCAGGGACTGGGTAAGCCTGGAAGATGAAATGACATTCATACGCGATTACCTGGAATTGCAAAGACTGCGCTACGGCGCACGCCTGCAGATCAGCATCACAGGTGATACAGGCAACGTTCTGGCAGGTGACTGCCCACCTTTGCTGCTGCAACCCTTGCTGGAAAACGCCTTGCGCCATGATCTGGATTGCCACGAAGGCAGCAGCGATATCCGCATGCAATTCAAGCTGCACGGTGAAGAACTCAGTATCAAGGTAAGCAATACCATCACCAATGGTGTCGCCGCCAACCCTGGTCTGGGGCTGGGCTTGCCGCAGACACGCGCCAGACTGGAATTGATGTATGCAGGACGCGCCAGCATGCACAGTGGCCGCATACAAGATGAGGGACAACAACGGTATGAAGTAGAAATCCGCATGCCGTTGCAGATGCCTGAGAGTGCGACAGAGAGTGAGACAGCGTGAACAATATTCGTGCACTGATCGTCGATGATGAAGAACCCGGGCGGGCCAACTTGCGTTATGCCTTGCGGGATCATCCCGGCTGGAGCATCGTCGCTGAATGTGCAAATGTGGCTACGGCGCGCGAAACACTGGATGCGTATGCGGTCGATGTCATTTTTCTCGATATACAAATGCCCCGCGAAACCGGTCTGATACTGGCACGTGAATTGAGTACCCAGGCAACACCACCGCTGGTAATTTTTGTCACCGCCTTCAACGCCCATGCGATAGAAGCCTTTGACCTGCACGCGCTCGATTACTTGCTGAAACCTTTTGACGATGAGCGTCTGGCACTATCGCTGGAACGTGCTGCGGCCATGCTCACGCAGCGCCAGCAAGCCAGTTATGCGCAAGCCATGAGCCAGTATGTCAAAGCTGAAGATGAGTCAAAAAAAGAGCAGCCGGCTTACTGGCAACAAGTCAGTGTGCGCTCGGTAGGCCGCATAGAGTGCATACAGCTGGCAGATGTCTTATGGATAGAAGCGGCAGGAAATTACATGCAATTACATCTGAATGAGCGTCAAATGCGGCGTGCAGTACTGCACAGGGTTGCTCTAAGCCAGCTCGAAAAACATCTTGATCCGGCACATTTCATGCGGGTGCACCGCAGTGCCATTGTGCGCTGTGACCAGCTCAGTCAGCTTGAGGTATTGGGTGACGGCGTCTATCAACTCACACTCGCCAACCAGGACAAAGTCCCTGTCAGCGAGCGTCATGTTGCAGAAGTCAGGCGGCGCATGCATGATGGCTTGCGACCGGCCTGACACCTACTTTCCTTACCAGACTTTGACCCTGTCCTTTGGTGCCAGATACAGTTTCTGGCCAGGCTGCACGGCAAAAGCATCGTACCAGGCATCCAGATTACGCACGGTCAGCACACGGTATTGTCCTGGTGCGTGTTCATTGGTGATGATGGCTGTGCGCAAGGTTTCATCACGCATCTTGCCGCGCCAGCTGCGGGCATAGGCGAGGAAAAATTCCTGTTCATCTTCTTTGGTAATGGCCTGGCCTTTTTGTTTCATCGAGGTACGATAGGCATCATAGGCTGCCATCAGGCCAGCCAGATCGGCAATGTTCTCACCCAAAGTTTGTGCGCCATTCACGGACAGATCAGGGAATGCCTTGTATTGATTGAACTGGGCGATCAGGGCTTTGGAAGACGTCTTGAAATGCGCGAGGTCAGCCTTGCTCCACCAGTTGCGCAATTCGCCTTTTGCATCAAACATGGCACCGGAATTGTCAAAGCTGTGACTGATTTCATGGCCTATGGTGGCACCCAGAGCGCCGTAATTGGTGGCGTCGCTGGCGGCCAGGTCAAAGTTCGGGGATTGCAAATACGCTGCCGGGAAATTGATGGCATTTTGCAGCGGCATGTTAACGGCATTCACCAGTTGCGCATTCATGCACCATTCAGTGACATCCACAGGCTGGCCAAATTTTGCCAGGGCGCGGCTGTATTCAAATTCCTGCGAACGCTCACGGTTGCCATAGGCATCATTTGCATCGACCACCAGGCCAGAATAATCGCGCCACTTGTCCGGGTAACCAACACCAACATAGGTCGATTTGATTTTTGCCAATGCTTCTTGCTTGGTCGCTGGCGTCATCCATTTCAAGGCCTGTACGCGTTCGCCAAAGGCAGCCAGGATATTGCTGACCATGCCATTGATACGGGTTTTGGATTCAGGTGAGAAATTCTCGGCCACATACAATTTACCGACTTCTTCACCGACCGCATTATTGGTTGCTGCCACTGCATATTTCCAGCGCGGCTGAGCAGCTTTGGCACCGCTGAGTGCGCTGTAAAACTTGAAGCGCTGATCAAAGAAGGCCTGCGGCAATACCGTGGAACGCGTATTGATGACATGGAAGCGCAAATAATCCTGCCAGCTTGCCAGTGGCGTTTTCGCTACCAGTGCAGACGATGCCTTCAATGCTGTGGGATGCCAGATGATGAATTTGCTTTGCCCATCCAGACCTGCTGCTTTGAAATAGGCTGCCCAATCCAGACCGGCAGCTTTTTTATTAAAGTCAGTCAGGGTCCAGGTATTGTCCGCCTTCAAGACGTCAGAAGTATCTTCGCGATTCGCATGGCCTTTGGCGATCAGCATTTCTAGATCAAAGACGCGCTTGGCGGCTTGCTCGGCATCCGCCACATTTGCCAGCTTGAATGTCGCGGCGATGTGGGCCAGATAGTTTTTCCTGATCTCTGCCATCCTCGGGCTGGCTGACAGATAGTATTCACGGTCAGGCAAACCCAGCCCACCTTGCAGCAGGTAAGGCATGTACTTCGTATGGTCATGGAAGCCTTGCGACACCCACAGGCCAAACAGGTTTTCAGTAAAAACATTGGTGGCGTTGATAGGATCAACGTCGGCACGCAAATGCTTGCCCAGGTAAGTCGCCAGGGCAGCCTTGTCCTTCAGGTCGGCAATGCTTTGCATCTCGCCCTGCAGGGGTGCCAGGCCACGTTTGTTGATGACATCGGTATTGAGGTAAGAAGTGTAGAAGTCACCGATCTTGCGCACGGCACTTCCGGCTTCTGCCTTGGTCGATTGCTCTATGATTTTCAAGACCTTGGCATCAGACTCTTCTTTCAATACATCAAAAATACCGACGGCGACTTTGTCGTCAGGGATGACGGCAGTTTTTTCCCAGCCACCGTTGGCATAGCGGTTAAAGTCGTCACCGGGGGCAACTGCGGTATCCATGCCGCTTTCTTTTTTTGCCGGAGCTACGTTTTTTGCCGCTGGTACAATGGGAGCATCAGCGGCATGCGCCATGCTGTGCAACAAAGGCATGGTCAGCATGACTTGCAGACATACGCTGGCGATGGGCTTTAATTTAAATATTGTCTGGTTCATTATTTTCTTTCTTATAAATTCTTGTAGAGATTTTGTCTAAGGATAGACAGCATAGGCTTGGAAATCATTTTCCAGGACAAGTTCCAGCATCTTTTTATTGATTCACTTCCTTACTCTCGCAAACGCATCATTTTCCTTCCAGACCGGCATTTTTGCGGCATCAGCAATTTCGCGTCCCAGATTCAGAGTGAACTGTGCCTGCTCAGTCATGCCGGACAGATCCCAGTTCGGGTCATACTCGTCTGTGACCTGATGATAACGCTTGCCATAGCCACGCGCCTTTTCCTGCGAGGCTTGCGGCTCATTGATGTAGTCACGGCCACTGCCTATGGAAAATGCCGGTACACCGGCTTTGGCAAAGCTGAAATGGTCGCTGCGGAAATAACCACCGGCCACATCCACACGCGGCGGCGCAACTGTCATGTTCATGCCTAGCGCAACCTTGTTGGCAGCAACGATGAGGTCACTACGGTCGGCACCAAAGGCGCTGATATCCCTGGTACGACCTACAAAATTAAGCGTGTCGAGATTCAGGGCTGCCGCTGTCTTGTTCAAGGCCCAGAGCGGATGCGCAGCATACCAGGCGCTGCCCAGCAGGCCTTGTTCTTCTGCTGCCACCCACAGGAACATCTGGCTGCGTTTGGCTGGTTGTGCAACGGCTGCTTTTGCCATTGCCAGCAAGGCTGCTGTACCAGAGCCATTATCGACAGCACCGTTATAAATCTGGTCACCTGCACCTTCCTGCTTGCCCAGGTGATCCCAGTGGGCACTGTAGATCACCAGTTCGTTTTTCAATTGCGGGTCAGTGCCGGGTACGATGCCTGCGATATTGAATTGCTCAAGCTGACGTATTTGCGATTTTGCTTCACCCTTGAGCCTGGCCTTGATGGCGACGGGTTTGAAATCCTTGCGCTCAGCTGCCTGACGCAAGGCATTCAAATCCAGGCCTGATGCGGCAAACAGGGTATTTGCTGCGCCATCGGTGATCCAGCCTTGTATGGCCAGGCCTTTGGCATCTTTATTGGCCAACTGGAATTGCTCACCCATGCCACCATTTTTCAAGACATCCCAGCCTATATTTGCTGACGCATCGGTATGTATCAGCAAAACCCCGGCGGCGCCACGGCGCAGGGCCTCTTCAGTCTTGTAAGTACGGCGGCCATAATAAGTCAGGGCTTTGCCGCCAAAGCGGTCTGGCTGCTCTGCGGTAGGCTGCGGATCATTGACCATGACGACCAGTATCTTGCCTTTGCAATCGACACCCTTGAAATCATCCCATTGCTCTTCTGGCGCGTTGATGCCGTAACCGACGAACAGCAATTCATGATCAAACTGGTGCGAGCTCACGGCATCACCCGCACTCCAGATCCAGTCTTCACCAAAAGTCAGGTTAAGCGACCTGGCAAGACGTATATTGACCGAGCTTTCCAATGGCAAGGACTTGATACCATTTATGCTGACTGCCTGCCTGTAGCTCTTGCCGTTGGCGGGCAACAGACCAGCTACAGCGGCCTGGGTTTCGAGATAGGCTACTGTCAGATCACCGCCACGCTGGCCTGTGCCACGGCCTTCAAACAGGTCAGAAGAAATAAGAGCCAGATGGGCGCGCAAGGCGGTTTCATTTACTCTGGTATCTTGTGCCTGGGCTTGGCTGTATGGGGAAACGGTGAGCGCAAAGCCCAACAAGGCAGCAGGCAAATAGTGTGCAGAATGTTTTTTCATATGGTTATTATTCAGGACAGGATAGTGAGTGCAGCAGATGGTTTTGAGCAGGAAAATCAGAATACGTTCAACATCTGCAAGTAAAATTGTATATTTTATTAATATTGTGATACTAGATCGACCATGCTACACAAAAAGACCACCTTGTTTGCCATGTTGACCTGCCTTTTGACGACACAGGTACTTGCTGCCGGCTGCCAATTGCACAAGCTTGCCGTGATCCCGCTCACGCCAGGGGAATACGAGATTTTCCATGCAAAGTCCAAAACCGTGGAATTGCGCTTCCATAGCGAGGCCAATGATCCTGAAGTCGATGCCTTTCCCGAGCCACCTTTAGAGGTCTTGCAACTCGCCACAAATACTCAGTGTGAAATCAACAGTGGTATCTGGGTCAGGAAAAATGTCTATCTGAGCCAGGACGAAAAGGTGCTGGTCACCCATGAATACAGTGGCTCGAATGATTTTCTGATGTTCTACAATACGGCCAGTTGCGCCAAACTGCATGAACTGGATGTGTCTGCATCCCGGTGGAATATCTCCGGTGACACGATACGCGTACAGAACATGGAGCAAGCAAAGAAGACTCAAGCTGCAAAGCAGTACATGCTTGATGCAAGCTGCCAGCCTGTCGCCAAATTCAGCAAATCCGGTAAATCCGGGCAATAGTGTAAATAGGGCGCATAAAAAAACTGCCTGTCATTACAGACAGGCAGTTTTGATCAGACCGTAATCAAACATCCATCAAGCCAGGTGACGCAACTCGCGCAAAGCAACTGATACCGGTGCCAGGTCTGGCCCCTGTGCACTGATGGTGGTCAGTAAAGCAGTCAGCCTGTCTATGGCTGGTGCATGTTGCGCATGCCAGTTACTGACATCTTCCTGGCGTGACAATAGCCCACGGGTGATCTGGCTGGCGATGGAATACACATCATCCCTCGCGCTGCCGCGTGCCTGTGTCTGCCACAAAGTGTCTGTGGGCAGGCGGTTGATCTGATTACGCCAGCCGGTCAGGCCCAGTTCATCATCAATGCCAAAGTAAGCGCGTGCTGCCAGTTCCAGAGTGCTGCTGGTGCTTTGTGCCAGATCGACCAGATCGAGTGCCGGGAAAATATATTCCAGCGCCGTCAGGTTTTGTGCCAGCGTTGCTTCTACCCCGGCTTGCGTCAGCGCCTCGGCTTCTTTTTGCCAGTTGGCATGGGCATTGGCTGGCAGCCAGTCTGCCAGTTGCCAGCGCAGCTCACGCGCTGCTGGCTGGTAGCGTTGTATCAACGTCGGCAGATCAGTGCTTTGCGAACGTATGCGCAGCATCCAGCGCGAGGCTCTTTGGGCAATGGCAATCAGCTTGGACAAGAGGTCGAGTTGCAGTTTTGAATCAACCTTGTAATCCAGCGCATCGATTTGATCCCACAGCGCTTCCAGATCAAATATCTCGCGTGCCAGGGTGAAGGCGCGTATCACGTCAGCCGCGGTCGCGCCAGCTTCAGACGCGATGAAGTTGACGAAGGTAGCACCGGCACGATTGACCACGGTATTGGTGATGAAGGTGGCGATGATTTCGCGTTTCAATGGGTGATTCGAGATCGCTTCAGCAAAACGTTCAGACAAGACTTGCGGGAAGTAAGCTTTCAATGCACGACTGAAGAAAGGATCGTCCGGCAAATTGCTGGCGACCAGTTCATCAAACACTGACATCTTGGCATAGGCCAGCACGACCGCACCTTCTGGTGCAGTCAGGCCTTGCTTCAAGGCCTTGCGATGGAAGATTTCATCATCGCTGGGCAGGTATTCTATGGCACGGTTCAGGCGGCCCTGTTTTTCCAGTGACTGCATCAATCTTTGTTGACCATCAAGTACATACAGCGGGCGGTGCGCAGCAATATCCAGTGCCTGGCTTTGATAATAATTATCGGTCAGGACCAGGTGGCCGACTTCATCCGTCATCGACGCCAGCAAGTCATTACGTTGCTTGAGTGTCAGGTCACCTGCTTCGACGATGCTGCCCAACAAAATCTTGATATTGACTTCATGGTCAGAGCAATCAACACCGGCAGAATTATCTATTGCATCGGTATAGATACGACCACCTTTTTGTGCGAATTCTATACGGCCATTTTGTGTGCAACCCAAATTACCACCTTCGGCCAGCACCTTGCAGCGCAAGTCATTGCCATTGACACGGAAGGCGTCGCCAGCCTTGTCACCGACCTGGGCATGGGTTTCATACTTGGCTTTGACATAAGTGCCTATGCCACCGTTGTACAGCAAATCAACAGGGGCTTGCAGGATGGCGCGCAGCAATTCTACTGGTGCCAGCTCTGCAGTTTCTATGCCCAGCACAGCACGTGCTTCCGGGCTCAGACTGATGGATTTTGCTGTGCGTGGGAACACGCCGCCGCCGGCAGAAATCAGGCTCTTGTCGTAATCATCCCAGCTTGAGCGCGGCAAATTGAACAGGCGCTGGCGTTCGGCAAATGAGCTTGCCACATCAGGTGATGGGTCGATGAAAATATGACGGTGGTCAAATGCCGCCACCAGTTTGATATGCTCGGACAGCAACATACCATTCCCGAACACGTCGCCTGACATGTCACCAATACCGGCGACAGTGAAAGCCGTATCCTGCGTATTCACACCCTGTGAACGGAAATGACGCTTGACTGATTCCCATGCGCCGCGGGCAGTGATACCCATTTTCTTGTGGTCGTAACCGACCGAACCGCCAGAGGCAAAAGCATCACCGAGCCAGAAACCATAGTCAGCCGAGACGCCATTGGCGATATCAGAGAAGGTCGCCGTGCCCTTGTCAGCCGCCACCACCAGATAAGGATCATCGACATCATGGCGTATCACCAGTTTGGGCGGCACTACCGCGCCTTTGACGATATTGTCAGTCACATCCAGCAAGCCGGACAGGAAGATTTTATAGCAAGCCACGCCTTCGGCCTGATAAGCTTCACGGTCTGTCGCTGGCGGTGCATTCTTGAGGACAAAACCACCTTTGGAACCAACAGGCACGATGACCGTATTCTTAACTTGCTGAGCTTTCACCAGGCCCAGGATTTCAGTACGGAAGTCTTCACGCCTGTCAGACCAGCGCAGGCCGCCACGTGCGACCTTGCCGCCGCGCAGATGAACACCTTCAACACGCGGCGAATACACCCAGATTTCAAACAAGGGCTTAGGTTCTGGCACACCCGGTACTTCGCGTGGATTGAGCTTGAAGCTCATATAGGGCTTGAATGCGCCGCTCGCAGTGGTTTGCCACAGATTGGTACGCAGGGTTGCAACGATGGTCGCAATGAACTGGCGCAAGATGCGGTCTTCATCCAGACTCGCTACATTGCTCATCTGCGCTTCAAGCTGTTCGCGTATATGCTTTTGTGCCTGTTCACGGTCACCGACATAATCAGGTTTGAAGCGGGCACCAAACAGCTCGGCAATCAGTTGTGTGATAGGCGCATTCTTGTTCAACGCTGCTTCGATATAGTTCTGGCTATAGGCAAAACCCAGTTGCTTGAAATAACGCGAGCAAGCACGCAAGACGGCGATGGAGCGTGCATCCAGCGTAGTATTGAGTACCAGGCGGTTCAGGTCATCACTTTCAACCTCGCCGCCCCAGGCTTGCGAGAACAGGTTTTCAAAGCGCACTTTGACTGATGACAAATCGGTATTGGCGGGCAATTGCAAGCCAAGGTCATGTATCCACAAAGTCTCGGCGCCGCTGACGATGGCATACGGATGTTCATCGAGTACCCTGGCACCCATATGTTCCAGCACAGGCAGGGAATCAGACAAGGCCACCTTGGCGGTGTTATAAATCTTGAAGCGCAGATTGCCCGGCCCTGCATCAAGCGGACGATAAAGCTTGACCATCATCGGTGCACCTGCGTTCAGGCTGGCCAGCATGTCGGCATCTTCTGCACCCACCAGGGCAGAGAAATCTTCACGGTAAGCTGTAGGGAAGGCATTGGCAAAACGGTTTGCCAGGCTCAGACCATTGCCTTCACCATGCGAGCGCAGCAACTCTGCAGTGCAATCATCTTCCCAGCGTTGTGCAAGTTTGGCGATACGGGCTTCCAGCATCGCCAGGTTGACGTTTTGTGGTGCGACATCCTTGGCCCTGACCAGATAATGAATGCGCGCCAATGGGCTGTCGGTCAGCATGGGCGTGAATTCTATCGACTGGCCATTCAGCGCCATCATCAATTCATTGCCTATCTTGATGCGCAGCTCAGTGTTATAGCGGTCACGTGGCACAAACACCTGGGCCGAAGTAAAACGGCCAAACGGGTCACGACGCAGGAACAGGCGGGTGCGTTGGCGTTCTTGTAGACGCAAGATGCCGATCGCATGATCAGCCAGGGTTGCAGCATCAATCTGGAACAATTCATCACGCGGATAATCATCGAGAATGGCCTGCAGGGACTTGGCGGCATGGCTCTCAGGCACGACGCCGGAGGTATTCATGACATTCACCACGCGCTGGCGTACCAGCGGGATATTGCCTACCGGCTCAGAATAAGCCGTGGATGTGTACAGACCCAGGAAGCGCGATTCACCAATCACATTACCGGCATCATCAAAACGCTTGACGGCGATATAGTCCAGCCAGGCTGGTCTGTGCACAGTGGCGCGCGTCATGGCCTTGGTGACCATGACCATTTCTGTCGAATCCATCAAGGCCACCACTTCTGGCGGCAAACGGGTTTCCGGGGTTTTGACCGGGCCACGTAAAATACCCAGACCAGAATCAGCAATCGCCACCAGGCTGACATTGTCGCCTTCACGCTTCAGGTCATAGTCACGCACACCGAGGAAGGTGAAATGGCGGTCTTCCAGCCAGGCCAGAAAGGCAATCGCTTCATCACGTTTTTCGGGGGACTGGCTGGATTTCTCGCAGGCTGCACGCACTTCACGTACACGGGCCAGCATGGGTTGCCAGTCAACCACGGCACCGCGTACATCAGACAAGACACTTTTCAGATCTTCCACCAGCGCCTGTTGCGCAGCCTGATCAACAATGCGGTCACATTCAACCAAAATCAGGGATTCAACCGGATCAGTGCTGCCGGCAGCCTTTGCCGCTGCCACGGTGCTGACCGCGGTCACACTACCATTCGCATCACGCGCCACACTCATCAAGGGATGCACTATCCAGTGGGCAGTACGGCCACTGCGGTTGATCGCCATCGTCACCGAATCCACCAGGAAAGGCATATTGTCATTCACAATCTGCACGACAGTATGGTCGCTGACAAAACCATCTTCTGCCAGAGTGGGGTTGAACACCCTTATCTTGGGCGTGTGCGCAGCCCGTGGAGCATCCAGCAAACGCCAGTGGGCATTGGCCTGGGCAAACAGCGTAGCTGGACCCCGGCTGATAATTTCATCCGGGTCAGTGTTTTCAAAATAGGTGGTAATAAAAGAACCCTGGCGTTCAGATGCCGGGCCGGTGTGCGCTTGCGCATAAGCAATCAGCTCAGCGAAGTGGGAAGAGGTCATACGTTCTCCTTCTGTTGGAAGATAACGAGAGATAAAAGTGCAAGTCTGTGCACCATATTGTGCAAGTATCCTCCATTATGCGGATGGAAACAAATGTGTTTGTTGCGCGAGCTTAAACTGTGGTGATTCCCATGATGACTTTACTATCGCATTGCATGAATATTGATTCAAGAAGCTAGCTAAATAGGCAAAGATAGGAGCAAGTAATAACATTCTTTCTGTTGTGCATTTTTCTCTGAAGTTCACAGGCTACAATTGCATATCTTTAAAGTGATATTTGTACGCAGGCTGGTTCTTCCCCTGACAATCCAAAACAATTAAAAAATGAAACATAGAAAAATGAAAAAAACCATTCTCGCCACGTTCATGAGTTTTTGCATTACTGACTTGGTTCAGGCTGCTGAAATTGACACGATTCGGGCTCTTAATGGCGAAGCTGCAACTCTATTCTTTCAAAAACAACAATACGCCCTCGCCTTTGACTTGAATAAACAGGCATTACTTTTAGCAGAAAAAGAGCAGAGCTCCTATCCCGAGAGAGTGATAGAAGTGTTGAATCAGCAGGCAAACTTTTACGGGAACCTGAAGCAATTCAAGCAGGCAGAAGTTGTGCTGTTGCGCGTCATAGCCATACAAGAAAAAGTACCGGCACTGGCAGGACGAGAGAGGGCACGCACGCTAAACTGGCTGGGGAACATGTATTTATCAGAGAATGACTATAAACCGGCAGAAACATCGCTATCGCAGGCAATAAAGATTCTTCAGGCTGGGTATGGCGAAGAGGAGGCAGGCTTGATTGGAAATTTTGTATTGCTTGGCGATATATTCCTGGCTCAAGGACGCCTTGAAGAAGCAGAAACTACATTCAAGCGTGCCGCCACGCTGAACGAGAAGCAAAGTAACGATAAGGCGTATTGGCAGCAATCAATCTTGGGGGGGCTGGAAAAGATTTACAGGCTGACCGGGCGAGATGACCTGGCAAAAGAAACCGCCGCCAAGTTTGCAAACATCAAACCAAACATGATTACAGTTTCAAATGTAAGACCTGATAGTAAATTCAAGAATGCCAGCCTCAAACACGACAACTGCAAAAAACCAGAATATCCGCGTGAAGCATTGCGTTATGAACTGCAAGGGCGAGTACAGTTGAGATTCCTGATTACAGAAAACGGAAGCATTGCAGCCAAATACATCTCTCAAAGCAGTGGCTGGAAGATCATGGACGATGCAGCGTTTAATGCCTTGTCACTCTGTAAATTTGACCCTGCAAGTCTTGACGACAAACCTGTTACCAGCTGGTTTGGCTATCATTATGTGTGGAACTTGGGCATGGAAGGCCCGCCTTCCCCAGCTCCAGAATTAATAGAAAGCAGTTGTCGTTCGGATAAATATAGCGTAGTGAGCCCAAGTGCAAAACAATGGCTGGTCAGATTACGTTTCCTGGTTGATACAAAAGGAAAAACCTTTGGTATCAAAATCGAAGACAGCAGCAAAGATACTGGCATTGACAATGAAGTCGTCAAGCTTCTTGAACAATGTCAATTTACTCCAGCTTCCCTTAATGGAAAACAGTATCAAAGTACTGGAGTGATTCGCTTTGTTCGCACTACAGAGAAAAAATAAGTTTTTTTTTGCGGCAATACCTCAATGATTAAACCGTACAGGCTGCATAAACCAGCCCACGATACTGGCGACTAGCATAAAGGCCGCAAGCCACACCAGCTTGCGCCATGTCTGACCACTGCTTTTGAGTATTTCGAAACTATCCACAAAAATGGTTTCACAGGCGCCGTTGCCGGTGTCAGTGCGGACGATGCTGGTGCCGCGCTTGAAAGCGAAACCATGGTTGTGTGAATATTCGGAGAGGCGACCACGGAGATGAATCTGATCGCCGATCTCGACTTTTTGCATGATCTTTGCCAACCCTGGCTGATCGGTCAGCAAATGATTATTCGAAATGGCAGTCTGGTCAAATGCGGCAAATGCTTCTGCTGTCGATGCCCGGAAATTACAGGTGAACTGGCCACTGGAAAAACTGATATCGTTGTAAGAACCATTGCGTGCATTATTACCCCAGATGACACAGATATCCATGACATTCAAATGGTCGTTCCATTCGCGGTGCAGGTAATCCCAGCCTGTGCTGGTGTCATGTCTGCTGACGACCAGACCAACCAGGTCATAGTCATACAAGGGCTGCACCTTGTAATCGACACCACCTCTGCTGACCTCAAATGCGGTTTGTTCTATCTTGGTTTGTACCGGTTCATTCAACAGCACATTGTTCAATTCGGCCGGAGGTGGCAGTACGTCTCGTCGCCATATCGCGTATAGCAAGAGGCAAAGGCCGAATGTCATCAGCCATTTTAAAAAAGTACGCGTTGTCAAGGTGCTTGATCCAACTTAATCCAGCTTAATCCAGCTTCAACACGCTGACATCATGTAATGAGCAAGCCTGAACTTTTGCGCCAAAGAAATCGGCCTGTAATTGAAAAGCGCGCAAGACTCTCTGGCGCCCCAACTCATCATCCGGCAAAGTAAAAATCACCTTGAGTACATTCGCTGCATTTGTGCCTTGTATGGTGGCGACGGGTTGAGCCAGAGTCGTAGTGGCATGCGCTAAAGCTGGCGTTGCTGCTGGCGGCAGCATCAATTGCATTTCAGCCAGAACATCGGCCTCGGTAATGATGACCGTGTCATGCGCACCATGAAATTTTTTACCGCCTGAACTTGGATCGGCGATGCCGCCTGTGATTTCAAATTCGCTTGCAGAAATGCGCTCATAGTGGAATGCCTGCCAGCCGCTGTTTTGCTGTTCTGCAGGCTGGGCCGCCAGAAACTTGCGGTTGGCTACTGCTGCCATGGCCAGTGCTGCCACGCCTCCACCGGCGATCATGCCCACTGGCAATATCTCGGCCAGGTTATCGGGAATATCTTCCACGCTGGTCAGGCTAACTTCACTCATCTCTTGTCTCAATCAAAAAAGGCCACAGGCGCATTGTATTCCTGTTCGGGAAGACTAAGCGCAAATGGCCTTTTTGAAAGAATAAAGTGTGAAGTATCTGTATTATTTATTTGGCCGCTGTCTCTTCTGTTGCCTTGTCGTCTTTCTTCTCGTCTGGCGGTGGATCTTTTGGCATAGGCTTGCGCGGCAGCATGTCATTGCGGTTGGCAGCATGGGCAACAAAACTCGCCAGTATCATCGAAGCCTGGGTCAGGTCGCTCTTTTGTACCTTGTCATACACATCCATACTGGAGTGATGGGTGCGGCTGAAGTAATCCATATCATCCTGGACAAACTGGAAACCCGGTACGCCAACGCGGTCGAAGCTCACATGGTCGGTGCTGCCAGTATTGCGCAGCGTAGTTGTCGTAGCACCGACATCATTGAATGGTGCCAGCCAGGCATCGAATATCGGTTTTAAGGTCGCATTGTTTTCTGCATAGATGCCACGGATCTTGCCGCCGCCATTATCTAGGTTGAAGTAGGCAGAAATCTTGCTGTGCATGGGTTTGATGCTGAGCGGCCCGGTGGGTTTGCGTGCAAAAGTCGGTAGCTCAAGTTCTTTCGGATCGGTCGGTTCAGGGCGGGATGCGATCCATTTATTGACATAGGCACGCGAACCCAGCAAACCTTGTTCTTCACCGCCCCACAGGGCGATGCGTATGGTACGGCGTGGCTTGAAACCAGTCGCCTTCAACAGGCGCACAGCTTCCATCGCCATGGCAACGCCAGCGGCATTGTCGGTGGCGCCAGTGCCGCCATGCCAGGAATCCAGATGGGCGCCGAGCATGACGATTTCGTCTTTTTTATCTGTGCCAGGGATTTCTGCCAGTACATTGATGGCAGCTTCCGTGTCTTCGTCGCTGAACGTGGCTTTGACGTCAATTTCCAGTTCCACATCTTTTTTCTTGTCGACCAGGCGATACAGACGGTTATAGGTTTCGCTGGCAACGACCAGGGTTGGCGGGCCGGTCACTTCATCTTTTTTGTACGAGCCGCCTTCCTGTACGAAGATGGTGCCATCTTCGCCACGGGTCACATTCAGGGCAGCCAGGGCTTTTTCTTCTGCCAGGAAGGTACGCAGTTTTTTGGCGAATGCAAAACGCTTCAGGTAAGTCTGTATATCGCCACGGCGGGAGGCTGATGGCTCGAAATCGATTTTACTGAGCTCACTCAGTTCTTCATGTGTATACCTGTGCGCATCTGCCTTCACATGCGGTTTGATCGGCAAAGGTTCATCGAGCAAGACGATGGCACCGGCCAACTTGCCCTTCCATTTTGGTAAATCCTCATCTGCTACCATTTTTGCGATGATCAGCTTGCCACGCTGCAGTCCGTTAGTGCCTGGCGTCCATGCCTTGGGGATGGCATACAGATCGACTTGCGAAGGCGCAACCATGCGCAGGGTGGTTTTTTCCAGCGTCCAGCCGCGGCCAAAGGGGGCAAAGCTTTCGCTGTGGATATTTTGCAGGCCCCATTCTCCGAATTTGCTGCGGGTCCAGTCACCTGCCTTGCGCAGGGCGGGCGAACCGGTCAGGCGTGGGCCGATTTCATCTGTGAGTGTGCCCAGTATTTCTTGCGCCTTGGAGCGGTTCATGGCCTCGTCACGCAATTTGGTAATCAGGTCGAGGTCGATTTTTTCTTCGCTGGCGGCAAGCGCAAGCTGGCCGCTAAAGCTGGTGGCGATGAGGGCTGTGCCACATAAAACCTGCAAAATACGCATTCATGTCTCCTGTCGGGGTACGCTTGTAAGAGTCTTTGGCCGGATAGGCTAGAACTGGTGTGCATCGTTTTTTATTGCCTGTCTGGCTTGTTATTCTTACACCAGTGCAAGCTGCCAAGCTTGGAGTGGGTAAGTGAGAATTTGTTCCATGACTTCAGTGCTTTTAAGAAATATTCCTTATTTTTAACAGAAATACCTCGAAAATTTGCTCAAATCCAAATTGACATAGTGATAAATTTGTCTTATTTTACCAAGTAGTTAAATAAAGCAGTCACCACCATGCAGCAAGATGCCCTCAGCAAGACCTTCTCAGCGCTAGCCGACCCTACCCGCCGCGCCATACTGGCCCGTTTATCCACAGGGGAAAGCTCGGTCAGTGAACTGGCACAGCCTTTTGACATGAGCCTGCCTGCCATCACCAAGCATTTAAAGGTGCTCGAGCGCGCAGGCCTGGTCACGCGCAGCCGCAGTGCCCAGTGGCGGCCATGCCAGTTACAGGCCAGGCCGCTCAAAGAAGCTTACGGCTGGGTCGAGCAATACCGCCAGTTCTGGGAGCAAAGCCTGGACAGGCTGGAAATCTATCTGCAAGAGTTGCAAACAGCAGCTAAGCCAGCACCTACACCTACACCTACACCGACACCGAAGGGAGGACAGCATGAATGAAAATAAACCGGATTTTTTGATCACCCGTATCCTGAAGGCACCTCGTGAACTGGTGTTTACCGCCTTTAGCGAGGGTGACCATCTGGCGAAATGGTGGGGGCCGACAGGCTTTACAGTCGTCCAGTCCAGCATGGATTTACGCGTAGGCGGCAGCTACCACTTTGGCATGCGTGGCCCCGATGGCAGCATGATGTGGGCTAAATTTGTTTATAAGGAAATAATCAGCCCTGAAAAACTGGTGTATCACCACAGCTTTTCAGATGAGGCCGGCAATCTGGCACACCACCCCATGAGCCCGGCCTGGCCACTGGAGATTTTATCGACCATCAGTTTTGATGAGCATGCCGGGGGCACGCAACTCACGATACGCTGGGCCTTGCTTGATAATGCCACTGAAGAAGAAAGAAACGTCTTCCACGACAGCTTTGCCAGCATGGACCAGGGTTTTGGCGCTCTGCTGGATCAATTGCAGGCCTACCTCGCCAGTCTCTGATATTTCAAACTGCTTCAGAATGGCTGATACAGACTGCGGCTGTCTCTGGCAAAGGCTAGTGACAGCCGTTTTTCATGGAAATTTGGTAAGTAAAAGTGAATAACTAGCATGTCAGGTAAAATCACGAGTAGAATTCAGCGTCATTTTTTAAATCGTCGTATGCCGACAGGCATGATATCTGCTGCAAAGTCAGCTCAATATTGAAGGAATGTGTATGTCAATTAAGTCCCGTGTCGTCCTGGCTAGCGTGCTTGCCATGTTCGTACTCAGTGCATGTAATGAAAAGACCGACAGCGCCGATGTTGCTGCCACTGTCGATGGCACGCCTATCAGCAAGAAACAAGTGGATCAGTTCATGCAGCAGCAAGCTGCCCAAGGCATGCCTGATACACCAGAAACACGCAAGATGATCATCGAAAATCTGGCCAAACAGCTCCTGGTTGCCAAGGAAGCCACTAACAAAGGCCTGGATAAGACACCTGAAGTGGTCAATCAGCTGGAAATGGCACGTCAGTCCATTCTGGCCAGCGCCTATGTCAAGGATTACATCAAGACAGCAACAGTCTCGGACGAAGCCCTGAAAGCAGAATACGAAGACTTCAAAACAAAAAATGGTGGCAATGAATACAAAGCCCGTCATATCCTGGTGAAAACTGAGGAAGAAGCCAAGGACATCATCGCCAAGATCGGTAAAGACATCAAATCCTTTGACGGTCTGGCAAAAGCCAAGTCTGAAGATCCTGGCTCCAAAGCCAATGGCGGTGACCTGGGCTGGTTTGACACACGAAACATGGTGCCTGAATTTGGCGCAGCAGTGAGCAAACTGGAAAAAGGTAAATTCACTGAAGAACCAGTCAAGTCCAAATTTGGATATCACGTGATCGTACTGGATGATTCCCGTCCTATCTCCCTCCCTTCACTGGATGATGTCAAGGCTGGCCTGACTCAACAATTGCAACAGAAGAATTTGATGAAAATGCTGGATGACATCAAGGCCAAAGCCAAGATAGAAATCAAGGAAGCACCAGCACCAGCTGCAGCTTCTGCACCAGCAGCATCAGGCGCACCTTTGACTGTCACACCAACAGTCGTACCGGCAGCCTCTGCAGCAGCATCTGCTTCTGCTTCTGCTTCTACTTCTGCTCCTGCTCCTGCTGACGCAGCGAAAAAATAAGCCTCAGTAATTTTTGGGCAAAAGGCCGTCAAGCTAGTCTTGGCGGCCTTTTTCTTTGCCTGCAGGTTTTTCCAGATATCCCCACTCATTGAACTATTGCCAAGCCAAATAAATCCTGAGACACTATTCTTGCTAATATTTCAAGCAATATCCCCATAAAAATCCCTCATACTGACCCAGGAGGCCTGCATGCCAGCCCAGACCATACCTTTCAACGGCAGCGAACTGGCTCTGGATGCGCGTCCTGATCGCCTTGATATCCGCGACCGCATCTACACGCCCCGCGTGTTGAACCTGCCAGTATCCTACCCAGACAGCGGCTTCATCAAGAACCAGCTCGCGAGCTACATCAAGGCAGGCATGATTTTGAACCAGGGCTCGGACGGTGCCTGTACCGGTTTTGGTCTGGCAGCCGTCATCAATTACCTGTTCTGGCTGCGCGACACCAGCAACAAGGAAAGCAGCCCGCGCATGATCTACCACCTCGCGCAACTGTATGACGAATGGCCGGGTGAGGATTATCTGGGCTCCAGCTGTCGTGGTGCACTCAAGGGCTGGCACAAACATGGTGTCTGCAGCCGTGCACTGTGGCCCTATACGGTCAATAAAAATGATCAAGTACCAGCCTTCGAAGCGCCAAAGCCTGGCTGGGAAAAAGACGCACTGAGCCGTGCGCTTGGCGTGTATTACCGAATAGATAAAACATCGATTACCGACATGCAGGCTGCCATCCTGGAGATTGGTGCCATCTATGTCTCATGCAAACTGCACCAGGGTTGGGCCGAGGTAGCGACATCAAAAGCAAGCAGCTTCAGCAAGCTGGAGCAACTGCCTGTGGTCAATTTTAGCGAGGTCAAAGCCGGTGGCCATGCCTTTGCCTTGCTCGGTTATACCGACCAGGGTTTTGTCGTGCAAAACTCCTGGGGTGCAGACTGGGGTCTGCAAGGCTTCGCCATCATCACCTATGACGACTGGCTGGTAAATGGTACAGATGCCTGGACCGTATCCCTGGGCGTGCCCGTGCGCTATGTTGATGCGGTGAACCGTACCCGCGCTGAAAAACAGCTCGCACCTCAGGCGAATATCCCGCCTGTTGCTGCCTTCAAGGCCAGTGGCTCAGCCCTGCTGCCCGACGGTGCTCATCCTGCAGGCAAGCCTGGCCACGCAGTGCTCAGCATGGATCAGGCTTACAGCCTGACCGTGGTCATGGGCAATGATGGTGGCCTGATACAAAGATTGCTCGAAGTTGCCGATGCCGCAGCAACGGTAGAAAAAGTCCTGGTGCAGGCACCACAAGCCTGGCTCAAACAACACGGCAAAAACAAAGTCTTGAAACTTGCCCTGTATGCCCATGGTGGCCTTAGTAGTGAAGCTGAGTCACTCAAGCGCATTGCCGCTATGGCACCCAGTTTCCTGGCAAACGGTATTTACCCTGTCTTCATCACCTGGAAAACCGGACTCACAGAAACCATGGGTGACGTGCTCAAGGATAAATTGCGGGATTACCTGACTGGCTCGGTAGTCTCCAGCGACTGGCTGGAGCAGCTCAAGAATACAGCCGTTGATGTCATGGACCGCACGATAGAAAACCTCGCAGCCAGCATAGGTGGCAAATCGCAGTGGATGCAGATGAAGCAAAATGCAGCACTGGCTACAGAAGATGATGATCCACCACGCGGCCTGCTGGCAATCGCCGAACGCCTGAAACAATTAAGCAGGGAGCTGGGCAAGGGCAAGCTGGAAATCCATCTGATAGGCCACTCAGCCGGTTCCATAGCTCTGGGTCATTTACTGGGCTTGCTGGCCGCACGCAAACTGGCAGTCAGCACATGCAGTCTGTACGCACCGGCTTGTAGCCTGGAATTTGCAGAAAGCACTTATCGCCCGGCCATGGAAAGCGGCATACTGGCACGCGAGAATTTTCACCTGCATCTGATGTCAGACAGGCGCGAGCGCACTGACAATGTCTATCTGGTTTATCGTAAGTCCCTGCTCTACCTCGTGGCCCGCGCTTTTGAAACCCGCCATAAAACCCCCTTGCTGGGCATGGCTGCCAGCCTCGATGCTGCCTACTTCAACGGTGACAAACTGGCAGAAGGGCAATGGAATGAATCCACTCTAGCCACCTTGAAGAGCTGGAATAAATTTTACTGGGGCAAAAAATTGCCCAGTGATTTTGCTGAAGATGGCAAGGGGCTGACGGCCGAGCAAAGGAGCAATTTGCACATCATCGATGCTAGTCACGTCAATTGCGGCAAGCGCCTGATCCCGCTTGCGCATGGCAGCTTTGATAATGACATAAATGTGGTTTCGCAAACCCTGACGCATATCCTGGGTCTGGATACAACAGATGCCTTGCCTGCACCCGTTGTGGATTTGGATTATTAAACTTGCACAAGCCGCGGCGATTGTGTGTCGCGGCTTGTCATGTTTTTTACTTGACCAAGACCTTGTATTCCCAAGGCTTGAGTTCAATTTTCTTGCCTGATTTAAGCGTTTCCTTCTTGCCGCTAAACAGATTGCTGAGTCCAGCCGCAACTGACTGGTTCAGGCTGAAGCTTTGTGCTTGCCCGCTCAGATTAAAAATACCCACGACCTGATTACCTGCCTTGCTGCGTGAAAACGCATAGATGGATGCATCATTCGATGTGGCTATACGCACCTGCTCTGCACCGTCGGTACCATTCCACAAAGCCTGATTGGATTTTTTTAAATGGAATAGCTTGGTATAAATTGCCTTGTATGGATGGTCTTGCCACTTGATGGGGTCACGCTCAAAAAATTCCAGGCGTTTGGTATTACCAGCCTCTTGACCTGCATACAATAAGGGCATGCCTTTCAGCAGGTTCGACAAGACCAGAAAATTTTCTGCGCCATCACCAAGGCGTTCAAACTCGGTACCTTCCCATGAATTGAGATCATGGTTGGAGGTATGCAGCATGCGGTAGGCATTAGGGTGGAATTTCTTTTCTGGTCCTGCCATATAGGCAGCCAGATCATTGGCGTTTTTCTTGCCCTTGGCGATCTCGCCAAACAAGTCCTTAAGCTGCCAGGCATAAGTCATGTCAAAGGCTTTTTCATGCAAGTCTGCGGCCTCGGCTTCTGCCAGCATGAAAACTGGTTTTACTTTATCTAATGCTGCCCGCGCTTCGTTCCAGAAATCAGTAGGCACCATCTCGGCAACATCGCAGCGATAACCATCAATACCATATTCAGTCAGCCAGAATTTCAACGCATCTATCATCTCTGCGCGCAATTGCTTGTTCGCATAATTAAGCTTGATGACATCCTGCCAGTCAGCCACAGGCGGGACAAATTCGCCTTTGTCATTTTTCAGATAATACTCAGGATGAGAGGTAACCCAGGGATGGTCCCAGGCAGTGTGATTGGCAACCCAGTCTATGATGACCTTCATGCCTTGCGCATGGGCGGCATCGACAAGATTTTTGAAATCAGTCGGCGTACCAAATTCGGGATTGATACCCTTGTAATCACGCACGGCGTAATAACTGCCCAGAGTGCCCTTGCGGTTTTTTTCACCTATGGGATTAATAGGCATGATCCAGATAATGCCTACCCCCATCTTTTTCAGTTCAGGCAAGTATTCCTGAAAACGTTTGAAACTGCCCTCTGGTGAATGCTGGCGGATATTTGCTTCATAAATCGCGGCATTCTTGCTCCAGGCAGGATGTCTTACCGTACTGGTGGTTTGTGCAAGCACCGGAAGGGATATCAATCCCAGCAGAGCCAGGGCAGCTAGTTTTTTCATGATTTCGTCTCATTATTTAATTTATGTAGTTAAGATACATCAATAAAAAATGCGCATCAAGAAAATAAAGATGAAAATTCCTAATCAGTCTTTTCTAAAATCAATGATTACTATCTGTAAGTTTCTTGAAAACGATATCATGTCAATCAAAAGCAGGATAACAGAGCAAACATTTAAATGTAGTTAAAATACATACCATGATTTATTTTATTACCTACACTTTGCCTGCACCAGTGGCGGGTCTGGCGCCATAACGCAAACCATCGACCAGCAAAGCCAGCATGCGTCGCGCATGTTCTGGCCCGCCTTCCTGCGTCGTTGTTGATAAATTGGCGACTGCCCGCAGCAAATCATAAGGTGCTATATCTGCGCGCATGTCACCTGCCGCTGCTGCCGCATCAAGCAAACTGCTGAGCGCTGGCTCAAGGCGCTGCTGGAAGTAGGCAGGCAAAACGGCGAATGCCGGGTCACCCGAATGCAGCGCTGCCGCCAGCCCGCGTTTGGCGGCGATGAAATCGACATAACGCAGCATCCATTGCGCGACAGCCTCACCAGGCGCATATTCAGCTGCCAGCACGGGTGCAGCGTCGGCACAGGCATCCACTTCATGACGGAACACCGCAATAACCAGGTCTGAGCGCTGTGGGAAGCGGCGATAAAGGGTGCCGACACCCACGCCTGCGCGCTGGGCAATCTCGCGCACCGGCGCATCTACACCAGAAGTGTCAAACACTTCCAGGGCCGCCTCCAGCAAGGCATCCGTACTGCGTTGTGCATCTGCACGCACGCGCCTGGGTTTTTGCTCTTCATTCCAGCCGTTTTCATTACTTGCTCCAGGAGCGAGCTTATTCATTTCCACTTTTCACTTCCATTTTTATTTCCAATTTTATTCTTTTCTTGAAATTCGGAACATCGTTCCGTATAATAAAACGGAACATTGATCCGATTAATCCGGAACAATGTTCTATTTTACCCCTCAGCACGCTGATTTCGTCGACGGTCATCAGAACTCATTTAACTGATTCATTTAACTGGTTCATTTAATTCTTTCAACTACAGGAATAAACCATATGCAATACCGTACGCTAGGAAAAACCGGCATCAAGGTCAGTCCTTACTGCCTGGGCGCAATGATGTTTGGCGCCGTCGGCAATACTGATCATGAAGACTCGATCCGCATCATCCACAAGGCGCTCGACACTGGTATTAACTTTATCGACACGGCAGATTTCTATAGCCATGGAGAGTCGGAAGAGATCGTTGGCAAGGCGCTCAAGGGCCGCCGTGATCATGTCGTGCTGGCAACCAAGGCCAATCTGCCTATGGGCACGGATCCCAACCAGCAAGGCAATTCACGACGCTGGCTGGTGCGTGCAGTGGAGGATTCCCTGCGCCGCCTGCAGACCGATTACATAGACCTGTTCCAGATACACAGGCCAGCACCAGACACCGACATAGAAGAAACCCTGTCGGCACTGAGCGACCTGATGCGCGCAGGAAAAATACGGGCCATAGGATCATCCACCTTCCCGGTCTCTGACATCGTGGAAGCGCAATGGGTGGCAGAAAAGCGTGGCTTGGCACGCTTCCGTTGCGAGCAGCCATCTTATTCCATACTCAACCGCAGCATAGAAAGAGAAGTGCTGCCGACCTGCGAAAAGTATGGCATGGGCGTGATGGTATGGAGCCCCTTGTCCATGGGTTTGCTGACTGGCCGGTATCGCAAGGGCCAGCAAACCGATAGCGCACGCGTGCGTTTCAATCCCGGCTATATGACGGATGCAGGCAAACTGGACGCTGTTGAACAACTGATCATCGTCGCGCAGGAAGCAGGATTATCACTGACGCATATGGCGATGGCATTTGCGATTGCCCACCCCGGTGTAACCTCGGCCAACCTGGGGCCGCGCACGATGGCACAACTGGATGACCTGCTGGCAGGTGCGGGTGTTGCGCTCAGTCATGAAGTACTGGATAAAATAGACCAGATCGTCGCACCGGGAACTGATGTTGGCCCCTTACACGCAGCCTACAACCCGCCAGCAATTACCCAGGTCAGGTTGCGCCGCAGACCAGATGCAGAACGCGCAGCTGCCTGAGCAAACATAAAACTGTCAGCGCAAACAAAAACCCCCGCAAGGGCGGGGGTTTTTGAACTATCACTTCAGCTTTGATGAACTGGCACCATCATGGCGCCGTCAGGCCGATCAGGCTTTAGGGCCTTTGCGATGCGGCTTGGCTGCTGCTGGCTTGCCTGCGCCATAACCCTTGGCTTTTTCTGTCACACGGCGATCACCACCGGCTTTCTTGGGGCCGAAAGGTGATGGCTGGCTTGCTGGCAGAGGCTTGCGCACATGGTCTTCACCAACCGGGCTGATCTGGATTTGCTTGCCTGCGACCCAGACGCCTTTCAACTGCTTCAGCAATTCCTTGGGCATGCCATCTGGCAGGTCCAGCGTACTGTAGTCGTCAAAAATATCGATACGGCCTATATGTTTGGCTTCGAGACCGGCTTCATTGGCAATCGCACCAACGATATTGCTAGGCGTTACTGCATCTGCCTTGCCGACTTCGATACGGTAAGTCAGCATGGGGATGCCGACCTTGCCTTTGCCGTCAGCCTTGTCTTTTTTAGGTTTGGCCGGGCGCTCTTCATCCAAAGGCGCACGGGCAGCACGATCTACGACCTGATTCAGCTTGCTGCCAGGTGCGGCTTCAGCAACACTAGGGGTGCGTGGAGCACGTTCGCGAGGCGCTTCTTCACGCGCTGCACGTGGTGCCGGGCGGGATGCTGGCGCACTGCTGCTCTGGCCTTTTTCTGCACTGATACGCAGGGCCTGACCAGCCACACGCACTGAACTCAGATGTTCCATCATGTCGCCAGGCAGATTGTCTGGCAAATCAAGGATGGTGTAGTCATCATAGATATCGATACGGCCGATGAACTTGGATTCTATATTGGCTTCATTGGCAATCGCGCCAACGATATTGCCTGGCTTGACGCCATGATCATGACCGACCGCGATGCGGAAAGTCTGCATGCCTGGTTCTGGCGTACGCGGGCTGTGTTCGCGGCGTGCGCCACGGTCTTCACGCGGTGCGCGTTCGAATCTATCGCCCCGGTCACCCCTGTCACCACGATCGCGGTCACTACGGTCGCCTCTGTCACCGCGTTCAGCGCGGGCAGGACGTTCATCGCGCCAGCTATCGTCGTTCTTGGTTTCTTTACGGTTTTTATCGAGCAGCAAAGGTTCATCGCCACGCGCCATTTTGGCCAGCGCCGCAGCAATTTCCACTGCCGGGATATTTTGCTCACGCTCAAAATCTTCGATCAGGGACGTGAATTCTTCCAGGCCGCCTTGTGCCAGTGTGGCAGAAATCTGGTCCTTGAAGCGGGCGATACGGACATTGTTGACGGTCTGTATGGTCGGCAATTCCAGTGGTGACACTGGCTGGCGGGTTGCCCGTTCTATCGCTTTCAACAAATTCTTTTCACGTGGTGTGATGAACAGGATGGCTTCACCACTGCGGCCGGCACGGCCAGTACGGCCTATGCGATGGGTGTAGCTTTCCGGATCATAAGGTACGTCATAGTTGATGACGTGGCTGATACGCTCTACGTCCAGACCACGGGCAGCAACGTCCGTGGCGACCAGGATATCTATCTTGCCGTCTTTCAGTTGCTGGATAGTGCGTTCACGCTGTTGTTGGTTGATATCGCCATTGATGGCGGCAACCGAGAAGCCTCTTGCATCCAGCCTGGCTGCCAGTTCTTCTGTACCGAGTTTGGTACGGGCGAAAATGATCATGCCGTCAAAAGTTTCGGCTTCCAGTATGCGTGTCAGGGCATCAAGTTTGTGCATGCCGCTGACCAGCCAGTAACGCTGGCGGATATTGTCGGCAGTGCCGGTCTTGGCAGCAACCGTGACTTCTGCTGGTTTGTTCAGATAAGTCTGGGCTATGCGCTTGATGGCTGAAGGCATGGTGGCCGAGAACAAGGCAGTCTGGCGGCCTTCTGGTGTTTCTTGCAGGATGCGTTCTACATCATCAATAAAGCCCATGCGCAGCATTTCATCAGCTTCATCCAGCACCAGGGTTTTCAGCGCGGATAAATCCAGCGTGCCCTTGTCCAGATGGTCAATCACGCGGCCAGGAGTACCAACTACGACATGCACACCACGGCGCAGGGCCGAGAGTTGCGGGCCATAGCTTTGGCCACCGTAGATAGGCAGGACATGAAAACCAGGGATATGGCGTGCATAAGTCTGGAAGGCTTCTGCCACCTGTATTGCCAGCTCACGCGTTGGTGCCAGCACCAGCGCCTGTGGAGTAGTCTGACGCACGTCCAGGCGTGACAGGATGGGCAGGGCAAAGGCAGCAGTTTTACCAGTACCGGTTTGTGCCTGACCCAGAACATCGCGGTTGGATAGCAAAATCGGGATGGTGGCCGCCTGTATCGGCGACGGTGTTTCATAGCCTACATCCTGCAAGGCGCGCAGAATAGGCGCACTCAGTTGCAGGTCTTCAAAAGTAATCGGAGGTGTGTTTTCTGACATGGCGATGCTCGCTCGTTCGCTCGTATCGCAGGATGCGACAAGATGGTTATCCCTATAGTTTACTCTCCTGTGGCTAAGTCAGGGGAAATACCTGCCAATGATGCTTGACAAAAAATAAAAATCTTATTAATTTTTACTTACTTTTAAATTATATTTTTGATATTATTGGATGTCAGTTTGCCACTTTATCTGATGTGTAATCCAAATTAAAACTGACTAAAACTGACTAAAACTGAAAAACCAGGCTCAGGAAAAAGTACATCATGAAAAAATATTTCGTAGTTGCATACGCCTTTATCTGTCTTGCAGGCACGGCCCTCACCCCCAGTACGGCCAGTGCTGTTGACCTGCCCTCTGACGCTATTCGTTTGTACGCGAAAAATCCCAAGGTCGATGTGCTGTTGAAAATCTCTTATGAGACTAAAGACCAGGCAGACATAGACACATTTCGTAAGGCTGCTGACGATCTGGGGCTGCGCTACGAATTGGTGTATAGCTTCTCTGCATCGAGCGATAAAGCCACAACAAAAAAATGGAAACTACAAATCAGTAACAAAGTCGCCGCTCAGGACAACAATGCAGACAAGCAGGTCAGTGCCTTGTATGAAGCTGTTAGATCAAAAGTCGGCAGTTTTTCCTGGGAAGTTACGACCATTCCCAAATGAATGACATCGAAATACGCTAGCGACTCACTTCATAAAATCAATGAAAGCCCGCAAAGCCGCCGACTGATGGCGGCGGCTGGGGTAGTATAAATAGCTGCGCTCAGGCGCCGGCCACCAGTCTTCCAGCACGTATTGCAATTTCCCCTGCTTTACTAGCTCATCGGCATAGCCACAATAGGTATAGCAAATCCCGGCGCCATCGCAGGCGACCCGCGTCGCCACATAGAAGTCATCAAACACCAGCGCGCCGGTAGTGGCAACTTCCATCTTTTCCTGCCCGCGCTGGAATTCCCAGCGATATCTTTGCCCGCTGGGGAAACGGAATTGTATGCATTGATGCTGCAACAGCTCATGCGGCGTTTCAGGCACACCGTGTTTTTGCAAATAGGCAGGAGAGGCACAAACGACAAAACGGATTTCGCGCCCCACCGGGATAGCCACCATGTCCTGCTGCAGGCTTTCACCAAAACGCAGGCCGGCATCAAAGCCCTGCTCCACGATATCGATGAGGGCATCGCTGCTGACGACTTCGAGTTCAACTTCAGGGTAAGCAGCATGCCAGGCAGCCATGACAGGGGCCAGTGTGAGTTGCGCCGCCGGGCGCGGCACATTCAGGCGCAAGCGGCCAACTGGCTTGTCCCTGAGTTCATTCAGACTTTCCAGGGCACCCTGGATTTCCTGCAGCGCCGGTTGCAGACTCTGCAGCAAGCGTTCACCCGCCGGTGTCAGGCTGACGCTGCGGGTAGTCCGGTGCAGCAGACGCATGCCCAGCTTCTTTTCCATCTTTGTCAAGGTATGGCTGAGAGCAGAAGCGGTGAGCTGCAATTCTTGCGCAGCCTGGCGAAAGCTGCGACATTGCGCAACGCGGGCGAAAGCCAGTAAATCATTCAAGTCTGGTGACATTGCAAGAACCTTTTGATTAATGACCTGCATTATATCGGCACAGGGAAACATAATACTTGCCGGTGATGCACTACGATGCATTAACAGCCATACCCCCGCAGCGTCAATACCATGTTTTGTCAGGTTTAAAAACTTAAACAAAAAATACGGATCGCTGCTTTATAATTCTGACGCCCTGACTAAATTTGCTTGTTTCTTCAGCAAGCTATAGACAGCTTTTTATATTACTTCAGGATCAACATGGAGCTTGCTTCCAGCAAATACCCTTGCCACGCTTTTCACGCATCCCTGCCCGGTGGCCGGGATACTGGTGAACTGAGCCTGTCGCAACTGGGGGTCAGTTATCAGGTGGCGTCCTTGCTGGGCACTCTGCCATTTGCCCAGCTGGAACTGACACTGGGTGGTGCAGCCAATAAACTGGTGTTCATCAAGCATGCCCACAAGCCTGACCTGGTGCTGTATACCAGCGACCTCAGCATCTTGAAAAACCCGGTCTTGCTTGCCCACCCTGAATGCTCGCGCCAGATCGCTGCGGCGGGCCGCAAACGTGCCTATGGTTGGGGAGCATTGATAGGTTTCAGCCTCTTGCTGATAGCCGTGCCGGTAGGTCTGATGTGGCAAATGGATACCATGTCTGCCTATGCCGCCAAACAGGTGCCGGTAGAATGGGAAGAAAAACTCGGTGCCAGTGTGGCCGCCCAGGATGACCTGAAAAACCGTCGCATGCCTAAAGCTGAGGCTGATGTGGTGTTGAAGCCGCTCACCACACCCTTGCTGCAAGCCTTGCCAAATTCGCCGTATCGCTACTCTATTTCTATCGTCAATGACAGCAGCACCAATGCCTATGCGCTGCCTGGTGGCTATGTCGCCATCCATTCTGGCCTGATCCTGAAGGCAGGTAGTGCGGAAGAATTACTGGGTGTGCTGGCACATGAAATCAGCCATGTAGAAGAACGACATGGCACACGCAATATCATCGGCAATGCCGGGATTTACCTGGTCGCCAGTGCCGTGTTTGGAGACGTCAGCGGCTTGCTGGCGGTCTTTAGCAATGCCGCGCCCATGCTGCTGAGCCAGCAATATTCGCGCCGCTTTGAAACCGATGCCGATGAAAAAGGTGTACTGCTATTAAAGCGTGCCAACATCAATCCGGCAGGCTTGCCAGTTTTTTTTGAGCGCATGATTGCAGAAGAAAAAGCCGCTCTCGAAAAAATCGACAACAAACAGGCGCGTGAAGCCTACAAGCAAGCCATGGGTTTGCTGAGCACTCACCCCACCAGCGAAAAACGCATGGCGCATTTACGTGAACTCATCGGTAAACCTGAAGGGTCGTACATTAATCAAGAGGCTGCCTTCAAGGATTTGCAGGAAGTCGTCAAAAAATTTGTCGCCAAGCCAGCAACTACCGAGTCCAAAGACAAGCCAGCAGGCCCGTCCTCAACACCACAATCCTGAAACACAAAAAGGAGTAATCAGTGAAAGCAAATATCAAAGGGGGCCATGCCTTCTCCTACGTCGAGGTAGAACTCGCACCCGGTGAGAGCATCATGACCGAGCCCGATGCCATGTCCAGCATGGATGCCAGCCTCGATCTGACGGCGCATTTCAATGGTGGCCTGATCAAGGGTTTGCTGCGCAAATACCTGGGTGGTGAATCATTGTTCATCAGCCGCTTTCACAATGCAACCCCGGCACCACGCAGCATGACCATCGTGCAGCCTACACCGGGTGAAATCCTCTGCAAGGAACTCAATGATGAAGTGTATTTCATGCAGCCTGGCGCTTTTTTGGCTTGTGAAGAAAGTATCAAGATAGGCCTGGGCTTTGCCGGTTTTGCATCCTGGATTGCGCGTGAAGGCCTGTTCCGCATCAAGGTCAGCGGTCATGGCAAAGTCTGGTTTGGTGCCTATGGCGCATTGCTGGAAAAAGAAGTCAATGGCGAATATATCGTCGATACCAGTCACCTGGTGGCTTACGACCCATCGCTGCGCCTGAATCTGCAACTGGCCGGCGGTTTGTTTTCCAGCTTCTTTGGTGGTGAAGGTCTTGTAACGCGCGTCAGCGGTAAAGGCAAGATCATCATACAGACGCGCAGTATTTCCAGCCTGGCTGGCTGGCTCAATCCAAAATTGTAAGGACGCATCATGCACGTAGAATTAGTCAATCAGCCTGGCAATACCGCGGCCAAAGTCAGCCTGCGTCCTGGTGAAGTCTGCACTGCAGAATCTGGTGCCATGCTGGCCATGAGCAGCAATATGCAGATCACCACGACCACCCATAAAAAACAGGGTGGCTCATTACTGAAGGCAGCCAAGCGTTTGCTCGGCGGTGAATCATTATTCCTGAATCACTTCGAACCACAGAATACGCCAGGCGAAGTCTGGCTGGGTACTGATCTCGCTGGTGACATGCTGGTACTGCCATTAAACAACGACAACCTCATCGTGCAGGGGGGCTCTTTCCTGGCATGCGATGAAGGCATAGAAGTCGATCTGGGCTGGCAAGGCTTTAAATCCCTCTTGTCTGGCGAACGCATTTTCTGGCTCAAGCTCAAGGGCAAAGGTACGGCAGTGATCTCTTCATTTGGTGCCATTTACCCCATAGAAGTCGATGGCGATTACATCGTTGATACCGGCCACATCGTCGCCTTTAGCGAAACCCTGCAATTCTCTATCACCAAGGCTGGCAAGAGCTGGTTGCAATCCATGCTAGGTGGTGAAGGCCTGGTCTGTAAATTTTCTGGCCGGGGCACAGTCTGGTGCCAGTCACATAATGAAAACAGCTTTGGCAGCCTGCTAGGCCCTGAACTCAAAGCCCGTGGATAAGGACAAAAAATGAATAACACGATGATAGATATCGTCCTCACCGGTGAACTGGCTGATGGCATCAGTTTTGAGCAGGCTTGCGCTACAGTCGAAAAATTGTTCAAGCTCCCGGCAGAACAAGCCAGGCAATTACTGGAAACCGCACCGCGTGTCATCAAGCGTGGTCTTGATAGCGAGACGGCAGAAAAATACCGGCTGACCATAGAAAAAAATGGCCTGAAGGTACGCTTGCAAAGTGATGCAGATGTTGCGGTGAAAAGCGAAGTTGTTGCGCCTGATGTGGTAACAGAATCCGCAGCGCCTGTACCCGCAACTGCAGTTGCGCCAGCAGTTGTGGTACAAGCCGCTGTAGAAACAGTACCTCCAGCGATAGCCAGTCAAGAGGCTGCTATCAGCACCGCCACTACAGCGCTGGCTCCAGCGCAGCCAGTTGCAGCAACCGATTTCGCCGGCTTGAAATTCAAGATCGATGGCAGCCCTGACTTTGGCTTCGTCACCGTCCAGCTACCACCCGGACAAATGTTGAAAGTGGAAGCCAGCGCCATGGCCACCATGGATACCAATCTGGTCATGAAGACCAAGATGAAAGGCGGCATCTCGCGCATGCTGTCAGGTGAAAATCTCTTTCTCAATGAATTCACTGCTGAAAACGGCCCTGGTGAAATCGGTATCGCCCCAGCGACACCCGGCGACCTGATCCACCGCTACATGCGCGGCGAAACCCTGTACCTGCAAAGCGGTGCCTTTGTTGCCAGCACCCCTGGCATCAATATAGAAACCAAATGGCAGGGCTTTACTAAAGGCTTCTTCTCCGGCGAAAGCCTGTTCCTGATACGCGCCAGCGGCGAAGGCGATTTGTGGCTCAACAGCTACGGCGCCATCATAGAAATCGATGTCAAAGATGGCTATGTCGTTGATACCGGCAATATCGTCGCCTTCACCGAAGGCCTGGAATACAGCATCAGCAAAGTTGGCGGCTACAAATCTTTATTTTTCTCTGGCGAAGGCTTCGTCTGCCGCTTCAAGGGCGAAGGCAAACTGTGGATACAGACACGCAGCGTCGGCGCATTTGCAGGCTGGGCAGGGCAGTATCGTCCGACTAAGGATTAAGCAAAGGCAAAACGCAGGTCTAAGAAACTTGATTGACGGTTTGATTAATCGCGGTGTTGATTAATGGCTGTGTTGATATCGGAGCTGTTTTGAATTTTTACAGCTCCGATATACCGATGTCTTTTGCTGCGAGGCAGAAAATGGAAAAAGAAAGACTGCAGGCGAATTGTCGGGCTCTCCCATTTTTTGTCTTGCAGCGACGGTGCCAACCTTTAGATGATGGTGGCAGGGTTTTGCAAAACATGCTTTGTGAAACCCTGACATCCTCTCCTTGTAGGAGATAGAAATACTAATCCAGTTGCTATTTTTTCAAATGCATCAGGCAATCTTCCCTGCTACACGCAAAGCATCTTTATCAAACCCTGCCAGCCGTTTATACCGCAAAGAAATTGCTTCAAGCTCAGACTGCGCAATGACCTCAGTCACGTCCGCAAAACCCTGGGGCGCACGCTCCTCTGCCATCTGCATCACCTGCTCAGGTCCGTTCATGCGGTTGCGCAATACTATGCCTGTCGTGCGCGGCAAACGTTCAGCTTCGTACTCACGCAAGGCATACAAGATACTTGCTTCACCACGCAGGCAATCAGCCAGGCAATCACTCAAATACCGCGCATCAAGTATTGCCTGCGCACTGCCGTTTGAGCCTATAGGGTACATGGGGTGGGCAGCATCACCCAGCAAACTCACACGCTCAAAAGTCCAGCGTGGCAAAGGGTCACGATCTACCAGCGGGAATTCATACACCACCTCTGCAGCCTCAATAACCGCAGGGATATCTATCCAGCCCCAGTTCCAGCTATCAAAGGGTTTGCTGAAGGTGGCTTTATCGACCTTGCGGTTCCAGTCCGAGGCGGGCAATTCGCCACCCGGCACCCGCAACTCGGCAATCCAGTTAATCAGCGAACGGCCTTGTTTGCGCAAAGGCTCAGAGATAGGGTAGCAAACAAATTTCTGGTCCTGGTGCCCGGCCATGAACATGCTGCGCCCATCCATATACGGCGCAGCTTCTGTGACGCCGCGCCATAGCATGCGTCCAGAAAACCGCGGCTGGTCACCCTGCGGGTACAAAAAGCGCCGCACTGCTGAATGTATGCCATCCGCACCTATCAGCAAATCAGATTCCACCGTCACCGCCGCTTTATCTGCCTGACTGGTGAAAGTAGAAATCACCTTGTCCGCCACCTGCTCAAAAGACGTGAATGCATGACCCTGATGGATACACTCCGCACCCAGGCGCTCTACGGCATTTTGCAGCAAAGTCATCTGCAATTCACCACGGTGTATCGAGTATTGCGGTGAGTCATACCCAGCCGCACGGCCACGTGGCTCCTGCCAGATTTTTTGTCCCAATTTATTGAAATAAGACAATGATGAAGTCTCTATACCCAGCTCAGCCAGGCAGCTTTCCAACCCCAACTGGCACAATTGCTGGCTCGCATGTGGCAGCAAATTAATGCCCACGCCCAGCGGCTTGATCTCATTGACCGCTTCATAGACTTCAACATCTATCCCACGCTCATGCAACATCAAGGCAAGAGTCAGGCCCCCTATTCCGGCACCAGCGATTACCACTTTCATGTCTTCCTCCAGCAAATTGATGATACTGCACGTTTTTAAATACGGCTATATTGTTCTACTGTATAACAATTATTCAGAGTAATACAAGCCTTGTTGCAAATTTCCATTTTCCTGCTTTTTGTACACTAGCAATGTGGATTAGCTAATTTAAAATAACCCAACATGTACAATACTTCAACGAACAAGCTCATTCATATTGCCCGACCATGCCCAAACAAAAAACAGACAAGCCCAAAGTGCAAACCAGGGCCACAGCACCCAAGCGTCAGCCCAGCACAGCGCAACTGCCCACTTTCAACGCCCGTATAGAAGGCATAGACTATGGCATCCTTGATGAACTGACTGGCTACGCCGTCCGCCGCGCCCAGCTATCCATCTATGCAGACTTCAGTGCCAGCCTCGGTGCGTATGACGTCACCCCCCAGCGCTTCTCATCCTTGGTGATTGTCAGCAATAACCCAGGCATCTCCCAAACCCGCCTCGCAGAAGTCATGGGCATCGCCCGCTCAGGCGTGGTCGCCATTATCGATAATTTTGAACAGGCAGGCCTGCTGGAACGCCAGGATTCCGGCGACCGCAGAGCCTATAACCTGCACCTGACCAAAGAAGGCCAGAAGCAATTAGAGAAATACAAGCAGGCCGTGAAAGAACACGATGACAGAGTTAGCCAGCACCTGAGCGCGAAGGAAAGGCAGCAGTTGCGTGCCTTGCTGGGGAAGTTGTGTGTGGAGCCGAAGTAATAGTTTTGCGTAGGTTGGGCCGCGCCTCGCCAGGCTTCATCAGCCCAACACTGGGCGCATAAAAAATGTACATGTTTGTTAAGGCCGAGTGTTGGGCTGATAACCCGTAGCCCAACCTACGGGATACGAGTTCACGTTTTCGTGCTGTAATGGCTGCGTCGTCGTGGCTAACACGCTACCAAAAAATCCAAATCCCCGCTTGCATCCCATCCAAAAAATTATTATATTAAATAACTGTTATGCGACATAACAATATTGCGTCGCAATAAAAAAACAAAATTGCTAGCCCGGCCAACAACAAGGCCAATAACGAAAAGCAACAATACGCCACACCACGCATCTGCAATACCAACAATAATTCAGGAGACCGCAATGCAAATCAAAATCAAACCCAGCTTATTGGCCTTGCTGATAGCCGCTACCACAGGTATGGCCCATGCCGACATCACCATAGGCGTCAGCCTGCCACTGACTGGTCCCGCATCTGGCCTGGGCATCCCAACCAAAAACGGCATTGCTTTGTGGCCAGAAACCATAGGTGGTGAAAAAGTAAAACTGATTATTCTCGACGACGCATCCGACACCACCCAATCGAGCAAGAACGCTCGCAGGCTCATCACCGACGACAAGGTCGATGTCATCGTCGGCTCTACCGCCACACCCGCCTCCGTTGCCCTGGCAGAAGTCGCGTCCGAACTCAAGACACCGCAAATCTCTACCTCCCCGGTTGAGGTCGCACCTGGCAAAGGCACCTGGACTTTCCGTGTCGCCCAATCGACCCCGCTCATGGCTCACGCCGTGGCCGACCACATGAAAAAAACAGGCGTCAAAACCTACGCCTACCTCGGTTATTCTGATGCCTATGGCGAAACCTGGTTCAAAGCCATCACCGCCGCAGCCGCCAAAGATGGCTTGCAATCTGTCGCCACAGAACGCTTCAACCGCCCCGACACCAGTGTCACCGCACAAACCCTGAAGATACTGGCCGCCAAACCAGATGCAATACTCATAGGTGCGTCCGGCAGCGGCGCCGCCATGCCACACAAGGCTTTGATAGAACGCGGCTACAAAGGCAAAATCTACCAAACCCATGGCGCCGCCTCGCGTGACCTCATACGCCTCGGTGGTAAAGACGTAGAAGGTGCCTTCGTCGTCGCAGGCCTGGCCATCCTGCCCGAACTGCTGCCAGACAACCACCCGTCAAAACAACTGGCTACAGACTTCACCAACCGCTATGAAAAACAATATGGCGAGGGCACCAGAAACCAGTTCGCCGCCCACGGCTACGACGCTTACCTGCTACTGAACCGCGTCATCCCCCTGGCCCTAAAAAAAGCCAAACCCGGTACGCCAGAATTTCGCACTGCATTGAAAGATGCGATGGAATCCGAGATCGATGTCCCTATCACCCAGGGTGTCTTGCATTACACCGCGAATGACCATTTTGGCCTGGAAGAAAAGGCGAGGGTGATGCTGACGATACAAGGTGGGAACTGGAAAGCCGTAGGCCCTTGATATTCAGGGCGAAACCTGGAGCGAGGCTCTGATGTCTTAGCAAGCGCCGCCTGATGCGGCTCTTGCTTCTTTAATTCTTGATTAATCGTTTGCCGCGTTGCCAGGTTTGCCCCATAGTCGTCGATATGATCCATCACGATCATGGTCATTGACTTGCTTTTGAATATTGAAACGCCTGCCATTGCGCGGGTCTGTGCCACGCCCTGCGATATACAACCAGTTACCTTGATTGCTATACACGTCATAATCAATGAGCTGAGCTTCAAACCATGCTGCACCAGCACGCCAGTCGCAAGCCAGCTCATGAATAAGATAGCTGGCAACCACCTGACGCATACGGTTCGATAAATAGCCAGTTGCGGCGAGCTCTGCCATCGCCGCATCAATAAACGCATTGCCTGTCTTGGCCAGACACCAGTTGGTGAATTTTTCTGCGTCATGCGGCGGTGCCGGTAAATCAGTCAGGCCCTTGGCGAAATATAAGCGGCGCCCGTATTTCAGATGCAGCAAGCGAAAATAATCACGCCACAATAATTCAAACCAGATCCAGTAACTGCCTTCATTTGCACCATGTTCCGTTTCAAATTTTTTCAGCGCACTAAAAATCTGGCGTGCTGATATCGCACCAGAGGCAAGCCACGGAGAAAATTTGGTCGAATAGTCCAGCCCAGACAATTGATTGCGGGTTTGCTTGTAGGTATGCGGTAGCTTACGCTTCAGATAGTCTTCTACATGCGCGCAAGCTGCAGTTGAACCACCAGAAAATTCAGGTAAAAAGTAGGGGAATGATGAGCGATCATCATTCAGCAGTGCTGATGCTTCAGCACTTGCCTCTACCGCGCCAGCGTGTGAGTCAATCCCCCACTTCTTTGCAATCTGGCCAAAATTGTCTGGCAGAGCTGGCAAGCACTTTGGTGCTGGCAGCGGCGCAGGCGGCTGCAAGTCACTGCCTTCGATGAGAGTGCGGAACTGCGTAAATACATCAGGAAGTGCATCTGGCTTGAACGGCAAATGTACTGGTTCAAGCAAGGTGGATTGCCAGTGCGTATGCACCGTCAAACCTGCTGCTCTTAATGCCAGGATATCGTCTTGCTCATAAGGTGCAGCAATCTCTTCACAGTAAACCACCTTACTACCTAGTTCACTTGCGAGCAGCGGCAGAAATTCCACGGCACTCATGTTAACCTCAAGTAGCTGGCTGCCCATTGCGTTTAACTGATCCCTTAAATCAGCTAAAGCAGATGCCACAAAGCGCTGGCGATGCAACCCAGAGTGAGGCAAGTTCCAGCGCTGTGGCTGCACAGTGGAGAGTGAATGACAATAGACAAATACCAGTCTTTCCGCATGCTGGCAGGCATGAACCAAAGCCTGGTTATCTGCCAAACGCAGGTCATTGCGAAACCAATAAATCACAGTGCCTTGCGTGCTGGAAGGGCTGCCTTCTTGAGATTGCTCTGAAAAAAAATATGAACTATCACTCATCGCCATCCCTATTCTTTAACCTTTTTTTTCATCTCACCAGTCCAGTTCCAATTGCACGCTGACAGGCTGTTTGCTGGATGCAGCCTGCTGGCGCATCTTGCCGGGAGTCTTTTTGCGCGAACCATGTTTTTCTATGACGGCTAATTTGGGAGCCTGCATGTGAGGCTGCTTGCGCAAATCAAACAGCCGGGTCTTGGCAATGCGGGTCGCCTGTTCCAGATCGACAACAGGCTCAGGGATATCGACACCCACTTTGACACCACAAGTTGCCTGCACATCTGGTGGCATGCGCCAAGGTTCAAATAACCATGTGTCAGGTACGCGCCGCATCGCAGGCAGCCAGCGCCGCACGAAATGGCCATGGGGATCATGGTCACTGGCCTGCTTGATGGGATTATAAATACGCGGCACATTCGTCCCCGTAGTGCCTGATTGCATCTGCATCTGGCTCCAGTGTATGCCTGGTTCATAATCCAGAAACTGACGCGCAAGCCAGTGCCCAACTGGTCGCCAGTCCAGCCACAAAGGATAGGCTGCGACAGAAACCAGCATGGCACGCATTCTAAAATTAAGCCAGCCTGTTTGCCGCAACATCATTACACACGCATCGACCAGCGGCCAGCCAGTGCGTGCAGAAACGAGTGCGTCAAAATGCGCCTGATTAAATTCCTGCTCACGCAGTCCGTCATAGCCACGATGCATATTGCGGTATTCAATTTCTGGCTCACTCTCCAGTTTTTGAATAAAGTGGCAATGCCAGTACAAGCGACTGATAAAGGCATCCAGTCCCTTTTTTTGACGATCAGCCGTGACGGGCAACTCTATGCGTTGTTGCCGTGTCGCGTGCACCACTTCTCGCAAACTAATACAGCCAAATGCCAGGTAAGGCGACAGACGCGAACAAGCGGTGGGTGCCGACAAGGGCGATGAAATCCCGCCCCGGTATTGATGGCTGCGCTCACGCAAAAAACTATCCAGTATCATCAAGCCATTCTGCCTGCCACCACGCTGACGCTCAGGCGGATCATAAGGGGCCAGATGCAACTCCTGTACTGAAGGCGGCAATCGCGGGAGTGTAATTGCAGGTGTCATTGGTGCAAAACTGGCGGCGCTCAAGGGCGGCAGCGCTACACAGGGCAAGTCATTATGCGCATTCCAGCTGGCTTGCCAGTCATCCCTATTTTGCAATCGTCGCACCACACCAAACTGGGCAAACTCATGCCATTCCACTTGTTGCGCACGGCACCAGCGCGCCAGCGCCTTATCGCGCTGGTAAGTGAAATTGTTGCCAGTTTCTTCGTGTGAATAAATAGCCGAGAATGGCTGGTGTGCAAAAATGTGCGCAAAGACCTCAGTGACTTCACCTGTCAGGATATGCAGTTGACCACCATTTTTTCGCAACACAAGATAAAGCTCACGCAAGCTCTCAAGCAAGAACTGGTAATGCTGGTTCGCCGCATCAGCCTGCGCCCACAAAGACGGCTCGACCACGTACAAGCACAGCACCGGCCCTTTGCTGGTTGCTGTATGTAGCGCAAGATGATCATGCAAACGCAGATCGCGTTTGAACCAAACGATGCTATATGTCATGCGGGCATTATATCAACGCCTGTTTATTTTTATCCGGCATGCGCAAAAACTGGGACGCAAGCCTGCTACTCCTGTTTAGTGGGCACCAGCTTGCTTACATCAAAGCCTTGAGCCACCAGCCGTGCGACCAGGGCATCGTACTTTTCTTTATCAACTTTTTTTGTGCGTGACAATATCCACAAGAACTCGCGCTTGGCTTCGCTGACGGCAACCAACTGATAATTCTTATCCAGATCTATGACCCAATAATCACCCCACACCATAGGCAGAAAAGAAAAAAACGCTGGCGCAAAGCGCACTTTCAACTTCGGTGAGCTTGAGTTGCCCACCTGCCTGGCCTCGCCTATAGCCTCGATGACCTCGCCACCACTTCCCTGGCAACGGTTGGTGACCTGTACATTGTCGTCCGGTAATGCTGAATACGTCGCCGAGGTGAAGCCCGTACACTTCTTCTGGAATCGATTTTCAAACTTCGCGATTTCATACCAGGTACCCATGTAGCGCGGCACATCCAGTGCGGCAATTGTCACAACAGGCTTGGCAGCAACTTGCGGCGCGTCGGCAGCATTCGCGCTCAGGCTTAATGCAAACAGTAGCGCGCAGAAGACTCTCTTCTTCATTAAATACTCCAAATGATTTCATGGCAATTGCAGCTCAGTAACGGCGGTGCGCCGACAACTGAAGCGCAATATGCTGGCGATGCTTGCGGGACATGCCAATATACAGCTAATTTGGAAGACGCTCACAGACCTTGGGCAAGCTCGGGTATTTACCAGCGATCATCTGTCATGATCTACCCTGTCTCATGCAACTGTATGTACTAGTTGGCGCCACTCTGGAATTCATATGCCACTGCAATCATGGCGCCGCTCCAATATGCAAACTCGGTAACCAGATTGGCAAATTTTCATATTGCATGTTTTTCAACTGAGACATTTTGTCCTCATGTAGGGAAACTGCTTTGAGGTAGTATGCATCAGGGCGCACAGCAACACCATTGTTGCGTGACAGTTGTGGACGCCTGCTCATTTCTCATCCGCATTCAGCAAATCACTATGCTGTATGCCTGAGGGGAATGGTTGAAAAAACGAAGCTGCTGGAGCGGCGTTTTACGGTAGTGCTGTCCACACGATAGTTAGTGCCATTAACAACCTGGAAATACTCAAAATGATGGATTGGATCCCTATAGTCCTGGTGACATTCAAACTTCTGGTACTCGCGATAGGCATGTTCTTCGCCATCAAGTGGCATTATGACCAAGGGAAGAAGTTGGGGACGAATGCGGTGCTACGTGCAGGCGGCAAGGTAGCTGCAATCTTCATGCTATCACTCCTGGGCCTGGGGTATCTCACCTTAGTACTTGCCAGGATGTTCGGTTTGGATTTGAGCTTGCCATGAGGGAAAGTATAGTCAACTGACATTCACTGATGCGGCAGCAGTTCCCCGATGCGGCTCTTGGACAACGTCTGTAGGCGGGCCGCTGCCGCCAAACAAAGCCGGCCATGATAGCTAACTGGCTTATTCTTATTGCAGCATGGATGCAAGGCAAGAGCAAACCGTTGTGGGGACATTTGAGGTGCTCGAATCTGTGGACTACTGTTTCCGCAACTACATACCAAGGCCTGGAAGCTTCAACTGCGTTGCTGATAAACAAGGAGCAACTGCTGAAGCTGCTTTTGTCATCGCAAGTTTCGTCATCCTGCCCGAACTGCTGCTAGAAAATGATCCTTTAAAACACTTTGCCACAGACTTCACCAGTCGCTATGAAAACAATACCGCAAATGAACCAGAAACTAGTTCTCCACTCACGGCTACGTCGCCTGCCTGCTACTGAATCGCGTCATCACCTAGTCCTTAAAAAGCCAAACTCGGCTCGTAGAAATTCCGCAGTGTACTAAAAGAAGTGATGGATTCTGAAATAGATATCCTATTGCTTAAGGTGTCTTGCATGGCACTGCGAATGACCATTTTGGCTCGGAAGAAAAAGCGAGGGCGATGTTGACGATACAGGATGAGAATTGGAAGTCGATTCGACCTTAATGAATTGAGTAAACAGGTAAATTAATATAAGTCACTAAAGCGAAATCTATGCATTCAATGGCAGCGTGCTTTCAAATTTTCGGAAAATGCCAATAAATTTCACTCAAATGCACGAATAAACAAATTAGGAATATCCAATTTCTTTCTGAAATTGGGTATATTTAAAATATTAAAAAATTATCTATTTTAACTAACTCCGAGTGCAATCAGAATATGGCTTTAATTTCAGAATTTAAAATTCCGTTTTCTTCAGGCTCGGCAATTAGCTTGCCTAGAAATAAATCTTCAAAGCCTGTTTTATCTGTTTTGTTAGGAGAAAACGGCACCAGAAAGAGCCTGATACTCCGTAAGATATTGGATGACACTTTAACTAGTTACTTGGCTGATGACTTGATAGATATGTACATGTCATCGCATTCGACGATATTTTATAAGCTACCAGAGAAAATGATAGCAATTTCGGCCGCTCCAACAGACCGCTTTCCGTCCAAGCCACAAATTAGAGAATTTTCATCCAAATATAATCTTCCTTTCTATCGCTACCTTGGACCAAGAACTTCAAGAAACATCATAAGTAGAAATCATAGTGTTTTAGAACTTTTAATGGCAATCTTGGAGTTTCCTGAGAGAGTTATAAAGAAATCAAAATTCATTAGGTCAATAGCAGAGAAAACAGGCATGCCTGATTCATTGGTATTTGCAATTAACGACAATTCAGCAAATAATAAATTTAGCAGGATGAATGCGAGCGATAAAATTGAATCGTTTGATAAAGTTATTGACAGAATATCAAAAATGCCAAAATGGTTAAAAACAAAAATAAAAAACCAAGTATTTTATGAAGAATTAGAAAATTACTATCGGGAACTTAATATTCGGATTGTAAGTGAATCAGTAGGATATACATCTGATCGCGCACCTACGGGACGCTGGTCGTTTGCCGTGCATATAGATCTTAAAAATGGCTCAGTTGATATTCATGGGGCCAGTGCGGCAGCACTTTTTTGGGGTATCACTCTTGGGATATTAAATTTGCCCGTGTTATTTATGGGGACAGATGAACACAAAAACATTCATGCCCCTAGTGCTGGTCAATGGGGTTTATTTTCGTCCTTGGTATCACTTTGTCTTAATGCAGGAGATAACACCCTGATACTTATTGATGAGCCAGAAAATACCCTGCATCCCCGATGGCAAAGGGAATATCTGGGGGATATTATGAATAGCCTTGAAGGGACAAAAGGATGCCATGTTTTTGTAGCCACTCATTCGCCACATATTGCCTCATCATTGCGCTACGGGCATGATCATTTAGTTAGGTTGTCACACATAGGAAACGATGTGTATGGACAATTTTTGGATGCTCCAGACGGGTGGACAGTTAATGATGTTCTTGAAAATGCGTTTGAACTGCCGACCACACGATCTGTAGGACTGTCTCAATTAGTTGATCGCGCTCTGGGAATAATTGCAAACGGAGTCGAAGAAAATAAGAAAAAATTGGAAGTAGTTGCTGAGAAGTTGTCCAAGTATTTGGACATTCTGCCAGAAGACGATATAGGCAGACGCATAATTCAGTCAATATTGAATATTTCAGAAAAAGTTAATAAAAATTGAAATAAATTATTGTAACTACCATGGTGCCTGGATTTGAGATTTTGATAGCTACAAATTGGACTGTAGAGGACAGTGGACTACTCATATCTAAATTTAAGGGCAGAGCATCCCAATGGCAAGCGAAGAATCTTCAAACTCTTCGAAAACGCCTGCGTGAAGATGTATTGTTACAGCAAAAGTATAGATGTTCTTATTGTAGACGTAAAATAAGTTCAAGTATCGGGGGTCATGAAATTGATCATGTTATCCCAAAAAGTTTACATCCGAAATTCACCTATACAAAAATCAATTTAGTAGCATCCTGTAAACGTTGTAACTGGTTGAAACGAGAATATGATCCTGTTGCAGCCAATTGTCAGAAATTTCCCGAAACTTATCCAATGAAGGTGGATGATTGGAACTGGATTCACCCATATATTCACAAATACAGCGAGCATATAACGATAAAAGAAGGTTTATTTTTTGTTGCAACGAAACATGACGAGCTGAAAAGGAAAAGAGCACTTAAAGTCATAGAGGTTTGTAAACTAGCTAGCATCACCACTATTGAAAAACGAGCAATGTATGAACTTGCTATTGCTTCCGTAGATTTATTTACCGCGATACTTGAATTGATTGGTGCCTTTCCTAAAACGTCAGCGTCAGTTATTGCCACTCAAATTAAAGTAGCAAGAAAATTGAAAGCTGAACGTGCTGTTATCATAGATGCAATTTGTGAGGCTCGAAAAAATAAAGGACAAAAAATGTTAGCCCTTTTAGCAAATGAAATTTGCTAAAAACTGAAGTAACAAAAAATATAAATTTCCTTGAAAGTTAAATTAACTGAAGGTATAAAATTTACCTAGAGCAACCGCCTTGTAGAAGCCCGCGCCAACTCAATCAACGTCACCTTCGCCGCAGAGTGTCGCACCGGCAGCAAAGCCTCTACCCCCATCGCAATCTGCCTCGCAGCCTCAGCCCGCGTATCCTCCAGCGCCTCATTCGCGACCAGCCATGCGCTGACTTCGGCGGCATCTGCAAAACCATTCGCTGCCACTGCATCAAAACCTTCTGGGTCGCGCTGGCGGGCCAGTAGCAAGGGGTAAGTCAGCAGGCCGGTGCTAAGGTCGGTGTAGCGGGTTTTGCCGGTGTCATTCGTATCTGGGGCGAGGTCGATGATGTCGTCGATGAGCTGGAAGGCCAGGCCCATGTGGCGGCCGAAATTGGCGGTGGCGGTGACTGTAGCGGCGTTGCAGCCGCCTACGGTGGCACCGGCGCGGCAGGACCAGGCGAACAGGCCGGCGGTTTTACCGTCTATGATGCGCAGATAGTCCTGTTCGCAGGCTTCGAGGTTGCGGCGGCCTGATAGCTGGTCGGACTCGGCGGCGATCATGGATTCTATGACTTCAAACAAGTCGTCTGCGAGGCCGTTATAACCTATGCGGTACAGTGAGCGCACTGCACGTGAGACCAGCAGGTTGCCAGCCAGCACACCGGCACCGACGCCATATTTTTTCCATGCAGTGGGGTGGCCGCGGCGTTGGTCTGCTTCATCGATGATGTCATCGTGTAGCAGGGTGGCGGCGTGTATAGATTCGGTGATGATGGCGACCTGTACCGCTTCTTCTGACAAGAAGCGCCGCATGAGCATGGAGCACAGCAGGGCGCAGCTTGCGCGCAGGCGTTTGCCGGACTGGAATAGCGAATCTGCCAGTACGCCATCGATAAGATGGCGCTGGTGGCTGGCGCCGTATTCTCTGAAGTGCTTATCGGTCTGGTCCAGTGCGCTGATTAAACGCGCACGCAATTTGTCGAGGTCGTCGGCCAGTGCCTTGTCATTGATGGAGCCGACGATATCGTTGATGAGCGTGTTGACACCGGATGTATTCGCCTGTGCTTCTGCTGTACCTGATTTCGAGTCAGGCGCATTGCTGGCCCACTTGGATACCGGTGCCACGCCCCTGCTGAGGTTGTTGATAAAGCGCATGGCCTTGGATTCAAATTCGGGCAGGCGCTGGTCCCAGCCGAGCTGGCGCACGATGTCGCCAGCCTTCACAGAATACTCGGCAACACGGCTGGTCATGCCACCCAGCCAGGCGATGGTTTCGCCAGAGAATACTGGCACCAGGTCCAGTAGATGCGGCAAGCCTGCTTCAAAGCGCAGCTTGTCTATGACCTTGAGTGGCGTCAATGCTGTCGGTTCTTCCAGTGGGAATAACTGGCAGCGTGCGGCACTTGATGCAGTCAGATCAAGTATGCGGTTGACGACAAGACGCGCTGATTCATTCGCGCTTTCCATGGTTGCCACGTCGGTGGCTGTGCGCACAAAATCCCCAGCGACAAACAGATTGCTGATGCCTATATCCACCTCAGGGCGCGCCGCCCATGAACCAGCGGTATTGACGAACAGTGGCGCATCGTTTTCCATGCCCTGTTCTGTCCAGCGCAAGGATGGATCTATCGAGCAGGCGATGACTCCGGCAGCTTCCAGCTCTGCGCGGTCTGCAGGGGCAAGGTGCGCCAGGATTTGTTGCCAGACTTCTTCCTGTATTTCCGCGGGTGTGCAATCCTTTGCAGGCTTGCGTATGTAGTCACCCGGCGCATCAAAATCAGAGATGCAAACACTCAGTATGCCGCGCACGGTGCCATCGCCATATTGGGCAAGGCCACGTGGCCAGAAGCGTTGCTGGCATAGCGAGGTCAAAGCCCATGGCGCATCCAGAAATATGGTGTGTCCGTGATTCAGCTCTATGTCCTGGCCGAGATAAAACAGGATGCCATTCATCCACTCAGTCTTGAGTTCATCCAGCCTTGCAAGGCTGGGTGCTCTCGCCAGCATGTCTTCATTGCTGATGGCCTGCAAGGCTTCAAGCGGTAGCGCGAGGATGAAGTGGTCGGCTGCCAGCTCTGTCCCATCGCTGAGTTGCAGCGCCTTTGCAGCGTCGCCATCCCACAATACATTTTCTACCGACACGCCCTGGACAAATTTCACGCCCAGATGTTGCAGGTGCGTGACCCATGGCGCTATCCATACTTCACTGGTCGGGCCATTCAATACACGATCGGCGCAACTGCGGTAGATATCGCTGAGCAGTTGTATGCCCACGACCACGTTGGAGCGTGCACTCATGTCTGCCGCGCGGCATGCCACCAGCGTGCGCGTCACGGCATTGATGACATATTTCTGATAAGCCTCAGAGCGCGACGGTGCCTGGAAATAATCCCAGGCCGAGATATTTTCAAATTCGCCAAAGCGGCGCTCGTCTGAACTGGTCAGCATGGTGAACACGCAGCGCACATAATGCAGCATGTCTTCACGCGGTACATCGACACCGCTGCCCACGCCCACAAATAGATCATAGAGAAAAGACAGCAGCGAGGCCGCATCGCGTGATGATGAACGTAACTGGTTGGGTACTTCCCAACGTCCTTTCTTGGACAGCGCCAGCGTGCGCGAAGTATGCGCCAGGTTGTCTGCCACGCTGCCATACGACCCATCCGCCAGCACGCAGGGTATGCGCGCCATGGTGTCAGGGATATGCCGGTAAAAGCCGGGGAAGAAGCGAAAGCCATGTTCACCCGGCAGCTCTTGCTGACCAGTAGCGGCTGAACCCTCCACTGGAATACTGCGCGACTTGCCACCCGGCGCAGCCAGCGCCTCCACCACCGTCACCAGATAACCACGCTCGGCCAGCTCATGCGCTGCCGTCAAACCTGCTATACCTGCGCCTGCAATCAATACTCTAGTCTGCTTCAACGAGCTGTCTCCCGGGATAAGGTCGCGGAGATAAGCCTGTCCGCCATTAAGTGGGTAATTATTCAGCAGGTATTATGCTGGCAGTCTGTTGGTCTTGGGCAAGCTAACTGCGGGCGGGATAGCATTTGTATAAAAAAACAGACATTCCGGCGTGGTAAGGCGGGTATTTGTGATATCAGCAGGCAGACAATTACCGGCAGGTTTATTCCTGCTAGCCCAGGTCTTGAATTGAGTCTTTAAAAAAATAAACTGAACTCCAAAATCTGGTGCTCCAATTTTGGGTTCAGTTCAAGTTTGCTGAGGAATTTTTATTGAAGGCTTAAAACTCTTCCCAGTCATCGGTCGCTGTGGCCACGGGTTCTTTTCTGGGGGTTGCTGGTTTTGTGGTTTTGGCGGCAGACTTATTGACAGACTTAGCTACAGGTCTAGCTGCGGGTGTGGACAGCCTGCGTACCAGCGGTTTTTCAGAAACGCTGGCGACTGCGACCGGTTTTGAAGCAGACTTGGGCGTAATGACGTGGTTGTGGTCAAGTTTAAAGACACTGACTATGCGGCTCAGGTTTTCGGCCTGGTCTTGCAAGGCACCTGCCGCGGCTGCGGCCTGTTCTACCAGGGCCGCATTTTGCTGGGTCATTTCATCCATCTGGGTAACGGCAACATTGATCTGTTCTATACCGGCACTTTGTTCGGTGCCAGCGGCGGTAATTTCACTGATGATGTCGCTGACGCGTTTGACACTATCGACGACTTCTTTCATGGTTTCACCGGCCTGATCCACCAGGCGGGTACCTTGCCCTACTTTATCGACAGAATCGTTGATGAGTTCCTTGATTTCCTTGGCGGCACTGGCGGAGCGTTGCGCGAGGTTGCGCACTTCTGATGCCACCACGGCAAAGCCGCGCCCCTGCTCTCCGGCACGAGCAGCTTCTACCGCGGCATTCAAGGCCAGGATATTGGTCTGGAAGGCAATGCCGTCGATGACGGCAATAATATCGACGATTTTTTTCGAGGATTCATTGATGGAACCCATGGTATCAACGACCTGTGACACCACATCACCACCTCTTTGCGCCACTGCAGATGCAGAATGCGACAACTGATTGGCCTGGCGTGCATTATCGCTATTGTGTTTGATGGTAGAGGTAATCTCTTCCATCGAAGACGCGGTTTCTTCGAGAGAGCTGGCCTGGTTTTCAGTGCGGTTGGACAAGTCCATATTACCTTCGGCAATTTCTTTCGTCGCCGAAGCAATTTCATCTGTGCCTTGACGTACTTCACTGACTACCTTCAGCAGGCTCTGGTTCATTTCTTTTAAAGCTTGCAATAACAGGCCGGTTTCATCAATGGTGTGTGATTCGATATGGCTGGTCAGGTCACCAGCGGCCACGGTCTGAGCGACCCTGACGGCATCTTGCAAGGGGCGTGACACTATGCGCGCAATCGCGACCGCAAGCAAAATGCCAAGGGCGATACTGCTGACCAGGACGATGATAATCAGGGTGCGTGAAGACTCATAAGATTCCGCACCACGCTTGTAGGCATCAACACCACCTTCGACATTGGTCTTGACCATTTTATCGACGAGAGCACGTACTTTGGTATTGAGCTTGGAAGAGTCTCCACGCATCAAGGCCATGGCATCCTTGCTGTTACCCTCTTTCGCCAATGCCGCCATCTTGTCCGAGATTTGCAAATACTCGGTCATAGACTTGCTGTATTCTTCAAACTGCTTTTTTTCATCAGGATCAGAAATCAAGCGTGAATACTCGGCCTCGTTCTCTTTGAGGCCGGTGATGGCTTCTTTAGTACGGCCTATATATTTTTCGACCTCTTCAGCATTTTCAGCTGAAACCAGTTGTGCTTCCTGTGAGCGTATGCGCGATACTCTTTCCTTGATACCCATGGCGGCGTTCACGCTGGGCATCCAATTGGTGCCCAGTTCATAGGCGTTCTGGTTCACCTTGGCCAGCATGGTAATCGAAAATATGCCAAGGAATATCGTCAACAGCAACAGCAAGCCAAAGCCCACAAACAGCTTGGCTGAAATTCTCAGGTTATAAAAAATCTTCATCACAACTCCCGGTAAAAGGGACGACAATACGTCGAAAAAAAGCCAGTAATACGGGCCGGGTCAGACATCTCAGAATTCTTCCCAGTCTTGCTCTGTTTTAGCTGGTTCACGCTTATTTGTTACTGCTTTTGCTGGTGGCAGCTTGCGTGTAGTCGTTGCAGGTTTAGCGGCTTGTGCAGGAATTCTGGCGGCGGGCCTGGCTACCTGCCTTTGAAAACCTGAGGCAGGCTGCACATTGTGGAGTTTGAACACCGCAACAACACGGCTCAGGTTTGCTGCCTGTTCTTGCAAGGCCCCTGCTGCTGCGGCTGCCTCTTCCACCAATGCGGCATTCTGCTGGGTGACCTGGTCCATTTGTATGATGGCGGTATTGATCTGGTCTATGCCTGAGCTTTGTTCGGCACCGGCTGCGGTGATTTCGCTGATGATGTCGCTGACACGTTTGACGCTATCGACCACTTCTTTCATGGTGATACCTGCTTCATCGACCAGGCGTGTACCCAGATCGACTTTTTCGACTGAGTCATTGATGAGTGTCTTGATTTCTTTGGCGGCGCTGGCAGAGCGCTGTGCGAGGTTGCGCACTTCTGATGCGACCACGGCAAAGCCGCGCCCCTGCTCGCCAGCCCGTGCAGCCTCTACTGCAGCGTTCAGCGCCAGGATATTGGTCTGAAAGGCAATGCCATCAATAACGGCAATGATATCGACAATTTTTTTGGACGATGCACTGATGGAACCCATGGTATCCACCACTTGCGATACCACGCTGCCGCCTTTTTGCGCTACGGCAGAAGCTGAATGCGATAACTGATTGGCTTGGCGTGCATTATCACTATTATGTTTGACGGTAGAAGTCAGCTCTTCCATGGACGATGCTGTTTCTTCGAGCGAGCCGGCCTGGCTTTCTGTCCTTCCTGACAGATCCATATTGCCATTGGCAATTTCCGTCGAAGCGGTAGCGATCAGGTCAGTACCGGTACGCACTTCGCTGACTACCGATAACAGGCTGGCATTCATGTCTTTCAGGGCTTGCAGGAGTTCGCCAGTCTCGTCCGTTGTAGTGACCTGGATATCACTGGTCAGGTCGCCAGAAGCCACGGTTTTGGCGACCCTGACTGCTTCCTGCAAGGGTCTTGCGACTACCCTGGCTATCCAGTAAGCGAGTAACAGGCCAAGCGCAATTGTCACGACGATGAGGCCGAGTATCAGGTTGCGGGAGTTTGCATAAATTTGCTCACCTGTGTGGTATTCAGCGATACCACCATCGGCGTTTACCTGTACCATCTTGTCGGTCAGCGCCAGCATGTCTGCATTCAGTTTTGACGACTCGCCGCGCAAGGTGGTGCGCGCTTCTTCCATATTGCCGGCATTGGCCTGGGCTGTCAGTTTTTTTGCCTCGACTACATAGCGCTCCCACAGTTTGCTGTAGTCGGCAAAGAACTTTTTTTCGTCCTCCGTGGTGATCAGTTTGACGTAATCTGCTTCATACTTCTTGAGTTCGGCAACATAATCATTCCAGCGCTTTTCGTATTTCTTCAAATTCGCTTCATCACCTGCCGACAGGACAATCTGCATTTCCTGGGTGCGCACGCGCGATATTCTTTCCTTGATGCCCATGGCAGCGTTCACGCTGGGCATCCAGTTAGTGCCCAATTCCAGTGCAGTGGCATTTACCCTTGATAATTGAAATACTGAAAAACCACCCAGAAAAACGGTAAGTAATAGCAATAGTATGAAGCCAACAAACAACTTGGCAGAAATCCTCAGGTCATAAAACAATTTCATGGTGAGTCCTTTATTAGAAAAGAACAACAAAATTGCGGAGATCAGGAAGCCAGAAACAGAGGCGGGGGGATAGTATGACTATATATCTAGTTGTAGAAGTAAGTGTTGCAGAATGCAAATTTCTTGTTAGTAATTTGCGGTGCAGCTGAGAAAAGCGTGGCAAAAAAAAAGAAAGCTGACCAGCAGCTTTCTTTTTGACAATTAACCGACTAATTGGTCAGGGCAAGAAAGTCACGACCTTGACCGTGGCATCCACCGCTGATTTTTCTATATAGCCTATGCCGGTAGGATTGGCAGCCACAGCTTTTTTCACTTCTGCACTATTGTGCAATTCCTTCGGTGCCGTACCTTTGCCGGTAAACACCAGCTTGGACCAGATTGTCTTTACTTCAGACAAATCCTTGTCGGCCACTTTCTTGTAGAACTCGGCACGTAGTGGTGAATTGTCCGGCAAATCCACCGGAGTAAACATTGGAGATTTACCCAGGAAGAACTGCGAAGCCTGGGTCGCTGTCATGGCGGTTGCCGGGTTGGCAGTATTCACGATCACGACCAGTTCGGCGGCTTGCACCATTGCAGTGCCAGTCATGACAGTGGCGGCGAACAATAAATGTGTCAATAGCTTATTCATCACGCCTCCCATCAAAATACAAAATCAACTGCTGCTGCAAACACGGTCACAGGACCTTTGAAACCCGGCTTGGCATTGATGAATACGCCTGGGCCATTGTCGGGTGACATCCTGTCGAGCTGCAACTTCAAAGCGGCAGATTTATGGAAATCCCAGCGTACACCTATGCTGTTGCTGCTTTGTATTGGTGAGGCAGTTGCCAGTGAGTTTGCACCGAGGGTATAAGGCAGCAGCGGGCCAGTAGTTGGCAAACCGGCGACTGTACGTGGGCTGTCCTGGGTGGCGGATGCATGGACCGCATACGGCAAGAAACTGCCCATGCGGTAACCAAACATGGTGTACCAGGAAGTGGTGTCTGCAATAGACAGGCTGGCAGATTTACGCTTGCCATATTCGGCCTGCACTACCATGCTCTTCCAATCCACACCGAGACCGACAGAAGTGAAAGAAGCCTTGGTGTCATTCACCGCAATGGCATTCGCAGCAGAGGCAAAACCAAACTTCGTCAGGCCAGAAACCAGGGTATTGAGGTTAGTGGAATTATCGACAGTGACATTCGCATCGACACGGCCAAAACGCAAAGTGAAAGGGCCATTTTCAGCAACGATATTGATGCTGGATACCTTTTTGAATTTCGCTGTAAAGCCACCGCGGTTGTCTGAGTCAGTCACGCCATAGGCAACTTGTGCAGTCACGGCAGTATCACCCAGATTGGTCTGGTACAGCACATCGGCACCATCCAGGCTTTCCAGCGTGACCTGGGTATACATTTCTACCGGTGGGCGCAACATGGTGTTGGCATAGCCAACATTGCGGTAATCAGAAATCATATACACAGGCAGACCAACGCGGCCCACGCGTATGTTCAGGTTGTCAGATACCTTGGCTTTGGCAAAGGCCCAGGCCAGTTCTGCACCAAAATTGTCCGTGACGTTTTTACGCACCAGACCCTGCCCCGTAAAAGACAGCCAGTCATTCATTTTTGCCGTGACTTGCAAACCAAGATTGGAATCCACGCCAGTTTTTGCGCCACTGGTGACGCCAGCCAATTGATTTGGGCGGGCAAATTCTGCGTCAGAAGTATTGCTGCGTGTCAGTGCGGCAGTGCCAAATCCGCTGATGGTGATGTTGGACGTATCCTCAGCCCAGGCGGCTGATACTGCGGATGTCATCGCTAATACAGTGATAAAAGGCTTCAATTTCATGCTATCTCCTTGAAAGTTTCTTCATTGTAAGTTTTATTGAACAGACAGATTTAGACTATTTCCTCAGGGAAATCCGCAAAACAATTGCATAGTGGCAATTCGACGGGTGGCAAAAAATTAGTAATCTGATATACGATTTTTTGATGCCTACTAGGAGATGCTTGACGGAAACATAAACAAAAGGCCCGCCCTTTCAAATTAGGTGATGGTCGGACTTACAAAAAGTCATTTCACCATTTCTTGCACTTTCCGTGGCGAAATGCCGACAATACGCATGCTTAAAAAGCAAAAATGGCAGGCCAAAACGGCCTGCCATCACCAAATCAGTGCGGGCAAATTTGTTTAAAAATCCGCTGTCACTGAAAAATTCCAGCTGCGGGATGGTACAAAAGTATATTGATCAAATGCTGCACCCTTGCTATTTGCGGAAATGGACGTGGCATCCTGTTTGTCGAACAGATTATTGATACCAAACTGCGCCTTCAGATTTTTGAGCATGAGTCCATTTGTCTTGTAGCGATAACCCAGCGTGAAATCTGTCGTGGTATAGGCCGCTATTTTGTAGGCTGCCGGTTCACCATCCTTCGCATATTGCTGACCCGTGGTTTTTGCGATCAATGAAGCATGCAAGCCATTAGCCTTGTACAGCAAACCAAAAGCAGAGGTGGATTCTGGTGCCTTGGCAACCTGCAAGCCTGTATCTTTTGTCTTGGCACTATTCAGCGAAGCATTCGCATGCACTGAGAAACCGCTACCGAGATAGTAAGTCGCCGCAGCTTCTATACCTTTGTAGATGACACCACCCTGGTTGTAATACACGACATCATTGCCTGTGCCAGTGGATGCGATCTTGTTGTTGAAGTCTATGTAATACACATCGGCATCCAGGGTCAAATCTCTGGATTGATGAACCATGCCCAACTGATAATTGGTGGATGTCTGCGGCTTTGGTGCGCTCAGGCTGGGCGTGTTGACATAGAACATGGACAAGTCAGGCACCAGAAAGCCGCGGGCGATTTGCGTATACGCAGACCATTCCTTGTTGATGCTGTAGTTGGCAGTCAGGAAAGGCGAGGTCGTTGTATAGGTTTGCTCTGTAACGGTCGGGATGCGGGTGGTCTGGTTGACCTTGGCATCAAGTGAGCGCTGGAAGCTGACATATTTTAAACCTGGGGTAATCGTCAGGTCTGGCATGGCGGCCCATTCAAATTCGACGAAGGGCTGATATTGCCTCCAGTTCGAGCCCTGCTCATAAGCGACATTCTTGGGCGCTGTTGATTCTTTCGGGTTGGCGACACCCAGGGTCCAGTCAAAGTCATAGGTATGGCGGTTGGTACTGGCATTTTCCATCCATATGCCCAGACGCAGCAAACCAGCATCAAATTGATTGCTCGCTTTCAGGATATCGCCATTCACACGGTAGGCATTGAGCTTGTTATAACCGGGAACATTCAGATTGCCTGTTACGCCAGCCTTGGTGCCATTCGCAGTCGCGCCGCTGGCGTCCTGGCCGGAATAAGTATCATTGGTATAGGAGTAGGTGTAGAGGGTATTGTCGATACCCCAGCCTGCCAGTTTTGACTGCAGGCGTATGTAATCAAAATCCGTGTTTTTGTTATTGAAGTTGTAGCCGTAAAAATTCTGGCTCTTGGGATCATTATTGAGTGCATAGTTCTTGCCGAACTGCGCTACCCGGTTCAGGGTCACGCCACCTTTGTCGGCAGCATAGCTGGTGATTTTGTTGAAGGTCGAGAACACGGTCAGCGTGGTCTCCTTGCCCAGGCTGCGCTGCAGTTTGAACTGGTAATTGTCTTCGGTCACATCGCTATAAGTCAGGTAGCCATCTGTCGTCAGGCGCGAACCATTGAACATGAAACGGGTATCGCCAAAATACAAGCTGGTGCCACTGTCGATTTGCACGCCAGTCATCCTGGTATTCCAGGAACCAAATGTGGCGTACGGTGAGAAATGAAAATCTTGCGACAACTCTTTGGAAAACAGATTGACCGAGCCACCAAATGTCGCCTGCCCCAGATTGCTGGCATTGCCAGGACCACGTTCTATGACCATGCCACCGATGATGCGTGCCGGGAAATACGAAGTGGAATGATGGGTGGGATTATTGGTGTCACCAAAAGGGATGCCATCATAGGTGATGTTATATTCACCATCCTGAAAACCGCGCAGCGTTACCTTGGTTTCTGCCAGGCCTGGCCCATTCGGCGATACACCGGCACCAACGCTGGGGGCAATACGTGCCACCGCATTAAAATCTGCCAGTGGCGTCACTGATTGTTCTATGAAGGTTGCCGTGATCACGGACTGTGGCTGAGTTGCTTTCAGCGACGTTTGTACTGGTGCCCGGTTACCTATTGAAGAGCCACTGATGACAACACGCGATTTGATCGCATCCGCATCGAGTGCGGACGGGGATTCTTGAACAGTTTCAGGAGCAGCAACGGCTTGTGCCCTGGCGTGCTGCTGTGTCATGCATGCGATGGCGAGCAACACCTGCGCCGTCATGATATGCATGGAAAATTGAACTTGCTTGCGTGTCATCATGTGCCTTCCAATGAGCCTGGTGGGTAGAAAACCCGCAAGTGTAGGAAGTGCATGTGACAAGATAGTGTAAACAGTGTGACTGTTTGATGACGTGACAACAGACCACGATTGAAAAAAAGGTAAAAAATCTTCAACTCATGATGAATCGTCACTCATGCCTGGCCGATCGTTGTATCTTCTTGGTCTGCGGCAGATGCATAAATATATTTCCTTCTTGCAATCAGTTTGAGTGTGATTGCAGTTTTAATAAATGATTTATACGGAGCATCCTCACCTTATCTGCCCACAGCGGCTGCCCTGAGTATAGAAAGCCAAAGGAAAGCCAAAGCAGAAAGCTGTTTGTCCTTGAGATGGAGTCCATGAATGGCTGCAATCCAGAAATCTGGCACCATATCAGTAATGTCGCTGGCAATATTGCTGATGCTGCCATGGTTGACTGCGCATGCAGACCAATTAGCTGCTGAAAAATGGATGCGCGAAGAATTCAGGATATCCAGCCTGACTGCTACGCAGCAGATGGATGAGATGCGCTGGTTTATCGCAGCGGCAGACAAACTGAAGCGGGCCGGCGTCAGCGAGATCAGGGTGGCGTCTGAAATCATCGATACCCATGCCTATGAATCTGCGGTGCTGGCAAAAGCTTTTTTCGAGATTACCGGTATCAAGGTCATCCATGAAACCATGCCCGAAGGTGATCTGGTTGAGCGCCTGCAAAAAGCCATGTATGCAGACAAGAGCAGCTACGATGGCTGGATCTCGGATTCTGACCTGATAGGCACGCATTACCGCTATGGCGTCATCGAGCCCTTGTCGGATTATATGAAGGGCCAGGGCAGGGAGTTTACCAATCCCGGTCTCGATATCAAGGACTTCATCGGTACCAGCTTTACGACAGCACCCGATGGCAAACTTTATCAACTGCCAGACCAGCAATTTGCCAATCTCTACTGGTTCCGGGCTGACCTGTTCGCCCGCAAGGACTTGCAAGAACAATTCCGGCAAAAATATGGCTATGAACTCGGTGTACCGCAAAACTGGTCGGCCTATGAAGACATCGCAGAATTCTTCAGCAAGGATGTCAAAACCATAGACGGCAAAGCTATCTACGGCCATATGGACTATGGCAAGAGTGATCCTTCGTTGGGCTGGCGTTTTACCGATGCCTGGTTGTCGATGGCAGGCGCGGCAGACCGTGGCATACCAAATGGCTTGCCTGTCGATGAATGGGGCATACGCGTGGCCAGTGACAAATGCACGGCGGTAGGTGCCAGTGTCAGCAGGGGCGGTGCCACCAATTCACCGGCGGCTGTGTATGCACTCAGCAAATACCTGGAATGGCTGAACAAATACGCGCCGCCGCAAGCCCGGCAATTGAATTTCACCGAGGCCGGGCCAGTGCCGGCGCAAGGCCAGATTGCCCAGCAAATCTTTTGGTATACCGCTTTCACCGCCGCCATGATCAAGCCTGACTTGCCCGTCATGAATGCTGATGGCAGCCCCAAATGGCGCATGGCCCCTTCACCGCACGGTGCTTACTGGAAAACCGGTATGCAAAATGGTTACCAGGATGTGGGTTCATGGACCTTCTTCAAATCCACCCCAGAATACCACAAGGCTGCTGCCTGGCTGTATGCGCAGTTCGTCACTTCAAAAAGCGTGTCTTTGAAAAAATCCATCGTCGGCCTGACCTTCATACGCGAATCCGACATACGTCATGAGTACTTCACAAAAAATGCCTATCGTTACGGCGGCCTGATCGAGTTCTACCGCAGCCCTGCCAGAGTCGCCTGGACGCCGACAGGGAATAATGTGCCGGATTACCCAAAGCTGGCGAGTCTGTGGTGGAGCAATATCGCACCCGTAGTACAGGGCCAGACCAGCCCACAGGCCGCACTCGACAAACTGGCCGGACAGATAGACCAGGTCATGGCGGAACTGCAAAGCAAGGGCATGAAGAATTGCCCACCAAAACTTAATCCCGTGCGTGATACGGCAAAATACCTGACCGACAAGGGCGCGCCGTGGAAGAAGATAGCGGTGGAAAAACCCAAAGGTGAAACCATTGCCTATGACAAGTTATTGCAAGCCTGGCGCGAGGGCCGCGTTAAATAATATGCCTTAAATCACATCGGTCAGGCTGGTGATGGATGGAGTAATGAAAGAAAGGGAAGCTGTGTTCCTGCGTAAAAATCTGAGCCTGATTACCGTCACGATACTGATCGTGTCAGCTATCCTGGCGCAGTCATACTGGAGTGCCAGGCAAGACAGGGAATTGACGCTGGAAGCAGAGCGCAGCAATGCCCATGTAGCCGTGCGCCTGCTTGAAGAACATGTGGCCCAGACCATGCAGGACGGCGTGCAAAAACTCGGTACTGCAGCGATTGCCGCCGCTTCTTTCACGGATGTCGGTGTCGATATCCAGCATTTTTTGAACAGCTATGATGCCCAGGATTACCGCTACATCAAGGCCTTGCGCTACATAGACCTGGCTGGTAATAGCTGGGTCAGCTCGCCTGACTTTCCATCGCATCAGATGTCGGTTGCTGGCAGGGATGATATCCATTTCCTCATGCAACATCCCGAGTATAAAGAGGTAGTCATAGGCAGTCCGTATGAAAGCCGCTACGACAGCCAGCTGGTGTTGCCTATCGCCCGCAATGTGTTTGACAAGAAAGGCAGGCAGGTGGCAATGATCAGCACTGACCTGCGCATCGCCTATTTTGCCGAGTTGTATGCGAATGTGGCAAAAGAAAATAATGCGATGCTGGCCCTGATCGCCAATGCCGGTTTTATCATCGTCCGCTCCCCTTTTGAGGCGCGCTATGTGAACCGTGATATCAGCAAGGAGCCTGCGACGGGCAGGCTGGCCAGCCAGGACAAGGAAGGCAGCTTCACTGACCCCGACTGGCTCGATGATGAATTTGAGCGCCTGTATGCGTATCGCAAGGTCAGCGGTTTCCCGCTCAGTGTCGTGTATGGGCGTGATCTTGAAAGCATACTCGCCCCCTGGTACCAGCGCCTGCAGACCAGGGCCATCTTCACTGCTGTGGTGGTCTTGTTGCTGCTCGGTGTCATGGCCATGCTGGCCAGGCAATTCCATAAATTGCGGGTGTCTGAAGCGACCCTCAGGAATGCCGAATATAAATTCTCTGAAATTTTTGAACGTTCGCCACTGGCGATTTCCCTGGTCAATCTGCACACCAGAAAAATTGATGCCGTAAATCATGCCTGGATACGATTATTTGGTTACCGTCACGATGACATCGTCGGTGCTGGTGAAGAATATCAGAAACTTTTTTGGGTAGATAAAGAGGAGATGCGCAAATTCATCTCGCTCTTGCGTACCGAACCCCAGGTCGATCATTTTCAGGCCAGGTTCAGGCATGCTGACGGCAGCATCAAGGTGTGCCTGCTGTCTTCTCGTACATATATGGCGGATGGTGAAGCCCGTTACATCGTTACCCCGCAGGACGTGACACGCCAGCTCGCCGCCGAGCAGGACTTGCTGAATCTGAATGCCTCGCTTGAAGACCGGGTTGCCAGACGTACTGAAAACCTCGAGCGTTCAAATGCAGAACTGGCAGAAGCTCTCAATTCGCTGCAACTCATGCAAGGCGAATTGATACGCCAGGAAAAACTGGCCTCGCTGGGTTCGCTGGTGGCAGGTGTCGCACATGAACTCAATACCCCGATAGGCAATAGCGTGACCGTTGCCAGTACCCTGCAAGACCAGGCCAGAGTATTGCAGGGCGAATTGCAGCAAGGGGCGATCAAACGAAGTGCCTTCAATGCCTTCCTGGAGAGTACCATTTTTGGCTCTGATGTCTTGCTGCGGTCCTTGCAGCGCGCTTCTGAACTGATACGCAGCTTCAAGCATGTGGCGGTCGATCAGTCCAGTGATATGCGCAGGCAGTTTGACTTGAGCCAGGTGGTGGAAGAAATCCTGTTGACCAATTTATCCCTGTATGCCAAGACCGGCTTTGCAATGCAGACTAATTTGCAGGCTGGTATCCAGATGGATAGTTTTCCGGGTGCCTTTGGACAAATCATAGGAAATTTTTTGACCAACTCCATCCGGCATGGTTTTGAAGGGCGCAGCAGCGGCATCATGTGCCTGAGTACCAGTCTGCTGGATCAGGAGCATGTCAAACTCGAATTCAGGGACAATGGAGTCGGTATCGCGCAAGAGCATTTAAGCAAGGTATTTGACCCGTTCTTCACCACCAAGTTTGGCCAGGGCGGCTCGGGTCTGGGCATGAATATCGTCTATAACCTCGTCACGACGATACTGGCCGGGAAAATACAGGTACATAGCGAAGCTGGCGAGGGTAGCTGCTTTACTGTCATCGTGCCTTTAGTTGCACCCGCCGTTGAAGAAAAAACTACGCCACAGTCTTGATCCTGAATCTGGAGCAGGGACTGTGGCGCAATGGTGCAAACTGCTTAGCTGATTTTACTTATTTGTTGCTGCACTCCGTTTTCTTGCCCTGCATGCGGCACTCGGTGATCAGCTTGCCCTGCTTGTTCCAGGCCTGGACTTTCCAGCTTTGCTGTTCACGCTCCATAGTCATGAAGCCGACTTCATTGGAATTGCTGAAGTAATCCAGTTTTGCCTCGGTATACGGTGTGGAATTGGCGGTCAGTGGCACAGGCAGCGGCGTATCAAGCGAAGAGCCGCCATTGCCTGAAACAAATTGCACAGGATGATCAGTACTAAAAGTCAGGGCTTCAAACAGATGCACATGACCGGACAAAGTCGCCTGTACTTTGGACGGGAACAGTCGCGTGGTGTTCAGGGTCTGCATGATGTCCTGCATGGCGAGATTGCCAGGGAAGATATTCAGCGGTCCGTCTTTTTTACGTTCAGCAGCAAAGGCCAGCACAGGGTGATGGTCGATGAAGATATTGAAGTCCGCACTTTCTGCCAGCTTGTTGACGGTCTTGAACTGCTCCATATACAACTTGTAAGCAGCATCGGTTTTTGCTAGTGGTTTGATAGGCACTTTGGCTGAATCAAAGATGATCAGTTGCGCCTGCTCGCTTCCTACACGCCCCAGCGGTACGGCATAAGGGTCGCTATAGTCGCCACGCAGATCATTTGATTCATCGACACAGTCACGCTCTCTCTTCAAAGGGCGCGGGTCCATCAGGCGCCACCAGCCCTGGCCTGCACGGACACAGGTTTCATGATTGCCGCGCACGACTACCCAGGGTGCGGCCTTCAGCAAGGCCTGCGCAGGTGTAAAAAAATCTGCCTGCCAGGTATCCCAACCATAACCCCAGGGGCTGCCCGCGCATTCCTTATTCCCTTCGGGACAGGCATTTTCGCGGTAGTGATAATCACCGACATGCACAACCAGATCAGGCTTGAAGCGTGCTGCGGTTTCCACCATTTCACGGAAAGCCCATTTCTCGCTGTCATTGCAGGACTGGAAGTAATTGTCTGCTACTTTTAAACGGCAACCGGTATCACCAATGACGATGATTTTTTGTGCGACAGGTTTTGGTATCGGTAAATCCCGTCCGCCTACACTGGCTGTCCTGGTCGCAGGCAGCAAGGGTGCTTCACAAGTCAGCACAGGAAAATCGGAAGGCTTGCTGTCCTCCGGTTTGCTGGCTGTCTTGCGCAAAGGCAGAGTACTTGGCCCTGCCCTGTGGTTCATCGCAACCATGTTGCCATCCTGTACCAGGGCAGGACAGATATTGTCTGTCGTGACAGCGCGGGCCATTGCCTGACCATTTTCACCCAATACTACCCAGGCAGCCTGTATTTTTGCATCGTGTTGCGTAGGCAGGCTGCTACAAGCGGCCAGCAAGCTGCTGATGGCAGCGATAGCGAACAGTCGTCGTCCTGGCAAGCTATGTGTGTGCATGTTGTTCTCCATCTTTTATTTCAATCCCAATGCTTCGTAGGCCAGTCTCTTGAAGTCAAAAGAGAAGGGATGCCAGAAGCTCATCAATCTTTGTGTCATCAATACCCCGGCGATATTGTGGCGTGGTGATATCCACCAATGCGTGCCAGCGATACCACCCCATTCAAATTCACCCACCGATGCCGGTGGGTCTATAGAAGAAGGCTTAAGTGTTACTGCGCCACCGAGGCCAAAGCCCTTGCCCGGCACATCACCAACGCCCGGGAATGCAATGCCTGTACCTGCGGGTAAATGGTTTTGCATCATTAGCTTGATCGTCTCGGGCCTTAGCAAGGTATCACCATCGGGCATGAAGCTGCGCATCAGCGAGAGCATATCCTGCATGCTCGATACCAGTCCACCGCCGCCAGACAGGCGTGCCACTGGCGTCGTGAAAGCACCGGGGTAAGGTGATTTGTCGAGCTTGCGCAAGCCACGCTGCAGAATATTTTGCGGGTCTGTGCCGGCATAGTAAGACGCCAGCCTGTCCAGCTTATGTTCAGGCACGACAAAACTGGTGTCATGCATGGCCAGGGGATTGAGTATGCGTAGCTGCAGGAAGCGGTCAAAGCTCATGCCACTGACCACTTCGACGAGGCGCGCCAGCACATCAGTGGCGATAGAATATTCCCAGGCCTCACCAGGATGAAAACTCAGCGGCAATTCTGCCAGTACATCCATCATCTCAGCCAGCGTAGTAAAGGCATTCATGACCCGCTTTTCATTGTAGGCCTTGTACATGACCGTGCCATGATCGAGCAAGCCATAACTGAGACCGGCGGTATGGCAAAGCAAATGCCTGATGGTGATCTTGTTGCGTGCGGGTTCGGTATCGTCAATGCGCGTCGCACCGGGTTTGAGCACCTGCAGGTGCGCGAGCTGAGGCAGGAATTCTTCGGCAGGCTGGTCGAGTTCCAGCTTGCCGTCTTCCATCAACAGCAGCACTGCCACCGAGGTAATCAGCTTGGTATTCGAAAACACGCGGAACAAGTGGTCATCGCGCATTGCTGTCTGGCTTTCGCGGTCTGCCCAGCCTGTGCAGTGCTGGTGCACCAATTCACGCCCGACCAGCACAGCGGTTGAGACACCGGACAGGATTTGCCTGTCGACATATTTTTGCATCGCCGCGTTGATTGGGCTGAAATCGTAAGTCATTTACCAGATATTGAAGCTACAAAGGGTATATCCTACCCTCAACTCAACATATACTGCCAGCTAAAGAATACGGTCAGACCGACGATGATGGTTGCCAGTTGATGTCTGGTCACCGCGCACAGCAAGGCTGCCACCGTTGCCGCCACCAGTTGCGGATTACGCCAGCTCAATTCCAGCTCCTTGCCATGCGGCGACAAGATCATGGGGACGATGATGGCTGTCAGCACGGTCACCGGCACAAACTCCAGCGCCTTTTTGAGATTACCGGAAAATGCCACGCGGTCACCAAGGATAAAGATCAGGGCTTTTACCAGAAAGGTGATGACAGCCATGCCGAGTATGGTCAAAGTGATATTCATGCCTGCTCCGCAGTGATCTGTTCTGGTTTATAAAAACGGGACGCCAGCATGCCGGTCGCCACCCCGGCAGCAATTGCCACCAGTAAACCCAATTTATAAGGCAGGTGTTGCAAGGCATAGGCTGTACTGCCAGCAACGATGGCTGCCAGCAGATGCGGGCGCTTGAACAATTGCGGCACGACGATCGCAATAAAAGTTGCCACCATGGCAAAATCCAGACCCAGGGTCTGCAACTGCGGGAATATCGCCCCGAACATCAGGCCTGTCAGCGTCCAGACTTGCCAGTTGGCATACATGGACAAGCCGGAACCCAGGAAATACCAATGCCCCAAAACATCCTGCGGATGCTGGCGGTAATAGCCGTCAACCACGGCAAAGGTTTCGTCAGTCAGCAAAAAACCCAGCCCCCAGCGCCAGCGTCTTGGCAAATGCCTGACGTGTGGCATCAGGGCAGCCGCATACAGCATATGCCGCAAATTAACGATAAAAGTCGCCAGCCAGATCACCAGCATGCCCGTGTGGCTGGCGATGAGGCCAGTCGCAATGAACTGGCTGGACCCGGCAAACACCGCCAGCGACATCAACTGCCCCTGCCAGGCTTGCATTTGCGCGGTGGCGACGAGGGTGCCAAAGATCATACCGAAGGGGGCAGCACCGACCAGCATGGGGACGGTGTCGCGGATACCGGCGGTGAAGTGCTTCATTCTTGTGCTTGAGGGCATGGGGTGATTCCATATTGCGGATGGCGATTGAATGGGATCTTGCCTGTTAATTGGGGAATGGGCTTGTACGTTCTTGCGGTTTGGGGGCGTTATTTGAAATAAAGAATTTACTTACGCCATCAACCTGGCTGACTGAATCTTAAGCTACTGCCAATATTATTGGCGTCATTCCAGCGTGGGGTTAGCTGGAATCCAGCGGCGTTCGCGGCATATCGTGAACTACATTAACTTCAGATTCGAAATGTTTTATGCATTTGTTTTTGAATTACCTGCACACATCATTTGAGATTACAGGCCGGGGGTAGCCCGGCGGCTACTCCCTTTTCTTGTCTCGCCAAGAAAAGGAAGCAAAAGAAGGCGACCCAGGCATAGCCGCCCCTAAAGGGGTTCCCGTTTGTGCAATACAAAAAATGGGAAGATCCGAAACTCGCTTCGCTCAAACAGCGGCTCTTCTTAATCCATTTTCTGTACCGCACAAACGGCGGCTACACATGGGAACTGCGAAAATCAACAACAACGTCAATGCAACCCATATTCACATGATTACAAGAATGCTTATCTAAAGATAATCCATTCAAACCCGCCACTTCCCCGGTGCAATCCCAAACGCCCTCTTGAAATGCCGCGTGAAATGACTCTGGTCCGCAAACCCCGTCATCGTCGCAATCTCAGTCACCGACAAATTCTGCCGCAGCAGACTCTGCGCACGGTTCAGTCGCAGTTGATTGCGCCAGGCATGTGGTGGCATACCCGTCGTGCGGGAGAATAAACGAGCGGCGTAAAAGCTCGACAAACCTACCTCTTGCGCCAGCTCGGTCAGGCTGATCGCGGCGCTGAGGTCTTCGCTGAGCCGGGATTTCATCATTTCTACTCTGGTGGCATCAGGTAAGACAGCTTGTACAGTCGGGCGGCTACGGGCGTAGCGCGACAGCATCAGGGCAAAACCTGCGGTCAGGGCGTTTTCGGCAGCGAGCGGATCGCTACCGGCTTCCAGCAGGCGATGTGCAAAGGCCAGTTGGGCAGAGACTTCGGCATCCTCAATGACACCGTCTGGTAGCCATGGTACGCCGGCTGCGCTACCTGCCATGTCACTGGCGAGTTGCTGCATCCATTCTACTGAGGGGTAAAAGGCGCGGTAGGCCCAGCCATGCTCGGTTGCTCTTTCACCTGTATGCACTTCACCGGGATTAATGGCAGCGATGCAGCCAACCGAGGCCAGGCAACGGCTGCCGCGATAGCGGTAGGTTTGTGCGCCTGACTGTATGACGGGGATGGAAAAGCCTTCATGCCAGTGTGGGGCAAACTCTTGCGCGAAGTATTCAGCCGTCAGCAACTCAGCATCCGGCAGCAGTGGGCTGCGCCAGAAGTGGGCGTCGTCACGGAAGGTGGCTGGTTTGTCCATACGCAAAGAAATGCTGTAAAGGTTTGATTATTAAGGGCTATTCTATACTTAGTCGGCTAATCTTACATTTGGCACCACCATACATTTGCCTGAAACCTGTGCATTGGCAAAATTTTGTATGCAGGTTTGCAGGCAGCGCACATACATTTTTTGCTGATGCTGGAAAACAACGCAAAACAGCCACATGAAAAATTTAAATGATTTCTTCCAATTTGATATCGGGCAAACAAATTCCAACTTGTACTAAATGACAGATAGATTTTGAAATTGTGCGCTGCCGCCACTTATAATGTCAGGCGTATGTCCGCCATGTTGTTGCCGTGATGTACAGCAACAGGCTTACTCCCTACTCTAGAATCTTGAATACCGGATGGAAAGGTCAAAGTGACTTCTGCTGATGCGCCCATAGTACCCAGGCTGGAACTGAACAACATCTGCAAACGCTATCCGGCGGTGGTTGCCAATGATGGTGTCAATCTGCAGGTGGCACCGGGAGAAATCCATGCGGTACTCGGTGAAAATGGCGCAGGCAAATCGACGTTGATGAAAATCATCTTTGGTGCCGTCAAGCCAGATTCAGGCACGGTGCGCTGGAACGGCCAGGAGGTCAGGGTAGCGACACCACAGGATGCACGCAAGCTGGGCATCGCCATGGTGTTCCAGCATTTTTCCCTGTTTGATACCCTGACCGTTACCGAGAACATCGCCCTCGGTCTGGACCAGCATGTGAATATGCTGGAACTGGCCGAGCAGATCGCCCAGACCGGTGAAAACTATGGCCTGGAGCTGGAACCGCACCGCCATGTACATACCTTGTCAGTTGGTGAAAGGCAACGCGTGGAAATCGTGCGCGCTCTGCTGACCAAACCGCAATTGCTGATACTCGATGAACCAACCTCGGTATTGACGCCGCAAGCCGTACAAAAACTGTTTGTCACCCTGCGCAAGATTGCCGCTGAGGGTTGCAGCATCCTGTATATCAGCCACAAGCTAGATGAAATCCGTGAACTTTGCCACAGCGCTACCGTCATGCGGGCGGGCAAGGTTACCGGGCATTGCGCCCCTGCGCAGGAAACTGCCGCCAGCCTGTCGCGCATGATGATAGGTGAAGACTTACCGCCATCTGCACATACCGAACCAGTGACCCTGGGTGAATCGCGCTTGCGCATCAGGCAATTGAGCCTGCCCAAGGCACATGCGTTTGCCACGGCGCTTGAAGACATACAACTGGAATTATTTGGTGGTGAAATTGTTGGCATCGCTGGGGTATCCGGCAATGGCCAGCAAGAACTGCTGGCCGCCTTGTCCGGCGAAGACAGGCGCGCCGCGCCGCTGATGATACAACTCAAAGGCAAACCGGTTGGCAACCGTGGCCCTGAGAGCAGGCGCAAGCTGGGCCAGAGTCTTGTACCGGAAGAGCGCCTGGGCCGGGGCGCAGTACCCGAGATGGGCCTGACTGCCAATATGCTGTTGTCACACCAGCACGCGCCTTTCGTCAACAAGGGCATGATCAATTTTCGTCATACGATACAGGCGGCGGCAGATATCATCGCCCGCTTCCGCGTCAAGGCTGGTGGGCCTGCAGCACTGGCACGTAGCCTGTCGGGTGGTAATCTGCAAAAATTTATTGTTGGCCGTGAAATTACACGCCAGCCCGATGTCTTCATCGTCGCTCAGCCAACCTGGGGTGTCGATGTAGGGGCGGCAGCGCAAATCCATGATGAGATACGCAAGCTCAAGCAGGCTGGTTGCGCGGTGCTGGTGATCTCGGAAGAACTCGATGAATTGTTTGAATTATGTGACCGCATGCATGTCATCGCCAAGGGCCGTTTGTCGCCATCGATAGCAACAGCCAGCGCGACCAGGGAAAAGATAGGATTGTGGATGAGTGGTTTGTGGGAAGAATGGACAACAGCAGAAACCGTATCCCTCGGTAAAACCGGTGGCAGCGGCAGCCGCAAAAAGAAACCATACAACAACGAGCGGGGTGAGCATGCTTAAGCTGGAATTGCGTGCCGCCAGTTCGCGCAGCATGGCCTACCTTTCTCCTGTGCTGGCCTTGCTGCTGACGATCTTTTTGGGTGCCCTGTTATTCATGGCACTGGGCAAAAATCCTTTGACTGGCCTGCAGGTCTTTTTGATAGAACCGATAAGCAGCAAGACTGCCATCGCCGAATTATTATTGAAGACCACGCCGCTGGTCTTGTGCGCGCTGGGGCTGTCGGTCTGTTACCGTGCCAATGTCTGGAACATCGGTGCCGAGGGGCAGTTGATCGCCGGCGGCCTGGCTGCTGGTAGCACCATCTTGTTTTTTGATACTGGCACGCCAGGACTGTCGGGCGGCATGGTCTTGCTGCTGGCAACTTGCGCGGGTGTGCTTGGTGGCGCATTGTGGGCATCCATCACTGCCTTGCTGCGTGACCGTTTCAATGCCAATGAAATTTTGGTGTCGCTGATGCTGACCTATATCGCGCAATTGCTGCTGATGTATGCCGTCAATGGCCCGCTGAAAGACCCGCATGGCATGAACTTCCCGCAGTCCAAGGTGTTTTCCAGTGATTATCTGTTGCCCCACCTGTTCTCGGGCAGCCGCCTGCATATAGGCTTTATCGTCATGCTGGTCGCCAGTGGCTTGATGGCAGTGTTTGTGTATCGTAGCTTTGCTGGTTATCGCCTGACGGTAGGTGGGTTGGCACCGCTGGCAGCACGTTATGCGGGTTTCTCCAGCCGCCGCGCCCTGTGGACTTCATTGCTGATATCCGGTGGTTTCGCTGGCATGGCGGGTGCGTTTGAAGTGGCCGGGCCGATAGGCCAGGTCTTGCCTTCCATCTCGCCTGGTTATGGTTTTGCCGCCATCATCGTCGCTTTCATTGGTCGTCTGAATCCCATAGGCACCATCTTTGGTGGTCTGGTGCTGTCGCTGTTTTACCTCGGCGGCGAAATGGCGCAATCGCGCCTGGGCCTGCCTTCTGCCATCACTGGCCTGTTCCAGGGCATGCTGCTGTTTTTGCTACTGGCTTGCGACACCCTGATCAATTACCGCCTGCGCTGGCAGAAATAAACAATCATGGAAAATTTTGCTGCCCTGATCGCCGCCTCCATCAACTCTGGCACACCCTTACTGATCGCTGCTTTGGGTTTGCTGATCAATGAACGTGCAGGCGTGCTCAATCTTGGTGCCGAGGGCATGATGCTTGTGGCTGCCATCACCGGTTTTGCCGTGGCCCACCAGACCCATATGCCCTGGCTGGGTTTTGTCGCAGGCGCTGTTGCCGGCATGTTGATGGCCACACTGTTTGCCTGGCTGGCACTGGTGCTGGCAACCAACCAGGTGGCAACGGGCCTGGCCTTATCCATCTTCGGTACCGGCTTGTCAGCCTTCATAGGACAGTCATTTGTCGGCCAGTCACTGCCTGCCGGGCCACATGGCGTCGCCTTTTTATCGGATATCCCCTTCCTCGGCAAAGCCTTTTTTGACCAGCATCTGGCCGTGTATTTTGGCCTTTTGCTGTGTGCGGGCATCATCTGGTTTCTGCAACGTAGCCGCGCTGGCCTGGTCTTGAAGGCGGTTGGGGAATCACCAGAATCTGCCCATGCACTGGGTTACCCCGTGCGCAAGATACGTTATCTGGCGCTGCTGTTCAGTGGAGCCTGCTGCGGTATCGCTGGTGCTTACCTGTCTGTCGTGTATACGCCGATGTGGGTGGAAGGTCTGGTCGCGGGGCGTGGCTGGATCGCACTGGCGCTGACGACCTTTGCCACCTGGCGTCCGGCACGGGTCTTGCTGGGTGCTTTACTGTTTGGCAGCGTGACGATTTTGCAGTTCCATTTCCAGGCGATAGGCATCGCCATCCCATCGGAAATTTTATCCATGCTGCCCTACCTGGCAACGATTATCGTGCTGGTGCTGATTTCGCGTAATCCTGACTGGATACGCCTGAACATGCCAGCCTCCCTGGGCAAGCCTTTCCGCCCGGGGTCTGCTTAAGCATCTATAGATGTCATTTGCTGTGCGTTTTTTTGATTACAACTGAAATTCAGACGAAGGAAGCTACCCATGAAAATTACCCGCAGAAAAACCCTGGCAGCCGCGCTGTCCCTGGCTATTGTCGGTCTTGCTGGTTGTGGCCAGAAAGAAGAAAACAAGTCCGCCAGCGCTAGCGCAGCAACGCCTGCACCAGCCAGCACCGCTGCCGCACCTGCTGTGGCAGAACCTCTGAAAGTCGCTTTCGTCTATGTAGGCCCGGTCGGTGACGCAGGCTGGACCTATGCCCACGATGCAGGCCGCAAGGCTGTTGAGGCCAAGTTTGGCGACAAGGTCAAAACCAGCTTTGTTGAAAGCATTCCTGAAAGTGCTGCCGATGCAGAACGCGTCTTCCGCGACCTGGCAACTCAGGGTAACAAAGTCATCTTCGGCACCACCTTTGGCTATATGGAAGCCATGCTCAAAGTCGCCAAAGATTTCCCCGATGTGAAGTTTGAACACGCCACCGGCTATAAAACTGCTGAAAATCTCGCGCAATATGATGTGCGTACTTATGAAGGCGCCTACCTCGCCGGTATCGCTGCCGGCAAGATGAGCAAGTCTGGCAAACTTGGTGTAGTTGCCTCCCTGCCTATTCCTGAAGTGCTGCGCAATATCAACTCCTTCACCCTCGGTGCCCGCTCGGTGAACCCCAAAGCCACCACCAAGGTAGTCTGGGTCAATAAATGGTTTGACCCAGGTAAGGAACGCGAAGCCGCCACGACCCTGATAGGCCAGGGCGTTGATGTACTCATGCAAAACACTGACTCTGCTGCCGTCGTGCAAACCGCAGAAGAAAAAGGCGCATATGCTTTTGGCTGGGACAGTGACATGAGCAAGTTCGGCGCCAAAGCCCATCTCGCTGCATCCGTCATAGACTGGGGTGTGTATTACACCAAGCGCGTCGATGAAGTACTCAACAAAACATGGAAATCAGACACCACCTGGTGGGGTCTCAAAGAAAACATGATAGACCTGAAAGCCTTCAACGCCAGCCTGTCAGACGAAGTCAAAAAACTCATCGCCGACAAACGCCAGGGCGTCATTGACGGCACAGGCCCGATCTGGAAAGGACCTATCAAGGACAATACCGGTAAGGAAGTGCTGGGCAAGGATGCTGTGGCTGATGATAAGTTCCTGCATGACATCAAGTTTTATGTCGAGGGTGTGGAGGGGAAAGTGCCGGGTTGATTCCGGAACAGTCGTCGTACCGACCATGTTTCTGTTCCCTCCCCCTTCAAGGGGAGGGTTAGATCTGTAGGTTGGGCTACGGTTTACCAGCCCAACACTTGGCGTTTAAATAACGTATACGTTTGCAAAGGCCCAGTGTTGGGCTGATAAGGCGTAGCCCAACCTACAATCCTGCCAACCATCTCACCTACACCATCACCTTGGCAGAAGCCTCCGCCACTATCCTTCGTAACCATTGCACTTCCGCCGCCGCATGCGCGCGTTCATGCCAGAGCATGAAGAACTTCATCTTGGGTACGGTAATCGGCATGGGCAAGACTTCTATCGGCCAGTCCCTAGCGCATTGCACGGCGAAGCTGCGGCTGGTGGTGAAGATGAGGTCGGTGCGTGAGAGTACGTAAGGGACCATGCCAAAGTAGGGGATGGTCATCTGTATCTTGCGTTTCAGGCCCTGCTCTGCCAGTGCGCTGTCGATGATGCTGCGGTGCCCCATCATATAAGGCGTGGGGGCCAGATGCGCCATTTCCAGATAATATTTAATCGACAGACCCTTGCTGACAACCGGGTGTTTGCGATTCACCATGCACACCACTTCATCTTCAAACAATTGCGCCAGATGCAGGTGCGGTGGCAAGTCTGGCCAGTTGCCGATGACGCAATCGAGTTCGCCACTTTCGAGACCAGCGGCATAATCAAAACCGGCATTCAGGGCATGTACAGTCAGGCCAGCATTGGGTGCCTGCTCGCGCAGTTTTTCTATGATGAGCGGGATCAGCAGAGCGCTCAGGTAATCCGGTGCTCCGAGCTGGAATATGCGCTGGCTTGAGGCAGGCATGAAGGCCGGGGCCGGGCTGGCGATGCTTTCCAGCACATTCAAACCCTGGCGTGCCAGCAGCAAGAGTTCTTCACCACGCTCTGTCGCGGTCATGCCATTCTTGCCGCGTACCAAGATGGCGTCGCCCGTGATTTCGCGCAGGCGTTTCAACATATTGCTGATGGCTGGTTGTGATTGCCCCAGCTTCATGGCGGTGCGGGTGACGCTGCGCTCGGTCAACAGGGTATGCAAGACGCGCAAGAGATTGGTGTCGAGCTGGTCCATCAAACGCTGGTTCATGCTGCGGCCTTCGGCATTGTCAAAGGCAAGACATCACCATCAATAAACACCAGCATCTGGCCAGACTCACATTGGGTCCAGCTTTCATTCGTGGTCAGGGGTTCGGTGACGATGATGGCGACCTTGTCGGCAGGGGTGGTGACTTGAGAAAAATCCACGGCCACGTCTTCATCCGTCAATGCTGCGGTCCTGAAAGGATGCTGGCGCACGATGTAGTACAGCTTGGTGGAACAATGGGTGAACAGGGCTTCGCCATTCGACAGCATCATGTTGAAGGTGCCATACGTGGCAATCTCTGCAGTGATCTCATGCATGAATAGCGCCAGTTGTTGCACCGATGGCAATTGCTCACCAAAATGGCGGCGCATGCGTTGCAGCAAATAACAGAATGCCCGCTCACTGTCCGTATTGCCAACCGGCTGGAAACTGCCATCGAGCACAGGTGCAAATTCCTTCAAATCACCATTATGGGCAAAAACCCAGTAACGCCCCCAGCATTCACGCACAAAGGGGTGACAGTTTTCCAGGCTGACCTGGCCCTGCGTGGCCTTGCGGATGTGGGCGATGACGTTCTTGGATTTGATGGGATAGCGCTTGATGAGCTCAGCCACGGGTGATTCCACGGCTGACTGATGATCAACAAACAGGCGTACGCCGCTGCCTTCAAAGAAAGCGATACCCCAGCCGTCCTTGTGCTCGTCCGTCAAACCGCCGCGTGTTGCAAACCCGGTAAAACTGAAGACTATATCAGTCGGGGTATTGCAGTTCATTCCTAGTAATTGACACATGATGCATATAGTGAAAACAGTTTGCACATACCTTACCATAGGCAAACCCGCTTATTATTCCCATCTTTATAAGATTTTGAAGTTTGCTTATGTTATTTGCGACCAGATTTGATGGCAAAACAACGTTCGGTGGCATACGCAGACAATACCCGCAGGGAAAAATGGTGCTTTAAAGATGCCAGTGGTAAATGTTTTACATTTTGACCGTGGACTAAGTTGATATTGAAGCCGATAATAATCTGTGAGACCTGATATCAGGTGAACAAAGGATGGATAATCATGCACAATTTCAGCACTGATGCCTTATTACTGGCCGTACCTGAATTAAAGGATGTTGCGCCCAAGCACTACCCTGAGCTGGTATTGCTGGCAGCGCAGAAAACATTCAAGACACGCAAGCCATTCTGGCGTGAATTCCTGACGGGCCTGACAATATTTGCGGCTGTTTATCTGTCCAACCGTATCGCTGCTCCGGACTCGATATGGATCAGTTGCGTGCTGACTGTGGGTCTGGCCCTGATTTCCATGTTTGCGATAGACCTGGTGTACTTTCGCAAGTTGAAGCCTGCGATCATAGACCGCCTTGCCAAGATCAAGCTGGGTACAAAAGAATAAGCCGAGTAAACCAAATAAGCGAAGCTCAGGCTTCCAGCCTCAAGTTTTTATGGCAAACACTTTTTGAAATTCACGTTTGCCCTTGCTGGTCAGTGCCAGTGCCCGGCTATCCAGGTCACGTTCCAGCCAGGCGCGGTTCAGCAGCAAATTCAATAAAGCCGCACCCAAAGCGCCACCCAGATGAGGTGTGCGCTCACTCCAGTCCAGGCAGGAACAGGCAAAACGCCTCCTTGCCTTGCGGGTAGTGGCGATATCCAGCCCCAGTTCTTCCAGGCCCTTGCTGCCTGCTGTTGTCAATTCATAAGCGGTTTCTTCACCGTCCACCGGCCTGATCCAGGCTTGCTGCATCAGGTAATCATGCACACCCACTGCTACCTCGCCCGCCATATGGTCATAGCAGGTACGTGCCTTGCGCAGGCGGTCTGGTGTATTCGGGACAAAGCGTGACTTGGGCAAACCGGCGATCAACAACAGCGATTCCAGTGCAATCGCCACTTCATTACTGGCAAGCTGGTAATAGCGGTGCTTACCCTGCGCCACTACATTCACCAGATGCTGTTCCAGCAGTTTGCTCAAGTGCACACTGGCAGTGGAGGGGCTGACTTCGGCCACAACAGCCAGCTCGGTACTGGTACGGGCGCGCCCATCCATCAGGCTGCACAGCATGCGCGAGCGCGCAGGTTCGGCAATGGCCCCGGCCAGCTTGGCTAATTGGGTATCTGCGTATTCTATATTGGTGGAATTTTCTGCATTCATAGTTTGATGGTAAGCGAATTGTTCAATGCAAACAAGTCCTATACTGCATTTCATTACTTAGCCACCAAACTTAGCATCAAGCCTGCCATGACACATAAAATCTCTATCCTGAACGCCGCTTGCCACCCAGATCCTTACCCGTATTACGCCAGCCTGCGTGCAGGGCCAGCTCTAGTTTTTGATACTGAACTCAAATGCTGGATTGCCAGCCGGGCCGCCGTCGTGCAGCAAGTACTCGAATCTCCGGCCTGCGCCGTCAGGCCGGTGACAGAACCGGTGCCGCGCAATATTGCGGGTGGCACAGCGGGAGAAATATTTTCATATCTGGTGCGTATGAATGAAGGCCGGGCACATGCGGTGCCCAAGCAAGTCATACAAAGCTCGCTGCGCAAGCTGGATTTGTCTGGCGTCGCTGCATATACGCAGCAGCATGCTGCTCAACTCACGAGCAAATATGATGTAAGGACAGGAAATGGGCTGACGCAATACCTGTTAGCTTTGCCCATCCATGTCATGGGCAGTGTATTGGGATTTGAAGAAGATACCTTACCCGCCCTGGCAAACTGGATGGCAGATTTCGTGCGCTGCCTTTCTCCTTTGAGTACAACAGAACAAATTGATGCGGCACATGTGGCAGCCAAGGTTTTGCAAAATAGCTTCCGCCAACTGCTGCAAGACAGTCAGTCGAAACCTTATGGATTTTTGGCGGGCCTGCAAACCGAAGCTGAGCTATGTGGCTGGCAGCATGCTGACGGCATCTTGTCCAACCTCATAGGCTTGCTGTCGCAAACGTATGAAGCCACTGCTGGCCTGGCGGGCAATAGCCTCACCGCGTTGCAAACTCACTTTGACATACTGAAAAGCATTTGTGAGGCTGGGGCTGACTTGCCACAAAAATTGCGTGAACTGGTAGCCGAAGTCGCCCGTCATGATGCATCTGTACAAAACACCAGACGCTTCGTCACTCAGGCTTGCGAAATCAGCGGGCAGGCTTTGCAAGCGGGTGATGTCATCGTCGTCTTGCTGGCGGCTGCCAACCGTGATGCGGCAGTCAATCCTGATCCTGATGCCTTGCAACTGAACAGGCCAGACAGAAAAATCTTCACCTTCGGCCACGGTCGCCACGCCTGCCCTGGCCAGCACATTGCAGAACAAATCACAGGCAATTGCCTGCATCACTTTCTGAATATGCCTGCATTTGATTTCTCTACCTTGCGCTGGACATACCGGCCTTCACTGAATGGCCGTATCCCTGTATTTACCCCCAATATACAAAACCAGGAGAACACATGATTGCTGTAATTTTTGAAGTCATACCACACGCAGAAAACAAGCAGGAATACCTGGATATCGCCGCTGGACTGGCACCCTTGCTCAGAGAGATGGATGGTTTCTTTTCCATAGAACGTTTCCAAAGCTTGGTCGATCCTGCAAAGATTTTGTCCCTGTCATTCTGGCGTGATGAAGCGGCAGTCGCCAACTGGCGTAATACTGAAGAGCACCGGGCAGCGCAGTCGCAAGGACGTGGTCACATCTTTGCAGGCTATCGTCTGCGCATCGCATCTGTTGTGCGCGACTATGGTTTGCTTGAACGTGAACAGGCACCGGCAGACAGCCGCCAGGTGCATGGCTAATCAAACTCATCAGGAACTCACCATGTCAGCACTTGATCTTTACCTGAAAAAACACTACCTGAACAAAGCACAGTTTGCTGCTGCCTGCCTATGCAAAGAGACTGATATTGATGCACTGATACAGGCACAGCTACTGGCTGCACCATCCTATGTTGTCACGGACAATGCAAAAATTCACTCTGCTGTTTTTGGTGAGATGGACGCTGACAATACCAGCGCTGGTGCTTATTTTCATCCGGCCAATGCAGTCTGGTATACGCTGGCACTGCAGCTTATCGACGAGCATGGTCTAAACGCCGCACCAGCTATCCTGAAAGAAAATTTCATCAGGGATTTTATTGCTGCATTGACTGACATGCATCACAGCACATGGCGTCTGGATGATTGTTTTACTGCCGACGACCAGCCTATAGTTTCTGGCCTCATGCAACGCGCAGAATTTTCATGGCAGCATTTTTTGTTGGGCACTTTTGGTCTTTGTGTCGCCCATCCTGTTTCTGTCTCAGCGATAGTGCGCAAAGAGATTTTGCAGGAAAAACTTTCCCATCTTACTGGCAATGGCAACAAGGAAAATTTTACTTCTGTCGAAGCAAAAGAATTACTGTCTGTAGTCGATGCTTTTGCAGAAACTGCGATGTGGTTTTCACCGGCAGAATATCCACGTTGCAGCCGCAAACGGTTGGTGGATGATTTGCGGCCAAGACTGCAAGCTGCCATGGCGGCATAAATGTGATGGGCAGGCTGTCCGCTCTACCTGCCCTATTTCTTATTTACCTATACAGAACCGCGAGAAAATCACACCCAGCAAATCATCAGACGTAAATTCACCCGTGATGCTGTTCAAACGGTCTTGTGTCAAACGCAGTTCTTCAGCAAACAAATCCAGCGACTGATCATTTTGCGCTGCGTACTCTGCTGCGTTTTGCAGATGTTCATGCGCATGCTTGAGGGCGATCAGGTGGCGTTCGCGTGCCAGGTAAAGTGATTCACCAGTTTGCTCCCAACCGGCAATGCGCAGCAATTCCTTGCGCAGCAAATCTATGCCTATGTGTTCATGTGCTGACAGATAAATATGCGTCGCATCTGGCATTTCATCGACGCTGGCATGGTGGCCGGACAAATCTATTTTGTTCCAGATACGTATGACTGGTACGCCATCCGGGAAACGGGCGACGATGGCATCGTCAGCACGCGTAGGGCCACGGCTGGCATCGAGCAAATGCAGTATGACATCGGCCTTTTCCACTTCTGCCCAGGTGCGTTCTATGCCTATGCGTTCTACTGTATCAATCGCATTGGCGACCTGGCCTTCTTCAACTTCATCATGATCATGGCGTATGCCTGCCGTGTCGATGATATTGAGCGGTATGCCTTCGATATGGATAGTCTCGGTCACCTTGTCGCGGGTAGTACCTGCGATGGGCGTGACGATGGCGACATCATCGCCTGCCAGCACATTCAGCAACGATGATTTGCCAACGTTAGGTTGGCCAGCCAGTACCACATTCAAACCAGCGCGCAACAAGGCACCCTGGGCTGCCTGCTCAAACACTTTTTGCAAGGCAGTTTGTATGGTCGCCAACTGGCCGCGGGCATTCGATTTTTCGAGGAAGTCGATTTCTTCTTCCGGAAAATCCAGCGTCGCCTCCACCAGCATACGCAAGTGCACGACTTTTTCTACCAGGGCATGAATGACTTTGGAAAAAGCGCCGGACAGCGATTGCGATGCCGATTTGGCTGCCGCCTCGGTCGATGCCTCGATCAGATCAGACACGGCTTCAGCCTGCGCCAGGTCCAGCTTGTCATTCAAAAAGGCGCGCTGGGTGAATTCGCCTGGTTCTGCCAGCCGCAAACCTGCATCCTTGCCCGCCTCAAGACAGCGTGACAGCAGCATTTGCATAACGACCGGACCGCCATGGCCTTGCAGTTCCAGCACATCTTCACCGGTATAAGAATGCGGCGCCTTGAAATAAATCGCGATGCCCTGGTCGATTACCGTGCCATCCGCCTGGGTAAACGGCAGGTAACTGGCATGCCGCGGCTTGAATTGGGTAGTGCCAAACAGGGCAGTGACGACAGGCGCAAGGTCCTTGCCGGAAATGCGCACGACACCTATGCCACCACGTCCGGGGGCAGTGGCAATGGCAGCGATGGGAATGGGTTCGTAGATCATGTTGAAATTCTATCTGTGCTTGCACACTATGAGTGCAAATTAGTCTGTGGGTTTGTGACGGAAATGCGACAGGGCGTATGTCAAAAATACTTGTTCTGGTAGGTTGGGCTACGCTTCATCAGCCCAACACTCAGCGCTTAATAACGTTTACCTTCGTGTTCCTGCCCGACACTGGGCATCTAAATGACGTATACGTTTGTTGAGGCCCAGTGTTGGGCTGATACCCCGTAGCCCAACCTACGTTGGAGCATATCTTTGCAAAAACAAAAAAGCCCGCAAGCAAACTTGCGGGCTTTCTCATTTGCTCAATCTTGACGTTTAAGCCTTGTGCTCTGGCGGTATCAATTTATTGTTGATGACCCATTGCTGTGCAATCGACAAGATATTGTTGACTACCCAATACAATACCAGGCCAGACGGGAAGAAGAAGAACATGACCGAGAATGCCAGTGGCATGAACATCATCATCTTCGCCTGCACAGGATCAGCCGGGGCCGGGTTCAGTTTGGTCGTGATGAACATGGAAATCGCATACACCACAGGCAAAATATACCAAGGATCAGGAGAAGTCAGGTCAGTAATCCAGCCCACCCATGGTGCGCCGCGCATTTCGACGCTGGCTTGCAATACCCAGTACAGCGCCAAAAAGATAGGCATCTGGATCAGGATAGGGAAGCAGCCGCCGAGAGGATTGATTTTCTCGGTTTTGTACAACTCCATCATGGCCTGGTTCATTTTTTGCGGATCGTTTTTGAAACGCTCACGCACAGCCTGCATTTTTGGTGTGACGACCTTCATTTTTGCCATGCTACGATAACCGGCAGCCGACAGCGGGAACAAAGCCAGTTTGATGGCAATCGTGAAGACCACGATAGTCCAGCCCCAGTTACCCAGCATTTTGTGGATTTGTTCCATGACCCAGAACAGCGGCTTGGCAATCAGTGTCAATACACCATAATCCTTGACCAGTTCAAAGCCTGGGGCAATCGCTTCCAGCTTCGCAGATTCTTGCGGGCCGGAATACAGGTGCGCATTCATACTGACTGTTGCGCCTGGTGCAACCGTGCCCATAGGCAAGACATTGCCGACTGCATACAGATTCGTATCGACCTTCTTGGTGAAAATTTCGCGCTTGACCTTGTCTTGCGGAATGAAAGAAGACACAAAGAAATGTTGCAGCATTGCTACCCAGCCATTGTCTGATTCTTTGGCATGGCCATCAGTACCCTTGGCGATTTTCTCAAAATCCAGTTTCTGGAATTTTTCTGCTTCTGTATATACAGCTGGCGCATAGAATTCACCGCTGCCAGAGAACATGCCGCCACTTTCAGGCTTGGTGCCGTCATGCAGCAACTGCAAATACAAAGAAGGTTTGATTGCCGCTGTGCCAGTGTTAGTCACATCATGGCGTACATCGATCAGGTATTCACCTTTTTTGAAGGTGTAAGTCTTGGTCAGCTTGACGCCGCCTTGCTCTGCTTCCAGCACCAGTTGTACCTGGTTACCACCTTCCAGAGTACGAACGCCTGGTTTGGCGATGAAGCCAGATTTGTGGTTAGGGAAAGGGCCACCCAGCAAACCAGTCTGCGCCAGATAAGTACGTTTGGTCGAGTTATCGAACAGAACCATGTTTTTTGTATGGTCCGTGCCATCTTTATGCTTCAGCAATTCCAGCTTTTTGAGCTCGCCACCGATGGTATCAATATCTGCCTTGACGACATCAGTAGTAATAGTGATGGTTTCGCTTTTGATGACAGGGGCAGCATCTGTACCCGCCGTTGCCGTAGCACCAGTCACAGCACTGGCGCTACCCGCTGCGCTTGATGCACTGGCAGACGCGTTGGCAGATGCAGAAGCACTGGCCACTTTCGGTGGTGGCGGGGCAAAGATAGACGGCTTGCCGCTATACACGCCCCAACCATTCCAGAGCATGATCAGCGTGAAAGAGAAAATTACCCACAGGACGGTACGTTTGATATCCATTTGTGTATGTCAGGAAAGGGGAGAAGAATGTCCATTATGCTTGCCATCATGGCAGCACTGGGCAGATGTGGGGGCGGTTTGCGATTTTTCACTAGCGGGCGGCACGTTATCCACGCCACCGGGGTGCCAGGGATGGCATTTGCACAAGCGTTTGCCTGCCAGCAGGCTACCCTTGGCAGCACCGTGTATTTTGATAGCCTCTGCCGCATATTCAGAGCAACTCGGATAAAAACGACAGTTCTGCCCCAACATAGGACTAATTGCCAGTTTATAAAATCTGAGCAACAGGAGCAGCAGGGTTTTCATCTTAAATGCCCTAAGTTCGCTTATGTACTACTTGCAGGTGGCTTATGACTAACAGGCGCGCAAGCCGGTGCCGCAAACAGACGCAAGATTTCCGCCCTGAGCTCACGCTTGAGCTGGGCGGTCGTCGCCGGCCCCGCCTTGCTGTTAACAGGGCGAGACAGCCGCACGATGCAATCCACATTCAACAAGGCTGAATGGCGAAATATCTCGCGGGTGACACGCTTGATCGTATTGCGCGTCACAGCACGTGGCGCAAAACGCTTGGCGGCCACCACACCCAGACGGGCATGCGGCAAATCATTGGTTCTGGTATAAAGCACAAAATGCGCAGTCTTTTGCACGGGGCGCAAACGAAAAACGGATGAAAACTCATCCGTTTTAACGATGCGCCTGACGCGGGCAAAATCTGCGCCGCCTGCACCTGCCTGAACTGGCTCAGTTATATTATTGATCATGCGAATTCAGCAAGGCTGCGCAGATCAACGAACTGATAATCAAGCTGCCAGGCGTTTACGGCCTTTGGCGCGACGTGCGTTCAGAACAGCGCGGCCACCGCGGGTTGCCATGCGTGCGCGGAAACCGTGAGTGCGCTTGCGGCGAACGACGGAAGGTTGGTAAGTACGTTTCATGTTGGTCTCGCTAATTGAGCAATAAAAAAAATCGGAATTACGGATAAAGGCTGTCTTGGGTGCGACTTCGGCTTGCACATTTTCGTCAGGCCTTTCGCCTTTACTGCCCCAAAACCGCTGCTCATGGTGTTGCGCATCAATCCATCAAAAAACCGATAATTAAAGCCGCACCAATAAAAGAGGGGTAGGGAACCCTGAATTAGACACCATTTTTGCTTTGCGTGTCAATCACTTAGCGCAAATTTTAATCAATCAGGGCACATCTATTGGTGCAATGCAAAGAATAAATTTAAACCCAAACCTGTGGATAACTCGGTCAAGCGGGGTTAAAATAGCGGATTAGCGCGGCACCGTTTTATGTCTTTCAGACAACTTACCAAGCGATAGGGCTACCAGCCTCTTAGTAATTTTTACTAAATACTTACTAAATATCGCCAGGGTAGAATTTAATTCGGCACCGCGCATTTGCATTTAATAATTAAAGTCATACATGGAAAATTTCTGGCAGGCCTGTTCTTCCCAACTTGAGCAAGAGCTTCCACCACAGCAATATAGCGCCTGGATCAAACCGCTAGTACCGCTTGACTTTGAAAACGGCAAGCTGCGTATCGCTGCGCCTAACCGTTTCAAACTCGACTGGGTCAAGGCCCAGTTCGCCAACCGCATCACCGACCTGGCTAACCAGTACTGGGATGAAGATGTCGAAGTGCAGTTCGTGCTCGACCCGCGTGGTAACAGAAAAACTGCTCCCGCAGCAGCGGCCGCGCCACGCCCGCAAGGCTTGAATGCTGACCTCGATGCCCAGGGCAGCGTGCCAGAAATGATGTCTGAACCTGCTGCACCAGAAGTATCCCCACGCCGCGAACAAAGCCGTATTAATTCTGACCTGACTTTTGACAGCTTCGTCACCGGTAAGGCCAACCAGCTGGCGCGCGCTGCTGCCATCCAGGTGGCAAATAATCCAGGCGTATCGTATAACCCATTATTCCTGTATGGCGGCGTTGGCCTCGGTAAGACGCATTTGATCCACGCCATCGGCAACCAGATTCTGGTTGATAACCCGAACGCCAAGATACGCTACATCCACGCTGAGCAATATGTACGCGACGTAGTGACCGCTTACCAGCGCAAGGGTTTTGATGAATTCAAGCGTTATTATCATTCGCTGGATCTGTTGCTGATCGATGATATTCAATTCTTCGGCGGCAAGAGCCGCACGCAAGAAGAATTCTTTTACGCTTTTGAAGCCCTGATCGCTGCCAAGAAACAGATCATCATCACCAGTGATACTTATCCCAAAGAAATCACCGGCATGGATGACCGTCTGATTTCCCGCTTTGACTCTGGCCTGACCGTCGCGATTGAACCGCCAGAGCTGGAAATGCGCGTAGCGATTCTGCTCAAAAAAGCCCATTCAGAAGGCGTCAATATTTCAGATGACGTCGCCTTCTTCGTCGCCAAGCATTTGCGCTCGAACGTGCGTGAACTTGAAGGTGCATTGCGCAAGATTTTGGCTTACTCACGCTTCCATGGTAAAGAAATCACCATTGACGTGGTCAAAGAAGCCCTGAAGGATCTGCTGTCGGTACAAAACCGCCAGATTTCCGTAGAGAACATACAGAAGACAGTCGCCGATTTTTTCAACATCAAAGTCGCCGACATGTATTCAAAAAAACGTCCGGCCAATATCGCCAGACCACGCCAGATTGCGATGTACCTGGCCAAGGAATTGACTCAAAAGAGCCTGCCAGAAATCGGCGAACTCTTCGGCGGCCGCGACCACACCACGGTCTTGCACGCAGTCCGCAAGATCACCGCAGACCGCACCAAAAACCCCGAATGCAATCATGAGCTGCATGTATTAGAGCAAACGCTCAAGGGTTGATGGGCTGGATGTTGTAGGATGTGCAATTGGGGATGGTTTTGTGCTCAGTTGCGGGCAAGAAATGTTGTAGGGTGCGCCATGCGCACCATGGCAGTAAAGCCGGACAAGTGCGGTGCGCACGGCGCACCCTACGGGTTGGCAAGGGTTTTGCTCTGGAATCAGCGATACGCGTAAGCAACGAACGCCACTGGTGCGCCAGCCCGGGGGATTCCAGCCTGCGCTGGAATGACGATTTTGAGGAAACGGATCGCATCGAAGTATCAGATGTTTAAAGCAACAAGAAAAGTATTAACGTCATCCCAGCGAAGGCTGGGATCCATCTGAGCAAGAACCGTTTGCCCAGAGCGACGAACAAATTTGTAGGGTGCGCCATGCGCACCAAAGTAGCAAAAGCCCTGAAGGTGCGCACGGCGCACCCTATGAGGCAGCAAGCATGACAGTAGCAAATAGATGAAGTAGTAAAAAAAGAAGCAAGGGAGCAAGCTAGCTTACTCCGATCCTTTAAACAAAATAGTGAGGATATTCAAATGCAATTGGTTAAAACCCACCGGGACACCCTGCTCCGGCCTTTGCAAATTGTGAGTGGTATTGTCGAGCGTCGGCATACATTGCCGATTCTGGCCAATATCCTCATTCGCAAAGACGGTGAACAGGTGTCGTTCCTATCGACCGACATAGAAGTGCAGATCACGACCAAGGCAGCCATCGGTTCTGGCGGCGACAGCATTGCCACGACAGTTGCGGCCCGCAAATTGCTGGATATTTTGCGCGCCCTGCCAGATGACAATGATGTCGTCCTCAAGCTTGAAAACAAAAAGATGAGCGTGCAGTCAGGCAAGTCACGCTTCTCTTTGCAAACTCTGGCGGCAGAAGAATTCCCTACCGTTGCCCAGGCCGAGCATTTCAATGCCAGCGTTAACCTGCCACAAAAAACTCTGAAGCACCTGTTCAACATGGTGCATTTCTCGATGGCGCAACAAGACATTCGTTATTACCTGAATGGCTTGCTGCTGGTCGTTGATGGCAAGAACGTTATCGCTGTCGCAACTGATGGTCATCGTCTGGCATTTTGCCAGGTTGAAGTCGAACAAGAGTTCCCGCGTCATGAAGTCATCATCCCACGCAAAACCATCATCGAGATGCAGCGCCTGCTGGAAGACAAGGAAGACCCGGTACAGATCGACATCGCCAACAACCAGGTCAAACTGACTTTTGCCGATATCGAATTGATTTCCAAACTCGTTGAAGGCAAGTTCCCTGACTTTAACCGCGTCATCCCAAAAGGCTATAAAAACAGCTTCACTTTGGGCCGCGAACAATTGCTGCGTTCATTGCAGCGTGCCGCGATCATGACGTCTGACAAGTTCAAGGGCGTGCGTTGCGTCATCACCCCTGGCCTCATGCAGATACTATCGACCAATGCCGACCAAGAAGAAGCGATAGAAGAAATCGAAATCGACTACGGTGGCGACAGCGTCGACATCGGCTTCAACGTCAGCTATCTGCTCGATGTATTGAATAACCTCAAATGTGACCAGATATCGGTGTCTTTGGGCGACTCCAATTCATCCGCACTGATCACTATCCCCGACAACACCGACTTTAAATATGTCGTCATGCCGATGCGGATATAGTTTTTTTATTTGCTGAATTGCCGTGAAAGCAGTGCATTAAATTCACGGCAATCTCATTACCGTCATTCCCGCGCAGGCGGGAATCCAGTGTCGTTCGCCGTATTGCATCAACAACGCAGACACTGAATCCAGCCTGAACAAGAATGACAAAGCAGTCCCTGAATATGTTTCACATTGGGCGATTTACAAAATTGTCCAAAACAGTTCGTTTTTTTAGAAGGTAGCCATGTCCGATAACACCCAAGACAACACTCCAGCGCAGCCCAATCAATACGGCGCGTCTTCAATCCAGATTCTGGAAGGCCTGGAAGCCGTGCGCAAGCGCCCCGGCATGTACATCGGTGACACCTCGGACGGCACCGGTCTGCATCACCTGGTCTTTGAAGTGCTGGATAACTCGATTGATGAATCCCTGGCAGGTCACTGTACCGAGATCAATGTCACCATCCATAGCGACAACTCCATCTCCATCACTGACAATGGCCGCGGCATCCCTACCGGTATCAAATGGGATGACAAGCACGACCCAAAACGCAGCGCCGCAGAAATCGTCATGACTGAGCTGCATGCCGGCGGTAAGTTCGATCAAAACTCCTACAAGGTATCCGGCGGTCTGCATGGCGTGGGTGTGTCCTGCGTGAATGGCCTGTCCAAGTTGCTGAAGCTGACTATCCGCCGCGATGGCAAAATGTATGCGATGGAATTTGTCCGTGGCGTACCGCAAAACCGCGAACTGGAAACCGTTGATGGTGTCGTTACCTCACCCATCAAAGTCCTGGGTGACACCGACAAGCGCGGCACTGAAGTCCACTTCTGGGCTGACGAAGAAATCTTCACCCATGTTGAATTCCATTATGAAATCCTGGCCAAGCGCATACGCGAATTGTCCTTCCTGAATAATGGCGTGCGCATCAAGCTCAACGACCACCGCACCGGCAAAGAAGAATTATTTGCGTTCGAAGGCGGCACTCGCGGCTTTGTTGAATACATCAACAAAAACAAAAGCATACTCAACCCAACGATATTCCAGGCCACAGGTGAACGTCAGTCTGACCAGAACACCACCATCACTGTCGATGTCTCCATGCAATGGAATGACGCCTACAATGAACAGGTATTGTGCTTCACCAATAACATCCCGCAGCGCGACGGTGGCACCCATTTAACCGGCCTGCGCGCCGCGATGACACGCGTCATCAACAAGTATATTGAAGAACACGAATACGCCAAAAAAGCCAAGGTAGAAGTCACTGGCGACGACATGCGCGAGGGTTTGACCTGCGTCTTGTCCGTCAAAGTGCCAGAACCAAAGTTCAGCTCGCAGACCAAGGACAAACTCGTCTCCAGTGAAGTACGTGGCCCGGTAGAAGAAATCGTCGCCAAGACCCTGTCTGACTTTTTGCAAGAACGACCAAACGACGCCAAAATCATTTGCGGCAAAATCGTCGAAGCATCCCGCGCCCGTGAAGCAGCCCGCAAAGCCCGCGAACTGACGCGCCGCAAAGGCGTCATGGACGGCCTGGGCCTGTCCTCCAAACTGGCCGACTGCCAGGAAAAAGACCCCGCCCTGTGTGAACTGTACATCGTCGAAGGTGACTCTGCGGGTGGATCAGCCAAGCAAGGCCGTGACCGCAAGTTCCAGGCCATCTTGCCATTGCGCGGTAAAGTCCTCAACGTAGAAAAAGCCCGCTTTGAAAAAATGCTGTCCAGTGAGCAGATCACCACCCTGATCGCCACCCTGGGCACCAGCATAGGCCCGGACGAATTCAATGCCGACAAACTGCGCTACCACCGCATCATCATCATGACCGATGCTGACGTCGACGGTGCCCACATCCGCACCCTGCTGCTGACCCTGTTCTACCGCCAGATGCCACAACTGGTAGAACGCGGCCACATCTACATCGCCCAGCCACCACTCTACAAAGTCAAGGCAGGCCGCGATGAACGTTACCTCAAGGATGATGCAGAAGAAGCCACCTACATGATGACCGTGGCCCTGACCGGCGCATCCCTGACACCAGGCACAGGCGCAGCTCCCATTACTGGCGAAGCCCTGGGCGAACTGGTACGCCAGTACAACCTCGCCAACGCCATCATGATGCGCCTGACCCGCGTCATCGATCGCGCCGCCCTCACCGCCATCATGACCGGCGTCACGCTGAAACTGGATAACGCAGAAAACGCAGAAGCATCCGCCATCGCCCTGACCGCCGCCATTGGCGACAACGCAGTAAAAGCAGTAGTACGCAGCGACGAACTCTCAGGCGCCTTCAGCCTGCGCATAGAACGCCTGTACCACGGCAACATCAAGGTCAGCAGCATCGATGCCGACTTTGTCGATGGTGCCGATTACCAGGTGCTGGAAAACGCCGCGACAACCTTCAAAGGCCTGCTCACAGAAGGCGCGTTCATCCGCCGTGGCGAAGGCGAAAAAGCCAAAGAAATCGCCGTCCACGATTTCCACCAGGCCATGCTCTGGCTACGCGACGAAGCCGAACGCGGCGTCAGCAAACAACGCTACAAAGGTCTGGGCGAAATGAACCCAAGCCAACTCTGGGAAACCACCATGGACCCCACAGTCCGCCGCCTGCTCAAAGTACAGATCGAAGACGCGATTGCCGCCGACCAGATATTCACGACACTGATGGGCGACGACGTAGAACCACGCCGGGCGTTTATTGAATCGAATGCGTTAAGGGCGGGGAATATTGACGTTTGATGTTGCCACCAGAATCTGTGCTGTAAAGTAAAAAGGTCAACCAGGAATGGTTGGCCTTTTTTGCATTCACACCAATGTATCGCTTTCTTTTGATTTCTTCAAAGCTTTGAGATTTTCATGCTGGAGCAAGTGGAATAAGCGAAGGACAACATTCGGCTATACTGATGTAAATAAAAAGCATTTGACGAAATCAAGGGCAAATATGCAAGAAACTCCAAAAGCTGATAGCGGGACAAGTCCCATTACGACTTCGACTGCCTTACTCAATCAGAAACTAAATACTTTACGCGGGCCGAGAATGTTAGCCCCATCCGAAATCGTTTTGCTGCGAAAGAGTAAGCAAGAGATTGCGGCCAAATTTAATTCTAAGTATCAATCAATTCTGTAACAACAAAAGCGAAAACTGAGTAATCGCCATATATTCTTTCCAACTGACCATGATGTGACCCAGCGACGAAGCCGGGATAGTGTCAGCAATCAAAACTATACAGGCATGAGCGAAATCAACTCAAGCCATTTCTCGTAAACGGTTATGCATCCCACAGTCTATCTCGCTCTCAAAATACAGATTGAAGATGCCTTGCAGTCGATCAAATTTTTACCGTTTTTATGGACGATGACGTAGGGCCGCGATCGACGTTTATTGAATATGTTAAAGATGAGAAATATTGATGAGTAGGATGATTTCAAACGACATGTACAAATGAAATATCATCGTAGATGAGCATCTCTACGCCAAACAATTTCAATGAAAGAAAATATGGCAACATCTACACATACCAAAGTCGTTATCATTGAATCGCTGGATCCGGATAATCCGGCGGACTTCAAATCTGGGAGTGAACTGCTGCTTTATCTGGAAGGATTGACCGAAGACAATCCACATGTAATACCGGCCATCTTACGCAAAGTCTCTAGCGAAAACGAGTTTCGCGTGGAATTGCGTGAATTAATTCGGCTTGCAAAGGAAACGGGTGAAAAGCCAATTTTGCATATCGAGACTCATGGATATGATGATGCGAGCGGTATCGTATTTGCTGATGGCAGTAGCTGTCTTTGGTCAGATTTAAAGCCTCTGCTGGAGGAGCTCAACGAAGCGTCCAAATTTAATCTTCTGGTTTGTTTCGCATCTTGTTTTGGTGCATGGTCTCTTGGAATGATCCGCCCTATGGAAGCCGCGCCATGTTGGGGCCTGATCGGGCCATCGGAATCAACGGACGGGGCGGAGTTATTTGGCGCTTTCCGTGCCTTTTATCGACCATTACTTGTGAGTGGAGATGCTGACTCAGGATTTGAAGCATTGACTTCTTGGCCGCTTCAGGAAGGATATTTTTTGGTGCAAATAGCTGAAGATTGGTTTTACAAGTTAATAGACGGCTATCTGAAGATGGACTGCACCAAAGAACGCATAAATGAACGCGCAAAGTCGATCCACTCGAGGATACCAAACAAAAGTATTTCAATCGAAATGATTGAACAAATTGGGCGAAATCGTACCGAGACGATTATTGATGACTATTTTGAAAAATTCTTCATGGTCAATCGGATTATAGAAAATAGAGAACGATTCAGCAATGGATTGCGTGAAGCGAAGAAAAATGCAAAGGATTTCTTTGAGACTCAAGGTTTTTGATGGTGCGATCAAAACAAGATCATAGGAACTTTCGCAGTAAACCCACGCTTTGGACAAGGGCATTTCTTGTTAATTAGGACAAAAAAATGATCGGCGGGCATTACTACATATTATTAGCTCCTGATATATACGTAATTAGATTCAATTACGGGAAATCGCAGGACAATTGGGATGTATCGAAACACTGTCCAGAGCTATCAAATCAAAGAGTGCCTAAATTGAGCAACAAACATCAAATGTCATAGATAAATAAGTGTTTCGCAAACCGGCTTTAAACCGAAATTGAAAAAATCGTGAACTGCAACTCAATTTAAAACAATTTCGCCTGGATATTGAATACCTGAAAGGCTGCATGACTTGTTGTAGCTGTAGCAATTATCGACACGAAGTGGAGGTGGATCAAGCTGACTACGGCAAATTCAATAAGGAAACAAACAATCACCTTAGTTCAGTTGATATATCTCGTCCTTGAAATACGAATATGTATAGGTTTGTCAGTAAATTGCCTATAATAGTTGGTTCTTTGAAGAAGCCACAAAAATGGAATGGAGTATGGATTCAAATAATGGATCCAACCAAACAGTTCCCTCTATTCGAAATTGAGGCTAAGCAAATGTAAGATATTTTTTGCGGCGCTTGTAGTTGTCCAATTAAAGAACGGACATGAAATCATTCGATAGCTGAAAAGTTCGCATTGCTAACACCTCTGATGTTAGCTTATAAGGTCGGAAAATTAAGCTTTTTTCATTAATGTGATAGTTGATTTGAGGCTCTAAGGATTTCGCATTTGTACTTCTTCTTACAAGTATTTAAATTGGAGCTGTAATGAAAAATGTTGTAAGCATTGAAGGAACGCCGGTATTTCCTGTCGTGTCTTTATTCTCAGGCGCAATGGGTCTTGATCTAGGGCTTATAGATGCAGGATTGCATGTTGCGGTGTCACAAGACTATGATAAGTGGTGCGTAGAAACCATTCGTAAGAATGGGCATGTAGCAGTAGAAGGGGATATCCGTGATTTACTTCAAGCTGATCCATCGTGTAATTTTCTACTAAAACCTGGAAAATTAAAAAAAGATTCTGTTTTTGCTGTTGTTGGTGGACCACCTTGCCAATCTTTCTCAACCGCAGGAAAACGTCTCGGTGTTCAAGATGAACGTGGAATGCTATATAACCAGTTTATTCAGGTCGTTAAAACTATAAAGCCACGTTTCTTTGTTATGGAAAACGTTAAAGGCTTAGCGTCTATGCCATCAGATCCTGAAGATAAAAACTCGCCGCCCCTTATATCGCATATCTTGGCGAAGTTTAAAGAGCTAGGCTACCACACAGTGCATGGTGTTCTTGATGCCGTACATTATGGGACACCTCAGTTTAGAGAACGATTAGTAATAATTGGTAGCAGAGATAATGAAGCCGTTTTCCTTCCATCTCCAACGCATTTCCATATGCACCAAATGGCTGAAATGCGATGGAGAACATTATTTGACGCAATTGGTAATCTTAATGATGCTGGGCCGCACGGGAATTTTTCATCGTCTATTAACGAGTACCTAAAATTAGTTCCCGAAGGAGGTAATTGGCGATCACTGCCTCCCGACATAGCGAAGGCAGCAATGGGTGGCGCGTACGAATCAGGCGGAGGAAAAGTAGGGTTTTATCGCCGTTTGTCTTACTCAGAACCATCCCCGACCCTAGTAACTAGTCCCAACCAAAAAGCAACATTGCTTTGCCATCCCCGTGAAACTCGTCCATTATCCGTTCGAGAGTATGCACGCATTCAACAGTTCCCTGACTCGTGGGTTTTTGAAGGAAAAGCAACTGACTGTTACCGTCAAATTGGTAATGCTGTACCTATTCCACTTGGCAGAGCAATCGGGCAAATGCTTATATCTGTCGCTTTGGGTAATTCAGAAATCCGGGTAAAAAGGATGCGTGGGACATCAGTTCACGACACAATGAGGCAAATGTCACAAGCCCTCTCTGGAAAGTAATAAAGTTAATTTGCTCAGTCAACTCAAGAGATATTCATGACTATTGATACAAAACTTTTGGAAGATAAAATTGGTGAGCTTTTAGATATTTTCTATAGCAAACGTACTGTCGCATTAGATGATCTGAAACTCATCAACACTCTTAAAAGAAAGAATCCTTATCTCTATAAAGCAGTTGGAGTAGCTGATGCAAGTGAGATTGTTGAAGAAATTTTAAGAGCACACGTTTCTAGCTCAGATGAAACTTTATTTGGAAATGAGTTTTTTGAACCTCTAGCGAAATGGGTAGCTCAGCAGGCATTTCCAGTAGCAACTCACACGGTCAATACTTCAGATGGAGAGGGTGTTGATATTACGATTACAACATCTAGATCAGTAATGCCAATCGCAGTGAAGTCTGGTGTTAACGTTTTCAATGCTGATAGCAAGAAAAAGCAAGGCGAGAATTTTGCAGCTCTCAACAAGCGATTACTAAAGCTTGCATTGCATTTCGACCCTGTAGTCGGGTATTGCTATGGGCGGAAACAGCAGTCTGCTAGAAGCAAAGTAAACTTTAAGGAACTGGCTGGACAAGCATTCTGGGAGTTGATTACAAATGAATCGGATTTTTATTTAAGAATAGTGCAGATGATGGGTGAAAAACCTATTAATCATCGACCAGAATTTCAAGAATCTTTTGATAGAGCAAAGAATCGCTTCGCCAAAGAATTTCTAATCGATTTTTCTGGCGATGATGGGGCGATTAATTGGGCCAAACTTTTAGAGTTTAATAGTGGCGCGGCACGACCAAAGTCACCTAAACCTAAAAAATCTCAAAAATCTCAAGCATCATTACCTATCTAGATAACTCATCAGGAATTGAATAATTAACGCAATACGATGCGTTAGTTATTCAACAGAAACGCGATTTATAAACGCATAAATCGCATTCACTGCATTGTCTTTATGACGGTAGGTGAAATCGGCTGCCGAGCGCTTAGCAACGTGAATCTACCAGCTGCAAAGCTCACTGCTGCTGCCTTGCAAAAAACTCCCATATCATCTCCGCCCCATTCGGTGCCATCGGCGACGGCCCTAGCAGACGGGCGCGGCGGTAGTAGGGTTGTGGCAAGCCATGTCCACCGCCGTGGATGGCGACGAGTTCGACTTCGGTTTTGCCATCGTGCTTCCAGCTTATGCGTTCCACATCGACACCTGATATTGCGGTCGTCTGTGCCGTGGGTGCGGCGGTGATCTTGTTCAGGTCTGCGAAATATTGTGCTGATGCGCGGGCATTGAGTACGTCGCCGCATTTGTAGAACAGGCCTAGCAGGTTCACTTCGCCGCCGTTGTATGGGACCAGCGGGTCTTTGGTGCCGTTCATGATCATGACTGAGGTGCCGGTGCCAGCGGGCTTGCAGCGGAAGTTTTGGGGGACCTGCACGCTGGCGGATACGGCAGCTACGGCGCGGAAGCGGCTTGGGGATTCGAGGGCAAGGCGTAGTGACATGAAGCCGCCTGCGGAGACGCCGGTGGCGAATACGCGGGTCTTGTCTGTGCCGAGGTCGCTGATGAGTTTGTCGGTCAGGGCGTTGAGGAAGCCGACATCGTCGATGTCGCGGCCATTGACTTGGTAGTCGCCGATCTTGCCGCAATCATTCCAGTCAAAGCTGTAGGAGTCAGGGTAGGCGATGGCGAAGCCATGTTGGTCGGCGAGGCGTTCGAAGCCGTAGCCGGTTTCTACGCGTATGTCTTCTGCGCTCTGGCCTGAGCCGTGCATGACCAGCACCAGCGGTGCGCCTTTGGGCAGGTCGCGTGGCACATAGCTGATGTAGGTGCGCTTGATGCCGCCTGCCTGTATGCTGCCTTTTTGCACAGCGCCAGACAAGGCGGGGCGTACGGGTGCGGGGGAATAGATGAAGTAGGCGAACAGTGCGCCGCATAGCGCGATGAGGGTGAGCAGGCCCAGCAGGCTCCAGGCAAACCAGCGTAGTACTCTTTTCATTGCGCACTTTCAGTGGCTGGGCGAGTGAAGGGAAATCCCCATCCTTCGCCGGGTTGTACTACCTTTTATTTACCTGCCTAAAACATGCCTGAATAAGCACCCAAGCAGGCACCCAAATAAGCACCAAGCTCAGGGAGTGAGGAGACGTAACTGTACTAAGCAGTACTAAGCAGCTTGAAGCAGTACCAAAGTAGTACGAAGCACTACAGCGGTGTCACAGCAAGATCACGGTCTTGCGTGCTTCGTCGCGATGATGTCTTTGGCCGCTGCTGCGGTATGCTTCTCTGAATCTGGCCTCTTCGTTTCGCTTGATTTGGCACATTTAAATATGGCTCACTTAATGCAGCGAGCCATATCCTGATCTTACTGGAGTTGAGAGCCTGGTCAGTGGGTACTGTTCAGTAAAGGCTGGTCTTAGGACAGTTCACTTTGATTGATGATAATCCGTGATACCAGGCCATATTCCTTGGCTTCAGCAGCGCTCATCCAGAAATCACGGTCGATATCGGCAGTCACTTTTTCCAGTGTCTGGCCGGATTCTTTGGCGATCAGGGCGGCGATGCGTTCGCGTATCTTGACGATTTCACGGGCCTGGATGGCGATGTCGGTTGCCTGGCCGCCTATTCCGCCGCTGGGCTGGTGTATCAGGAAGCGGGTGTTTGGCAGGCAGACACGGCGCTCTTTGGGGACGGACAGGAAAACATTGACAGCAGCACTGCCTACCCAGCCTGTGCCGACAATATTCACCGGTGCATCGATGAACTTGATGATGTCATGGATAACATCGCCAGATTCGACATGGCCGCCGGGGGAAGATACCAGGATGGTGATGGGGTCTTTGGACTCTGCCGACAGGGCGATCAGGCGCTTGCTGACTTCAGCCGCCTGTTTGTCATTGATGGTGCCAAATACCAGCACGGTGCGGGATTTGAAGGCCTTTTCTTCGAGGAAAGGGCTGCGTTGTACTTCGTTGTTGTCTTTTTCGTCGGCCATGAAAGTCTTCTTAAGGTTGGACTGCTAGATATAGATGGTATTTTTTAAAATACAGGCTGGGTAAATGGCAGCTCAGGTGCTTTTTTTCAAGTAGGCTTCGGCCAGCCTGACCCAATAAGTTGCGCCTATGGGCAGCAAATCATCATTGAAGTCATAGCTGGGGTTGTGCAAGTTGCAAGGCCCGAGGCCGTGGCCCATGTCCCTGTGCCCACCATCGCCATTGCCCAAAAAGGCATAGCAACCCGGTTTGGCTTGCAGCATGAAGGAAAAATCTTCTGCGCCCATGGTGGGTTCTACCTGGTCATCGACCTTGTCTGAACCTACCACGCTGCGCATGACTTCTGCGGCAAAAGCGGTTTCTTTGGCATGGTTGATCAGGGGTGGGTAATTGCGCTTGAAGCGGAAATCCACCTGGGCATCAAAAGCCGCCGCCGTATGTTCGGCAATGGTGCGCATGCGTTTTTCGATGAGGTCTATCATTTCGGTGCTGAAGGCGCGTACCGTGCCTATCAGCGTCGCTTCATCCGGTATCACATTGGTGGCACTGCCAGAATGGATTTGCGTGACTGACAAGACGGCAGACTCCAGCGGGCTGGCATTGCGGCTGACGATGGTTTGCCAGCTCTGTGCCATTTGTACCGCAACCATGATAGGGTCTATGCCCTTGTGCGGCTGCGCCGCATGGGCACCCTTGCCCCTGACAATGACTTCAAATTCATTTGACGAGGCCATCATCGGGCCTGGTGTTACACCAAAAGTACCTACTGCAACGCCCGGCCAGTTATGCATGCCAAACACTGCATCCATAGGGTATTTGTCGAACATGCCTTCTTCTATCATGCGGCGCGCACCGCCACCGCCTTCTTCTGCAGGCTGGAAGATCAGATAGACGGTGCCATCAAATTCTTTATACTTGGACAGGTAATGCGCCGCTCCCAGCAGCATGGCTGTGTGGCCATCATGGCCGCAGGCATGCATTTTTCCATCGTGTTTTGAGGTATGGGCAAAGGTGTTGATTTCCTGCATGGGCAGGGCATCCATGTCGGCGCGCAAACCTATGGCACGTTCGCTAGTACCATTCTTGAGTACGCCGACTATGCCTGTGCCTGCCAGACCGCGGATGATGGGTATGCCCCAGGACTCCAGCTTTTGCGCGACAACTTCAGAAGTACGGTGTTCTTCAAAGCAAAGCTCAGGGTGGGCGTGGATATCACGCCGGATTTGCTGAATTTCGGCCTGGAATTGGACGATAGGGTCGATCAGATTCATTTTTTGTCTCCGGATTGCATTGCATCAATGCGCTGGCAATAAGTTACTGGCACATATGCACAAGCTATTCTTAGCAGGATGTTATCCTGTTGATAAGAAAAATGATAGCCAGCACGGTATCTCTGCCAAATCAGGCTCAATACCTGAATACCCGCTTACGTCATGTTTCTTCAGTATAGAGAAAGATACCAGATTCCGGGCAAACTGGTAGTGGTCCATCTGTGCCAGGATCGTATATACATAGTACAAAAACTGCTTTGACTAAACGCCTTGACCAGCTTACCTTACCAGCGCATTCCAGACATGGCACTCATGCCCGCGCCATAAATGGCCAGCATGCTTAGTATCAGGCCCAAGGGGCCAGACACCAGACTGCTCCACAGGCAGGTGATTGCGAGTGCCCTTTGCTTGCGCAACCGGGCAATGAGCGCCGCAGGCAGCGTGATCAAACCGAGGATGGCGGGCAACAAGAGTACGATCAGTGGGGTAGCGCGGCCACTGGCATCAAGCATGAAGAAAGAGATCGTCAGCAGCGCGATCAGATGCAGCAATATCAGTCTGGCGCGGGCGCTGCGCAGGCGTGTGGCCAGGTAAGAAAAATAAGCAGGGTAACTGAGGCCACCGAGCATGAGCATGCCAGGCACATTGCTGAGTTTAGTATGACTGATGTAGTCATACACCAAAGGTGGCAGTATCAGGACCAGCAGGATCAGGAAAAGATGCAGGGCAATACGCAATGCAATACGCTTGTTGATGGGCATGTAAGCTCAGTTTATACGGGTAGAGTCGCAGGCAAGGCCCGCAGCCTGCTTAGTGTAGCAGATGGTACAGTCTGCACGAGCCTGCGCACGAGTCTGCGCACGAGCCTGATATAAAGCCTGTAAAATTCGCTAAAAGACAGTAAAACAATATATACGCAATGCAGATACTCATGAAACTTTCATGCCGGAAAACCAGCCATGGGCCAGCCCATGCGGGTTCCCTGTATCTGCCGATAATCTCAAGGCAGGTCTGATACATGCCAGGGTTCATCTTGCGCCGCCTGCTGCAAAGCCTGGCAGTTTTGCTGCTCATGTCACTGCTGGTATTTGCTGGCGTGTATGCGATAGGCAATCCCATCGACATCCTGATCAGCCCTGAGGCAGACCAGGCAGAGCGCCTGCGTATCATCGCTGCCTTTGGCCTGGACCAGAGCCTGCCGCAGCAATATTGGCTATTTTTGAAAAATGCCCTGGCTGGTGACATGGGGCGCTCCTTCGCTTATGCGACACCCGCCCTGGGCCTGATCCTGGAACGCATGCCCGCCACACTGGAGCTGGCCGTATTTGCCATCTTGATTGCGATCTTGCTTGGCATACCGCTGGGTTTGCTGGCCGGCTTGCGGCCTGACAGTATTGCTGCAAAAAGTATCATGGCGGTATCGATACTGGGCTTCTCCCTGCCTACCTTCTGGGTAGGGCTGATGCTGATCATGGTGTTTGCCGTGCAACTGGGCTGGTTGCCTTCCAGCGGGCGTGGTGAGACGACGCTGTTGCTGGGCATACCTGTGAGTTTTTTGAGTATCGATGGTCTCAGGCATTTGCTCTTGCCTGCGCTGAACCTGGCACTTTTTAATATCGCCATGGTGATACGCCTGACGCGCTCTGGTGCGCAAGAAGCGCTGTTGCAAGACTATGTGCGCTTTGCCCGCGCCAAGGGTTTGCGCAATAGCCGCATCATCGGCGTGCATGTACTCAAGAATATCCTTATCCCTATTGTCACTGTGATCGCCTTGCAATTTGGTTCCATCATCGCCTTTGCGATAGTCACTGAATCGGTGTTCGCCTGGCCTGGCATGGGCAAACTCATCATTGATTCGATACGCGTGCTGGACAGGCCGGTCATCGTTGCCTACCTGCTGTTGATCGTCAGCCTGTTCATTCTCATCAATCTGGTGGTGGATGTGGTGTATTCATTGCTGGACCCGCGCGTGCGTTTGTCAGAAAGCCGGGGCTGATTTTATGACCGCGATGACTGAGGCAATCACTCCAAAAATTGAAACGCCCTTGCAGCGCTTCTTGCGCGACTTCTTTGCCAGCCGCATCGCCAGCCTGGGCAGTCTGGTTTTATTGCTGCTGGTCTTGCTTGCGATATTTGCACCACTGATCTCGCCGCAAAATCCTTATGACCTGATGGCGCTGGATGTCATGGATTCACGTCTGGAACCCGGCAAACTCTCTGCCGATGGTAAGCACACGTTTTTGCTAGGTACTGATGAGCAGGGCCGCGACATGTTGTCGGCCATCTTCTATGGCTTGCGTATTTCGCTCATCGTTGGTTTTTCCAGCACCGTGATTGCGCTGGCAATCGGGCTGAGTCTTGGCTTGCTGGCGGGTTATCTGGGGGGCCGTGTCGAAGCCATCATCATGCGTATTGCTGACATACAGTTATCTTTCCCTGCCATCCTGATCGCCATGATCTTGCTGGCGCTGACAGGGCAGGGCGTTGGCAAGATCATTATCGCGCTGGTGCTGGTTCAATGGGCTTACTATGCACGCACGGCCCGTAGTGCGGCACTAGTAGAAAGACAAAAAGAATATATAGAAGCCGCAGTTGGCCTGGGCTTGTCACCTGCACGCATTATCTGGCGTCACTTGCTGCCGAATTGTCTGCCGCCATTAATTGTCATTGCAGCTTTGCAGGTGGCATCAGCGATTTCGCTGGAAGCGACGCTCTCATTTTTGGGACTGGGTTTGCCAGTGACTGAACCCTCACTGGGTTTGCTGATCGCCAATGGCTATCAATACCTGTTGTCCGGCAAATACTGGATCAGTTTTTATCCCGGCCTGGCCTTGTTGCTGACGGTGGTATCCATCAATTTGGTGGCTGACCATTTGCGCGATGTCTTGAACCCGCGCTTGCAGACGCAATAGGTGGAACAAACATCATGACGATTGCAACTCTGGAAGTGCAAAACCTGCAGACTGAATTTGCCAGCCGTGCCGGTACTGTGCGTGCGGTGAATAATGTCAGCTTCAGCGTGCAGCCTGGGCAAATCATGGGCTTGGTCGGTGAATCCGGTTCTGGCAAATCCATGACGGCTTATTCCATCATGGGCCTGATCGATCCACCCGGCAAAGTCGCGGCAGGCAAGGTTTTATTCAAGGGACAGGACTTGCGCAGCCTGTCGGCAGAAGCCATGCGGCAAATTCGCGGCAACCGTATTGCCATGATATTCCAGGACCCGATGATGACCCTGAACCCGGTCTTGCGCATCGATACGCAAATGATGGAAACCATCTTTGCCCATCAGCAGGTCAGCCGTGAAAAAGCACGCGACATGGCACGCGCCGCCCTGGTCAAGGTTGGTATCCCCTCGCCAGATGAAAGGCTGCTGGCTTATCCGCACCAGTTTTCTGGCGGCATGCGGCAAAGGGTGGCAATCGCCATTGCACTTTTGAATGAGCCCGAACTGATTATCTGCGATGAACCAACTACCGCACTTGATGTGACCATACAGGGGCAGATCCTGTATGAAATGCAAAAGCTATGCCGTGAATCTGGTACCGCACTAATCTGGATTACCCATGACCTGTCGGTAGTGGCTGGGCTGGCTGATACTGTCGCCGTCATGTATGCAGGCAAGATAGTCGAGAGCGGCAGCGTGCAACAAGTACTGGAACAGGCTATGCATCCCTACACCCATGGCCTGATCGCTTCTTCACCATCACGCAACCTGCATGGCCAAAGCCTGCGCCAGATACCTGGGTCAACTCCATCCTTGTTGAACTTGCCGCAAGGCTGTGCATTCCGCTTGCGCTGTGAACGTGCCAGTGCGGTTTGTGAACAGGAGCCGGTGACCGAAAATCTTCAGGGCCACAGTGTATTGTGCTTCCATCCCATGCACGCAGTGACAGAGGTGACGCATGACTGATATCCGCCAGCCAGCCCTGCTGGAACTGCGCCAGGTCAGCAAGCGTTTTGCCAAACCTGTCGCACTGACTGAAAAGCTGACCCAGCTATTCGGTGCTGACAGCAAACAGCAAATTGTCCACGCCGTTGATCAGGTTGATTTGAATATGCAAGCGGGTGAAGTCGTCGGCCTGGTTGGTGAATCCGGCTGCGGCAAATCTACGCTCGGGCGCATGGCCGTGGGCCTGCATAGTTTGTCGGATGGTACCCGTTGGTGGCGTGGTGAAAACCTGGCAGACATGGACCAGGTCAAACGCAAGCAAATGCAACTGGCCGTGCAAATGATATTCCAGGACCCGTATGCCTCGCTGAACCCGCGCCTGCGTGTGCAAGACATCGTCGGTGAAGCTCCGGTCGTGCATGGCATCATCAAGGCTGCAGAGCAGCAGGAATATGTAGAACACCTGCTGCAAAAAGTAGGGCTGGACCCGGCTGTGCTAAAGCGCTTCCCGCACCAGTTTTCTGGTGGCCAGCGTGCCCGTGTTGGCATCGCCAGAGCATTGGCCGTCAAGCCTGAACTGCTGGTGTGCGATGAAGCTGTAGCGGCGCTGGATGTGTCGATACAGGCGCAAGTTTTGAACCTGTTCATCAAACTGCGCGATGAACTGAACCTGACTTATCTGTTCATCAGCCATGACCTTGGCGTCGTCAGGCATGTGTCTGACCGTGTACTCATCATGTACCTGGGCCGCGTGGTTGAATCCGCCGCGACGACAGAAATTTTTGAACGACCTAACCATCCCTACACGCAAGCCTTGCTGGCATCCGCCCCGAGGCTGGAAGTGCGCAAGATGGAATACATCGCCATCAAGGGTGAAATTCCTTCCCCGCTAAATCCACCGACTGGCTGTCACTTTCATCCACGCTGCCCGCATGCGATGCCGAGGTGCGTGACAGAACAGCCCCTGCTCAGGGAAGTGGCTCCGTCGCATTTTTCAGCTTGCCATTTAAATACCTGAGTAAATTATGACACTACAAAGAATAGTGCTTGATGGTACTGAGTTTCAAGGTAAAGAAAAGCTTGAGAAACTTATTGAGGGCTGTGCTTTGCTGGACGCAGGGATAGTTAAACAGCGATTTGAATCAGTTGCTGATATCTTGCTGGCAAATGTCAGTAAATTGGATTTGCATGAAGACGAAGAGCATTTGTCTGCCTTTGCCAGGTGCATAGCATGTGAAATTATCTCAAATGAAGCCCGATTACGGCATTATGGAGGGGCATGTTGGAAACCTTCCGCATATAGAAATTTCCCTCCATTTTATAAGAAGAGTGAAGAGCCAATTTTTCCATGGTCTAAGAAACTTTCACGGGACGAACAAGGATTAATACTTGCCAGTATGCTGACATATGCTTTAAAAGACGATCCCAAGTTTGAAGCAGATGCGCTAGCCATGCTTTTGTATATTTCCTCCATCTGAGATTTAGCAGCCTTAATGAGTATAATTAATCGCTCAATTTTCTTCTCATTCAATTGTTTAAATCATCGCCGTACTCAAGAAGTTGAGTCATCGCATTTTTCAGTTTGTCATTTAAATACCTGATTGTTATCTTTTGGCGTTTGATCTACTCATGAGTCACAGGAATGGTTGATGCGCTGTTTGACAAATGATAAAGCCGGAGAGTCGAATGCCTGAACAAAAATGCCCTGCATGTGGTTTCGCCGTCTTTAACCGGCGCTACGCCAAATGCGAAAAGTGCGGCATTGCCCTCCCTGAAACTATCGTCATGTCCAGGCAAGAATTGCGCGATATCCGTGAACGTGAACGGCAAGAAGAAGAGGCCGCCGCAGAGTTAAAGAGACAACAGGCTAGGCGTTCTGCAAACCAGTCAGGCAATGACAATGACTTTGATTTTGACGTCGATAATCTGGCTGGTGCTGATGATGGTTCGGCCTGAAACATGCACAGTCTGCGCATATTTCAGGCGTCATGTTTTCGAGCTCAGTGTGGATACTCTGAAGGAGTAACACTGTCTATATAAATCACGGCATCATAGGCTTTGGCTGGAGTAATCGCCTCTGGCGTCATACCCCAATAGCGTGCATAGCCTGGCGCGAACATCCAGCTATTACTGGCATCTGGTTTTGCTAGTGAAAAATCAACAAAGCTCATCTTCAGACGGCCATTCGCGAGTATGCTTTCCATGCTGCCTGCTGGTGGTGCAGCAATTTCAGTATAGCTTTCCTTGCCATAGCTACCCAGAACACCGCGGCCCATATACAGACCTATGGTATATATTTCTTTACGGCGTTTTTCTGCCATCCATACCCCCATGGTTTTTGCATGGGCTTTGTCTGCCCAGTCATTGGCGATATGAAAATTATGGGCCCAGACGATGATTTTCTTTTGTGGATAGACAATGTCCGCCAGGAAGTTTAGGTTCTCTGCCATGCGCTGGTCGCGCTTCTCAATCGATTCATTGCTCATGGAGGAAGAAGCCAGTTGCTGGCTAAAGCTTACCCTTGATCTGGCTTCCTGTATCGTCATATCTACCATGTATGCTGGAAACTGCTTTGCCAGTGTTGTGCGGTTCTTTAACAGGGTATCGGCGATGAGCTTATAGTGCTCAGGCAATTCGCTTGCTGCAGTCACCGGTATTTGCTTGTTGAGCAGGGCATTCAATTTTTCTTCTATGCCATCCACTTGCCCGGCCAAGGCTGGGTCTATCGTCTGCAGCATGGACTTGAATCTGGCGATGATGTTTTGATGTCCCAGATATCCACTGTCCTGATTATCAAATCCAGCAAGTATCAGGCGAGGTTTGCCTGCCGTACCCTGCTTCAGGTAATTGAACAAGTCCAGGGTTTCATCGGTACCGATAGTGCCAAACTGGCTGCTGCGCATGGCTTCAAGAGCAGACGTTTTATCGAGATTGACATAGGCTGCATCGGCCGCAGTCATTGATGCTTCCATGGCGATGAGTTCAAATCCCATTTCCTGATGCAGGAATTTGATCAGGCGGGTTTTCATCCAGTTGAACTCGGCGATACCATGGGCGCTTTCACCGAGTTGAACGATGCGCTTGTCTTTCAGCAGGGGTTTCAGGAATTGCAGGTCGCTGAAGTCATCGCTAAAAAGTGAGCGCAGGCTGTGGGCATTTTTTTGTATGCCTACTTGCCACGCGGGTTGTATGGTTGGGATCAGTCCGGCAGGCAGGGCAAGGCTCTGATCATCCAGCAATTGCATGAACTTTTGTGGACGCGCGGGCTTCTTTATTTCCGCGATATCAGGCACCGCAATACTTTCATCGACCTCCAGTTTTATATCATCAAACCAGGCCGTACCTTCGCCCACCAGGCCGACACCAAAATGAACAAACGCTGCATTGGCGGCCACTGGCACTTTAATCTCAAAGCGTTGCCAGTCCATGCTGCCAGTAGGGCCACGCTTGGCCAGCATGGCCTCTGCCACGGCTTTCTTTAATTTGCCATCAACCTGAAACAAGAGTTCAGCGCGGCCATTGTTGACATCTCTGGTTTTGATCCAGCCAGACAAGCGCAAAGGATGTCCACCTATCGTGCTGGCGACCAGCGTTTGCCCTATGGCTGTCATCGCCCCTTTAGGGGTCTTTGCATTGCTTTCAATCTTGACTGAACATTTGCCCTCTTTCGCCAGTTCACAGTCGGCGCTGACGGTATGCGCTTCCATCAACATTTTCCAGCCAGACGGCAGGCTTGGCCCTGCTTGCCATTCTTCAAAACCAAGATTGCGTGTTGCCAGATCTGCCGCTCCAGCCATGGTGACCACGCAGGAAGAGGCGAGCGCCAGGGCTATATAAACAAAAGGTTTGCCGGATTGCTGGAGCAGGGAGTGCAGGCGTAAAAATGACATGGATGGAGTTGAGTGTAGTCTGCCAGAGAGAGGAAAAATCTTTTTGATAAGAAAGATTTCATTATTGCCATTATATGCCGGAGTAATGAATGACCAGACTGGAATAATTATGCAAATTACATTTCCCGGTTACTGTGATGCCAGACTCGGGCTACATTCAGGCGACAGTCAGACGATAATCAGACGATAATCAGACGACAGCGAGGCAGACATATGCGAAAACCATGGGTAAGGTGAGAGATATCTGAAACAGTGATAACGATTATGTCAAAAATAAAGAAGACTTATTTGCTGCGGTGCGATAAAGTAGTACCTGTCTCCTCCAACACCTCCTAAGGTTTGGATTTAACCCGCAACCGCAAGGTCGCGGGTTTTTTTTTGCCTTCAGATCAACTGACTCTGGAAATGAATTGGTTTGAATAATTCAATTCTGGCAGGAAATAGTTTTAGTCTGCTTGATATGTGTTTTATGAATGATTGATATGTGAAAATAGATCTTGGTGAATTTGTTGCGCTGCGATATAGTTACACCTGTCTCCTCCAACACCTCCTAAGGTTTGGATTTAAACCCGCAAACTTTGCGGGTTTTTTTTCGCCTTTTTTATCCATCCTTCTTAGCACAACTGGTGAACTATCTGCCCTCGCCTTGTATGGTCAGGGTATTGATTTGTTAGAATGATATGATTACTGTCATGTCACTTCCCTTTCAGAACTTCATGCACTTGAAACGCCAACTCATCTCCCGCACCCTCATTTGTCTGACGCTGTCTGCGCACTGCTTGTTTGCCGAGGCGGCACAGCCAGACAAATCTGAACAGGCAGCAACTTCACAAGCAGTAGTAGTGACTAAAGAAATGCGAGCTGCATTGCAGCAGTTTGTCAGCCACTATGCCGGCAATGCAAAAGCCAAGCCTCAGCATATTTATATCGCGAGCGTCAAAACCGAGACCGGTGAAAATGCTTTGTATGCTTACTGGAAAGAGGACCAGTCCATCCTCCTCATGAATTTCTTTGCGCAAGCGGTGGAAGAAGAGGGCTTATCGTGGTTGCATCATAAAGCCAGGGTAGATTTAAAAACCGATGTTGTCGCCACCGAAGCAGAGATGAGTGGCAGTAACTACCTCGTCACCAGGGCGTGGGCCGACAATATCATCCAGGCTTGTCGCGAGCGCGGGCAAGTTCTGGTGTTCAAGGCTATGCCTCGTCGCAACAAATCAGCATTGAAGCGGCATTGATAGCATCCAAATGCTGGATATGCCTCAGCTGTTTTGCACACAGAATGTCAGTTTGAGTATTCACTCTAGAGATGGATAAAACATAACTGGTATCTATGCTGTGGCTTTGTTTACCTAAGAGAAAAATTCAGTGGTATTTGTTACTGTAAAGATATTCAAAATATGTATACCTGATATATGGATAATAAAGCATACAGATATGCTGCACCGCATTAAAGTAACACCTGTCTCCTCCAACACCTCCTAAGGTTTGGATTTAAGCCCGCGAATAGCGGGCTATTTTTTTGCCTGGAAACTTTAGAAATCAGCTCAGTGATTTATTCAGCGATATGTATATGTCGCTTGATATGCTTGAGGTGGGCAACAATGGTGAAGGTCATGATGACCAACAAGGACCACGAACTCCATTTGCCCACATGCACAGTGGACCAGGCACCCAGTTGATTGGGGTAACGCCAGATACCAAAGAAGGTGCCCATATTTTCTGCCAGCCAGATAAAGAAACCTATCAGCACAAAAGAAAGCAGCAAAGGCATGCTGCGGTCACGGTCGAGCGGGCGAAATACTACTGACGAGCGCGCATACAAGCCCAGCGCACAGGCCGCCAGATACCAGCGATAGTCACCGATATAGTGGTGAGTGAAAAAATTCAGGTAAATCAGTATGCCTATCAGGCCAGCCATCCAGTAAGGCGGATGATGGCGTATGCGCAAATCAAACAGGCGCCAGGCCTGGATGATGTAACTGCCTATGCTGGCATACATGAAACCGCTGAACAGTGGCACCCCCCATAGCTTGGTATAGCCAAATTCAGGATAAGCCCAGCTCTGTATCTGGCCCGAAACCTTGAACACCTCCAGCGCAAAACCTACCATATGGAACAGGGTTACGGCCTTCAGTTCATCGACAGTTTCCAGCTTGCTCCAGACCATGCCACCCTGTATCAGCAGCGCAATCACAAACAGCACATCGTAACGCGGCAAGCCAAACAGTCCCGCCCTCGGCACGATCAGTATCGACGCAAAAAACAGGCCGACAAACAGGCAGGCACGCGCCTCCTTGATACCGAAATACCAGAACTCCAGTAAAAAACGGCGGAAACCTGCCAGGTTTTCAGGCTGGGGAGGCTGGATGAGGAATTGGTCTATGGATTGCAGGCGCATGGGCTGCATTGTAACAAGCCTGCCGCGCTTGTCGGCATGAAGATGAGATGCTTGCTTTTGTTACAGGGCGCTTACACAGCATTTAATGAGCACTTATTTGCGCACCTATTTGAACACTTATTGCTTGTTGCGAAAAAGACTATGTTGTTTAATTGATGCGTAATAGAACATATACTAAAAGCAGTATATCTAAGCTTGAAAAATTGCTGACAATCGTAGACGAATTTGAAAAATGATTTAGTGCAAATGCAAAGATGGCACGTCACTTGCATTCGCCATCTACCTCAAGCAGAACGACGAAAGCCAGGACCAGCACGTCCTGAACAGCATGTACCCGGAGAATGAAAGTATGACGCAGTCCAGTAAGCCTTCCAGTGAATATCCCCGCGACCTCATAGGCTATGGCCGCCATGTCCCGCATGCGCAATGGCCGGGCCAGGCCAGGATAGCCCTGCAATTTGTCCTGAATTATGAAGAAGGTGGCGAAAACTGTGTGCTGCATGGCGACCGTGCGTCTGAGCAGTTTTTATCCGAGATCGTTGGTGCAGCAGCTTATGAAGCGCGCCATATGTCGATGGAATCCATCTATGAATATGGCTCCCGCGCTGGTGTCTGGCGCATCTTGCGTGAATTTGAAAAACGCCAGTTGCCGCTGACCGTGTTTGGTGTCGCCATGGCCTTGCAGCGCCATCCCGAGCTGACGCAGGCTTTCGGTGAACTCGGCCATGAAATCGCCTGCCATGGCCTGCGCTGGATACATTATCAAGGCCTGGATGAAGCCCTGGAGCGTGAACACATGCAGCAAGCCGTGCAAATCATGCGCGAGCTGACTGGCAAAGCACCGCTGGGCTGGTATACCGGGCGTGATTCACCGAATACCCGCAAACTAGTGGTGGAGCATGGCGGCTTTGCCTATGATGCCGATTACTATGGTGATGACCTGCCTTTCTGGACGCAAGTGACGACCAGCGATGGTCAGCAGCATCCACATCTGATCGTGCCCTATACCCTGGACAGCAATGACATGCGCTTCGCCACGCCCCAGGGTTTTAATACCGGCGAGCATTTCTATGATTACCTCAAAGACAGTTTCGACCTCTTGTATGCCGAAGGTGATCCTGAGGGCGACAATGCACCAAAAATGCTATCCATAGGCATGCATTGCCGCTTGCTGGGGCGGCCCGGGCGTTTCCGCGCCTTCCAGCGCTTTCTGGATTATGTGCAATCGCATGACAAGGTCTGGGTCTGCCGCCGTATCGATATCGCAGAACACTGGAAACAAGTCCACCCCTATGTTGTTAAATAAATGCAGCGCCTGCTGACTGGCCGGATGCACCCAAACCCTGCCTGAACTTGATTGAGCTGACAAAGTTTGATTTGCCACCACGCTGAAAAAAATCGTTGTTAAACCTGAGAGAAGGAAGAAAAGATGAAAATGCAGATGAAATTCATAGTTTTGGCGGTCGCTTCTTGTTTGTGCGCAGGTACTGCGCTGGCGCAATCCAGTGTCACCGTGCAAGGCCTGGTGGATTTGTCGGTAGGCTCGGTCAAAATGAGTGGTGACAAGGCTAGCACGGCTGCCATTACACCCGGTGGCATGACCACGTCCTGGTTTGGTTTCAAAGGGGTAGAAGACCTCGGTGGTGGCCTCAAGGCAGAATTTGCACTGACAGCCTTCCTGCGCCCTGATACCGGTGAGTCAGGCCGTTTTGGTGGCGATACCCTGTTTTCTCGCGATGCCAATGTTGCCTTGTCCGGCAGCTTTGGCCGTGTCTCGCTGGGGCGCGACCTGGCACCGAGCTTCTTGCCTGTGGTGATTTTCAATCCCTTTGGTGATTCCTTTGACGTTTCGCCTCTGGTGCTGCATTGGTATGTACCATCTGGTGGCTTTGCTTCACGCACCTGGGCCAACTCAGCCGCAGGCGATTCAGGCTGGAGCAATGAAATCATTTACAGCACCCCCAATTTCTCAGGCTTTAGCGCCAATATGCATTACCAGTTTGGTGAAAAAGCCGGTGATACCGGCACGCGCAACATAGGTCTGAATGCCTTGTACTTCAACGGCCCGCTGGCGCTGAGTGCCTTCTACCAAAAAGTGCAGGTATCAAATCCCCTGGGTGGTTCAGCGATTGTTGATGCCACATCTGCACCTGTGAATTTTGCTTCAATCAATAACCAGACCGCTTACTTTGTTGGTGCCAGTTATGACCTGACAGCCGCCAAGCTGTATGCGACTTATACTTCCAGCAAAAACGACAATGCCGCCGGCAAGCAGATGGATGACAAGATTTATAGCCTGGGCGCCAAGATACCCGCAGGTGGTGGCGACATCCTGCTGGCCTATGCAAACACCAAACGCAATGGCACGCTGACCGCCAACACAGAATACAAGCGCGACACCCTGTCGGCAGGCTATGACTACAACCTGTCCAAGCGTACCGACGTCTATGCAGTGCTGATGAGCGACAAGATCAGCACGGCGGATCGTGCTACCAGTGTCATTGCTGGCATACGCCACAGATTCTGACTTGCTTAAGCTGACGAAAAAACCGTATATTGAAAGATTTGCGGTTTTTTTCTATTCTGCTGTCACAAATTGAAGGGCTATTTCGTCTTATCATCATGAACCTACCGGACGCCACCATGATGAACCGCCTGCAAAGCTTTACTGACCATAGACCCCGCCTGTTTGGCATTGCCTACCGCATGCTGGCGTCCCGGGCTGAGGCTGAAGACCTGGTGCAAAACACCTATCTGCGCTGGCATGCGCTCAGCGATGAAGAGTTACTGCAAATCCGTGAACCCCAGGCCTGGCTGGTGACTGTCATCAGCCGTCTTTGCATCGATAGATTGCGTGTGCTCAAGCGCGAGCGCGAAAACTATACCGGCCCGTGGTTGCCAGAACCCGTGATAGAAGTCGATGAGCAGACGCCAGAACTGATGGCAGAATTCAGCAGCGATGTTTCGCTAGCGTTTTTGACCATGCTGGAACGATTATCGGCAGAAGAACGCGCCGCTTTTCTTTTGTACCAAGTATTCGATGTCGATTATCCGGAAGTCGCAGGCATGCTGGGCAAGACGGCAGCCGCCTGCCGCCAGCTGGTACACCGCGCAAAAGAAAGGGTACTCCAGGAAAAACCGCGCTTCCAGGTCAGCCGTGATCATCACAGACAACTGCTGCAGCGTTTTAGTCTGGCGGCACAAAGCGGCAATTTAAAAGAACTCAGTGCCTTGTTTGCCGCCGATGCGCAAATGATAGGCGATGGCGGCGGCAAGATCGCCTCTGTCAACCGCATCCTGCATGGCGCAGCCCGCATTGCGCGCCTCTACCATGTCGTCGCCAGAACTTACCCACAACGCATGCAGTTTGTTGAAGTCAGTATCAATGGCGAGCCCGGCTTGCTGCGCTTTATCGATGGCAAATTGGATGCGACCATCTCCATCGTCAGCGATGGTGAAAAAATCCTTGATCTATACACCATACGCAATCCGGATAAATTGCAGGCTTATCAGGGGCTGAGCATACCTTTGAATAAGGAATGAGTCCTGATTCTCTGTAGGATCGGCTTCAGCCTCGAACAGCGGGCCTTGTCGATCATCTTGCCAGTGTCAGAGATTCGCGGCTGAAGCCGCTACTACGAGAGGAAAGTAAGTTGGCTTAATCAGGAATTTCTAAATATTTTTCAGTTACCTGTCACAAACCGGTTTTCTCCAGCGTCTTATAGATGAAGAAAGCAATTTCGCTGACTCATTCAAAAACTGGAGAATTATCATGACACTCAAACTCAATTTCCCTGGCCTGGCACCTGCCGCTTATCAAGCCCTTGCTGGCGTCAACACGGTGCTGGATGCCAGCAGCCTTGGCAAATCTCTCATTGACCTAGTGTTCTTGCGGGTATCTCAAATCAATGGCTGTGCCTTTTGCGTAGACAAGCATGCACATGACTTGCTCGAGCATGGCGACAATTTCCAGCGTCTCAACAGCCTCGTATGCTGGCGCGAAGCTCCTTGTTTCAGTGAAAAAGAAAGGGCTGCACTGGCCTGGAGCGAAGCCTTGACCAATATCGCAGGCAAACATGTCGATGAAGCGCTGCAACAGGAATTGCCAAAGCATTTCACTGAAAAAGAACTGGTAGATCTGGCATTTGTGATTGGCCTCATGAATGCGTGGAACCGCATTGCCATCGCCAGCGGAAAAAGTTTCAGCATGCGCTAATTCGTAGCAGTAGTCGTCAGTTAGGCCAGTGCAAGCTCAAGGATAAATATTGACATTTTTATAAAATTATTTATCCTTGGCGGTCTTGTATGACCTGAACAACTGCCTGACAGGATTATTCCCATGACTACAGTGCCTGAGTTGCCATTCCTCCAGATACTTCCGTATTTATTCTTGTATGCCGCCATCGCGGCAGCGTGGCTACCCACAATAGTTTTGGCCGGGCCTGTCAAAAATCTGGTACCCGATCACCTGCTTGCTGTAATGGCAGGAATACTGGCTTTGATCAGCGGCCTCATCTCACCTGTGGCAGCGGTGGTACTGCTGGTTCTGGCACTCTTGCTGTGGGCGAGCGTCAGGAATACTTTTCCACTTGCCTTGCGCATAGTCGCCGGCGTGCTGGCACTGCTGGTAGCGCTGTTACTGGCGATGCACAAAGTGCCCGGCTTTTACAATATCCTGTTGCTGGACAAAGTCAGGTTCAGCGATGATGCCATCCCGTTTACGCTGTATGCCAATTTTGATAAAGGCATGGCAGGTTATTTACTGCTGAGTCTGTTTTGTTCGCGTGCCAGCGGCTGGAAACAATTCCTGGCAGATGGCAAGCGCATTGCCCTGCCAGCCTTGCTGACGATCGCCGTCCTCACAGGGCTGGGCCTGGCGATGCAATTTTTCCGCTTTCTTCCCAAGCTGCCAGAATCAACCCTGCTCTTCTTTGCAGTGAACCTGGTGCTGACTTGCGTGGCAGAAGAGGCATTTTTCCGTGGTCTGATACAGGAAGCCATCTACCGTCTGGGTAACAAGCCAGCCTATGGCTATCTCGCGATAGCCGTATCTGCAGTCTTGTTTGGCCTGGCTCATCTGGGTGGTGGCACGCAATATGCTGCGCTGGCGACGGTTGCCGGGCTGGGTTATGCCATCATCTATCACCAGACCCGCAGACTGGAGTGGGTGATACTCACGCATGCGGCTTTTAATCTGTATCACTTCATCTTGTTCACCTATCCGAAGTTGGCCTGATGTTGGCTTAATTTTTTTTGCAGGCCATGACGTGTCGGTACAAATCCGTCGCACTGGTACAAGTATGAATTAACTGTCATGACTAGACTGCTCCCTGTCATTAATGAAGGGAGCCATGATGGAAGAGTTGGAAGTCATTAGAGAAGACAATGTTTTGCTGACCCGTCTGGACGACGTCAGTAAACTGATACAAACCAATAGCCTCTGGTATCTGACCTTTGGCCTGGCCTGCTGTGCCGTGGAAATGATACAGGCAGCAGCATCACGTTATGACATGGAGCGATTTGGCATGATACCGCGGGCCAGCCCCAGGCAGGCTGACCTGATGATCGTCGCCGGTACACTGACCAATAAAATGGCACCAGCCCTGCGCCGTATCTATGACCAGATGGCAGAGCCGCGCTATGTCATTTCCATGGGGTCATGTGCGAATGGCGGTGGTTATTATCATTACTCCTACTCGGTGGTGCGTGGTTGTGACCGTATCGTGCCTGTGGATGTGTACATACCCGGTTGCCCACCAACCGCCGAGGCCCTGATTTACGGGATCATACAATTACAGCGCAAGATACGCAGCAAGACCATGATAGAGCTCTAGCTGCTAGCCTTTTCCTGCTTGTGCAAATACGGGGGCATGCTTCTTTTGCCCCATCAAAATGCATTTCCCTGTAGTTCCCCGCACAAATCCCCGCATCTCCCCGCATCTATTTCCCAATCAAGCTGCATGGCGCGGTATGCGCTATGAGAGCTATCGCACACAAGATCCTGCATGGATTTATTACAATCTGCAATTTCTCATTGATTTTTGCCGAATGGGATTCTGATTGTAAAAACTATATAATCAAAAATTAAAGAATTTTGACATTCCCCTGCTGTGCATAAATAGCCAGACAGGGATACGGTGTTTGCCTGGTTGCCGTATCCAGGAATGCTGAATCAATACTGCGATCAGAACGAACCGGAAAACGTATGAGTACCCAAAGACACAGTACCAGGCCCTATTCAGTCAACTTCTTCCCTATGCAAAGGCAGGAAAAAGCATGATCACGCCAGTCTCCCAAACTGACCAGGACGATTTCAAGCGCATCCTTTTCCGCAATATTTCACTCCCGCTGGTGGTTGGCGTGATCAGTGCCGCCATCTTTGTCGGCATGATTTTCTATTTATTGTCTGCGCTGAAATGGGTGGAGCATACCGTACAGGTGATCGCCAATATCAATGAAGCATCACAATACTCTGTCAATTTGCAGAGTGGCATGCGTGGTTATCTGGTGACAGGTGAGGAAAGTGTTCTTGCTACCTATGATGTTGATAAATCGCAAATAGCCAACCGCCTGCACAGCCTGGAACAGATGGTCAGTGATAATCCTGTGCAAGTCGACCGCTTCAAACGCATACAAAGTCTGCAAGCCGAATGGGAAAAATACTCGCTGGGCATCATAGACATGAAGCGTAACAAGCAAGACTATCTGGCTGCCATCGGTGCCGGGCGTGGCCGGGCCTTGTTTACCCAGATACGCAATGAGTTCGATGATGCCATTACGATGGAAAGAAGTTTGCTATGGGAGCGTAATAACGCATCCAAGCAAACTGTCACGATGATTATTGGTATCTACCTGACGATTTCACTAATACTCGCTGGTTTATTGGCCATGCTGGGCAGGCGTGATTTGCTGAGTCTGTCTACTTCTTATAGTAATGCCCTCAAAAAACATGCAGATCATGCGCTGGTATTGCAGCAGCAGGCGTGGTTGAAATCTGGTCAGACTGAACTGACCGAGCAAGTCATAGGTCAACTGGCGGCACCCGCTGTGGGAGATCGTGTACTTGAATTTTTGGCAAAATATTTGAATGTCAGTGTTGCTGCTTTTTATGTGCGTGAAGGCAATAATGTACTGCAAAGAGTCGCATCTTATGGCTTTTCCAAAGATGAAAATCTGGGGAATTCATTCCTTTGGGGTGAAAGCCTGGTCGGGCAGGCGGCCAGTGAAAACCGTATATTGACATTGCGTGATGTTCCAGATAACTACCTGAAAGTAGCCTCTGGCCTGGGGAGTAGCAAACCAAAAATGCTGGTGTTGCTGCCTTTCTCCAATGAAGCCAAAGTCATTGGGGTCGTGGAACTGGGTTTCATGGACTCTGTGCAGGAGCGTGATCTCGACTTGCTCAAACTGCTTGCAGACAATATAGGCACCTCCATAGGTGCCGCACTGTATCGTCAGCAATTGCAGGATGTGCTGGCAGAAACCCAGCAATTGAATGAAGAACTGCAGGTGCAGCAAGAAGAACTGCGTACCGCCAATGAAGAGCTGGAAGAACAGTCACGTGTATTGGAAGAATCACAAGCAAATCTGGAAAATCAAAAAGCTGAACTTGAACAAATCAATGATCAACTGACAGAACAGACGGGCGCGCTGGACCGTAAAAATGCCGCCCTGAATACGGCGCAAGTCGAGCTGGAAAAAAATGCCCAGGATTTGCAAAGAGCGAGCAAGTACAAATCAGAATTCCTGGCGAATATGTCGCATGAATTGCGCACGCCCCTGAATAGCTCATTGATACTGGCAAAGTTGTTGTCGGATAATAAAAAGGGTAATCTGGATGATGAACAAATCAAGTTTGCCCAGACTATTTATTCTGCTGGCAATGATTTGCTGAATCTGATCAATGACATTCTCGATATTTCCAAGGTAGAAGCGGGCAAGCTGGAACTGAGCCCGCAGCAAATAGTTTTGCGCAGAATGGCGGAAGAATTAAGCAGGACTTTCCAGCCTCTGGCAAACCAGAAGAAACTGACATTCGCAGTAGAAATCGAGCCTGGTGCGCCAGACTTGATCGTCTCCGACCCTGCACGGGTAGATCAGATATTAAAGAACCTGTTATCAAATGCCATCAAGTTCACCGAAGCCGGGACCGTGACTTTACGTATTGCTGCAGATCAAAATCACATGATCAGTTTTGCCGTGTCTGATTCTGGCATAGGCATAGCAGCAGACCAGCATGAAACGATATTTGAGGCATTCCAGCAGGCTGATGGCACGATTAACCGCCGTTATGGTGGCACTGGCCTGGGCTTGTCAATTTCGCGCGACCTTAGCAAATTGTTGAGTGGCAGTATCCGGGTTTGCAGTACGATAGGCAAGGGCAGTACATTTACCCTGACGCTGCCAGAGCAATGGCAGACTCCGGTAGTGACTGAAAATCAAGCTGTGCGACAGCCTGCTTCTGCATCTGCCACGACAGCAGCGCAACTTCCCGTCGCCCCGCAGTCTTTTGCAACTGCGAGTGCATCCGAGCCCACAACTGTGATGGCAGTCGCGACTGTCGAATTCCCGGACGACAGGGCTAATCTTTCTACCCGTAACCGCACCATCCTGGTTATCGAAGATGAGCTGACATTCGCCGGCATCCTTTATGAGCTGGCGCATGAAATGCAGTTTAATTGTCTGGTTGCACAAAGCGCGCAAGAAGGGCTGGCGCTGACACGTCAGTTCTTGCCAGATGCCATTCTGCTGGATATCCGCCTGCCTGACCGTTCTGGCCTGACAGTTTTGCAGCAATTGAAAGAAGATTCGCTGACCCGTCACATCCCTATCCATATGGTATCGGGCATGGAGCGCAGTGATGCCGCCATGCATCTGGGTGCGATAGGTTATGCGAATAAACCGGTGACACGTGACCAGTTGAAAAATGTGTTCCATAAACTGGAAGAGAAATTTACTCAGGAAATCAAACGTATCCTGGTGGTCGAAGATGATGCACGTCAAAGAGACAGCGTCATCCAGTTGCTGGGTGATTTGAATGTGGAAATTACCGCAGTAGAACTGGGTGAGCAGGCTTTGCAGTTATTGCGCACGACGGTATTCGATTGCATGATCATTGATCTCAAATTGCCAGACATCCAGGGGCATGAGTTATTGCAACGCATGACGCTGGAAAATATCCCGTCCTTCCCGCCTGTGATTGTTTACACCGGTAGGAATCTGACGCAGGCTGAAGAAGCTGATCTGATGAAATACTCGCGCTCCATCATCCTGAAAGGCGCACGCTCACCAGAGCGCCTGCTTGATGAAGTGACGCTGTTCCTGCACAAGGTAGAGTCGCAATTGCCATCGCAGGCGCAGAATATGCTGAAAGAGGTGCGTAGCCGTGACCGTATCTTTGAAGGTCGCAAGATTTTGCTGGTCGATGATGATGTCCGCAATATTTTCGCCCTGACCAGTGCACTGGAGCAAAAAGGCGTGAATGTGCAGATAGGCCGCAATGGTTTTGAGGCCATCTCCAAACTTGATGAAGTGCCCGATATTGACCTGGTTTTGATGGATGTCATGATGCCGGGCATGGACGGGCTGGAAGCAACCCGACGCATACGGCAGGATGCACGCTTCCAGAAATTGCCCATCATTGCGGTGACAGCCAAAGCAATGAAAGACGATCAGGAACAATGCATGCTGGCTGGCGCCACGGATTACCTGGCCAAGCCTATTGATCTTGACCGCCTGTATGCACTGTTACGTATTTGGATGCCACACCTGGAGCGCCATGCAGATTAGTATTAATGACATAGAGCTGCGCTTGCTGATGGAAGCAATCTATCTCAAGTACAGCTATGATTTTCGTGATTACGCCGGTTCTTCACAAAGGCGCAGGGTGTCGCACGCCATCAATCAACTGGGATGTGCGACTATTTCTGCATTGCAGGAAAAAGTCTTGCATGACCCAAAAGTGTTTTCGCAATTACTACAGTTCCTGACGATACCTGTTTCATCGATGTTCCGCGATCCGACTTATTTTTTTGGATTGCGCGAACAGGTTTTGCCATTTTTGAAAACTTACCCTTCTCTCAAAATCTGGATTGCCGGGTGCAGCACAGGTGAGGAAGTGTATTCCATGGCCATCATGCTGCGTGAAGAGGGCTTGCTGGAGCGTACGCTGATTTATGCGACAGATATCAATCCGCAGTCACTGGAAACAGCCAAGAAGGGTATTTATCCGCTAGAAAAAATCGAGAGCTATGCCAGCAATTATCTAAAGTCTGGTGGCCTGCATAATTTGTCTGATTACTACACTGCCGCCTATGACACGGCCCTGTTTGATCGTAGCCTGACAGAGAATATTACTTTTGCCGACCATAGTCTGGCAACCGACAGTGTATTTTCAGAAACGCATCTGGTGTGCTGTCGCAATGTGCTGATCTATTTTAACAAGGGCTTGCAAAACCGGGCACTGGGTTTGTTTCATGAGTCGCTTTGTCATAAAGGTTTCCTGACATTGGGCAGTAAAGAAAGCCTGGACTTCTCTGCCTATGCGGACAAGTTCACAGCATTGTCAAAGCAAGATCGTTTGTTCCGCAAGATTTGACTGACGCGACCATGCCCGGTGCGGACATAAAAAAAACAATCGTGATCGGCGCCTCGGCTGGGGGTATCAGTGCATTGCAAGACATATTGACGGGTTTGCCAGCTGATTATGGCTTACCTATTATTGTCTTGCTGCATTTGCCAGAGAACCGTGAAAGCAAATTGGTTGAACTGTTCGCACATTTTGTAAAATTGCCAGTCCGTGAGGCGCGTGATAAGGATATCATCAGCGCTGGCACGATTTATTTTGCCAGTGCCGGTTATCACTTGTCGATAGAAACAGATTACAGTTTTTCCTTAAGCTGTGAAGCGCCAGTATTTTTTTCGCGCCCTTCAATTGATATCCTGATGGAGTCTGCTGCCCATGTGTATGGCAGGCACCTGGTGGGTATATTACTGACAGGCGCCAATCAGGACGGGGCTTATGGCTTGAGTTGTATTGCAAATCATGGGGGATTAACGGTAGTCCAGGATCCTGGCGAGGCGCAAGTTGCCACCATGCCGAAGGCCGCCCTAGCGCAAATGCAGCCTGATTTGATACTGCCCTTGCATGAGATTCATCAGTTGTTATTAAGATTGAAAACCACAGTATGAACACGAACAATATAGCGAAACTTTTGATCGTCGATGACAAGCCAGAAAACCTGCAGGCGCTGGAGGCTATCATCCGTCATGAGGGCCGTCAGATTTTCCAGGCTGCATCTGGTGACCAGGCGCTGGCATTATTGCTGGAGCATGAATTTGCCATGGCCATACTGGATGTGCAAATGCCGGACATGAATGGTTTTGAACTGGCCGAGATGATGCGCAGTACAGAAAAAACGCGGCATATTCCCATCGTTTTTGTCAGTGCAGCAGGCAAGGAACTCAATTATGCCTTCAAGGGGTATGAAACAGGCGCAGTAGATTTTTTGCACAAACCTCTGGATATTCATGCAGTGCAAAGCAAGGTAAATGTCTTCGTTGCCCTGTATCAGCAACGTAATGAAAGCCGCAGGCAAGTGCTGGCGCTGGAAATCAGCCGGGCCCAGCAGGAAGCTTTGCTGAAAGACTTGCATTTTGCGCAGGAAGAATTACAGCGTGCTGTGCGCATGCGCGATGATTTCATGTCCATGGTCGCGCATGAGTTACGCACACCCTTGAATACCCTGTTTCTGGAATCCCAGTTACGTACCCTGCAACTGGACCGCAACAACACTGAGTTTTTTAATGAGACTAACATGCGCAAAATGGTGGAGCGTGACCGCCGCCAGATTGAGAGCATGGTACGTCTGATTGATGACATGCTGGATGTCTCGCGCATCAGGAGCGGTCAGTTATCCATACGCCGTCAACCTACCGAGCTGGCCAGTTTGCTGCAACGTGTCGTCAATGACCTGAGTGCTCAGGCAGTTTCGAGCGGCAGCCACATAGAGCTCGAAGCCATAGAACCAGTGACCGGCATGTGGGACCAGTTCCGCATTGAGCAAATGCTCATCAACCTGCTGACCAATGCATTGCGCTATGGGGCCAAAAGACCGATTACCGTGTCTGGTGTGGTGCAGGAAGACAGTGTGCACATCCGGGTACAGGACAGGGGCATAGGTATCTCCGATGAAAACCTGCAACGTATTTTTGCGCCATTTGAGCGTGCCCTGAATTCAGATTCCTCTGGCGGCCTGGGCCTGGGCTTGTATATCACCCGGCAACTGGCAGAATCACATGGCGGATTTGTCATGGTCGAAAGCGTGGTCGATGAAGGTTCTACCTTTACAGTCGTATTGCCTTTGACAGAAACCTGAATCCAATATTTATGGGGTTGTAGTGAGCTGGAATTTTTGTATGAGGGGTAACAGGTATATGTAAGCAATGCCAGGTGTTACCAGCAATTGCGTCAGGTGATCATTCTTGTAAATCATGGTGATGGTGCTGGCGTCCTGCGTAGATTCCCAGATCGACATGTCTGCGGTGAAATTCATGTAGTGCCATGCGCCATCTGCTTCCGAGAAGCCATCCCAGATCAACTGGGACAGCTTATCGGCTCCGGCAAAATCAGCCCAGTCTATGGTTTGATCACCATTCCTGGGCCTGATTTCAATTGTTGTCATCAGCCCCGGCTTTGATATACCACTTTATCGAGACTGGCTTCACCAAAGGCATCGGCATTGCTGAGGTAATCATCAAAAGGGCCGAGCTTGCTGATTTCTGTGCCATTGCGGAAAACCAGTTGCAAGCCATTTTCTTCATCCCAGTCACAATCGCATTCCACTGAAACATACACCGTCTTGTCGCCATTCGGGCGCTGGCTTACCAGGGCTTCATAGCCATACTGTATATGCTGCCACACATCTGCAGGCTGGGCTATCTGCACCACATCGAGTTTTTCTGATTTGCGGTAGTTGGCTGTGTCCTGATAATAGGCATAGATATCAGCCTCTGCCTTTGTCAGGACGGCAGGATCAAGCTTGATGAAATTGGCAATGGCATTGTGAAAGTCTGCCTTGCTGGCATCGTCGGCTTCATCATAGCCTTCGAGCAGGAATTCATATTCCTGTTCTTGCAAGGCTGGTATCAGTACAGGCTGGCTGATGTACCAGCCATTTTCTTCATCTTTTTCTACTGGGCCAAGTCCGGGGATGTTCATAGTGGGTTTTCTTTAGTGGTAGTGAGACAGGCAATATTTGCCGTAACCACTATTGTCCCACACTACCTGCCTGAGTTTGCGCTTCTGCTTCCGGATGTTGCTGTACCCCTGTTGTGTCATACAACTGGATTTCATTTAAATGATCGAGGCAATGGATTTCATCCGGACTCAGGCCCACCCTGAGTTTTTTGTCGGCACTATTCAACTGGGCGTGATTGACCAGCAGGCGGGTCTTGGCGATCAGGTCAGCCGTGTGCAGCAGATGACCGAGCGGGCTCCATTCTATGGCCTTGCTGCCACCAGTCTGCTGTTGCAGGGCCAATATGACATGCGCAGGAAATTCCCAGCGCTGGGCAACACGGTAAGATAGGGTTGCTGCAACTGAGGCGAATATGGGCTGAAAGGCAGGGGAATACTTGAATTTGCCTTGCACACATACCTGGTCCAGCAGCCGGAAGGCAATGATGAGGCCAACATTTTTCATCAAGCCAGTCAAAAAGGCATGGAAGGGGTCCATATCACGCGCCAGGGTATGGCAGGCAACTGCGCATTTTTCTGACTGTGCCCAGATGTGCGGGGCGGCACGGCGGGTGAATTTACCTGCATTGAGGTTGATGATGGGGCGGAAGGCGACCTTGGAGATCACCAGACGCAAGCCTTCTTCACCCAATATCATGACGGCTTTTTCCAGGCTATTGATGCGGTCAGCCGGGTTGTACAGGGCGCTATTGACGGTATTGATGACTTCCCCGACCAGCACCACATCCTTGACGATCTGGCCCGACAATTCTCCGGTAGAGATAGTTTTGCTGCGCAGGCTGTTCAGCAACTGGGGTATCACGCTGGGCACGCGTGGCACGATGACGGCATCGTTGAGGTCAGATGCCAGCAGTTTATACAAGGCTTGCATGGCAAGTTGTTCATTATCGATGAGGCTGCTGCCTTCACCGGGGTAGCCCATGATCCAGTCAAAGAACAGGGTCTCTACCGGCAGCGCAGGTTTCCAGGCGCTGAGTTTTGTTGGATTGATAGTGGCGCTGGTGGCGGCTTGTGGAGCAGGCGCTGGTGCAGAAGTTAGTGTGGAATTTGGCGCAGAATTCGACGCAGAATTTGGCACAGGAGCGGGCTCAGCTTTTGGTATTGCAATGACAGGTTCGTGCTGGACAGTGGTTGCTGGCGCAACTGCCTTGGGGCTTGCCACGGGCTCAGCCACAGGCGCAGATGCAGGCTGGGCGCTGACTGGCGCGGCCTGTTCTGCACCGAACAGGCGGTTGAAGAATTTGCTCAGGGTATTCGCCATGGCTGCCCTTTCGATTCAAACTGAGATAGCGCATCTTGATGCTGTTGATGTTCAAGACTCGCCAGAAGTTTCAGTGTGTATATTTGCCGTGGGCATGTCAATCCCAGGCCAGGCTTATCGTGACTTTGTTGTCAGGTTTTAACTTAAATTGTCATTCGCCAGCAGCAAGCTGGGCATTCAGTATGGCAATTTCAGCCATGATTTCTGCCGGAAATTCTTCCCTTGCCCATTCCCGGTATTCACCTTGCGCATAGGCCAGGCCATTCTTGTAATACATATAGGCATTCAGACGGTTGCGCACATAATTGTTTTGCGTGCGTATGACCTTGCCTGGTGTGCCCATGACGATGGAATTATCAGGAATGACAGTAGCTTCTTTCAGAAAAGTATGTCCCGCAATAATGCAGTTATTGCCTATCACGCAGCCATCCATGATGGTGGAATTGATACCTATCAGGCAGTTATCACCGATGGTGCAGCCATGAATGGCGCAATGATGGGTAATGGAGCAATGGCTGCCTATGATGGTCGGGGTCTGGTCACCGATATGCAGCATGACAAAGTCCTGGATATTCGTATAAGCACCGATGATGATTTCCTTATGCTCAGACCGTGCCACCACATTCATCCAGATCGAGGCATTCTGGCCTATGCTGATCTTGCCATACAGCTGCGCTGTTTCATGGATATACGCGGGCTTGTCGAGTGTGACATCCGGACCGATGAAAGCCATTTGCTCTCCCCCAAAAATAAACTGAGATAAACTGAGATAAACTGAGTCAGCGAATCAAAGATAACAGCATACTGCCTTACAGATGCATTTGCAGAAGTATTCTGATGGCGATTATCCAGCACACCGCCATGCCAGACAGATACAGCATTGCCCGCCAGGGTTGCAGGCCACGCAGATAGACGATGGTGTGAAGGTAGCGTATCAGTACATAGCTGCCAAACAGCCAGTTGGCGCTTGCTTGCGTGCCACCGAGCAAGGTATAAGTCAGCGCCAGGGCCAGGAAGAGCGGCAGGTTTTCTACATCATTGCGCCAGACGCGGGCGCAGCGCTGTACCAGGTCGGCCTCTGCTTCTACAGAGCGCAGGCCAAACATGCCTGCATCCTCTGGCAAGAGATAGCGACGGCTGCGTATGCGGCTGATTACCTGTACGCCGCTCAGCAGGCTGGCTTTGACGAATAGAGCCAGCAGGGCCAGTACAAAGCCCGACAGGGCGGGATAGCTCATCATACTGCCCTCTCTGCGTCTTGTTTGCCGTTGCGTGCATCCCTGGCCGTCGTAAATTGCGCGATTTGCTGGCTTGAGGGACGCAAGCCACTCATGGACCATCCCTCAGCCTCGCTTTCCTGGATATTGATCCAGATGGATTTCTTGAATTCAGCGTTGCCACCACCTTCCACTTCTACCAGTACATCGGCAATTTTTTCCAGCAGGCGCTGTTTCTGCTCTATGTTCAGCATTCCTTTAATTGTGTTGATTTGCACGTAGGGCATGTCGTACTCCTTGTCTGTTGTAAGAGACTTCATTGTGCAGTGTGCAGAAAAGTACTACCATTGGCTGAATCGACAAAAAAAGGTGTTTATTGGACAGGCGGTAAAAATTGGACAAGGCAGCCAAATGACAATGAAGACAACAAATGAAGGAATCATACGCATAGGCGTACTGGTCTATCCCGGCTGCCTGCGCAGCGGGGCAGTCATGCCGCTGGATGTATTTACCATTGCCAATACCCTGGCAGGCATACGCCCTGCGGGTAGCAAGCCTGTGCAATTTGAAGCCTTCTGGGTCAGCGCCCGTGGTGACATACTGCAAGAAGTAGATGGCCTGCATTTTCAGGCACACGATATTCATAAGCAAAAGCTTGATGCCCTCATGGTGCCTGGCGTAGATCACAGAGACAGCAACCAGCTTGATGGCTTGCTTGATGCGCTGGCACCTGAGCAGGCATTGATGGAGACTTATTTGCAGCAGGATAGTCTGCTGATTTCCAGTTGTTCCAGCACCAGCCTGCTAGCCAGGACGGGCAAGCTTGATGGTCGCCGTGCGACTACTAGCTGGTGGCTCAGCGCATATTTTCGCAAGAATTTCCCGCAGGTTTTACTGGAGGCAGAAGAGCTCATCGTCGTGGATGGCCAACTGGTATCTTCTGGCGGCGTGACTTCTTATATCGATTTGTCGTTATGGCTGGTAGGACATTTTGCGGGGGAAGAACTGCGCCAGATGACGGCCAAGATACTGGTGGTTGATGCCAATAGAAACAGCCAGGCGCCCTATGTCGCCAAGGCCATCATGCAGGATCAGGGTCATGCCGTTATTGAGCGTGCACGGCGCTGGCTGAACAAGCGCCTGGATCAACAATGGGCCATGGCTGACCTGGCCAGTTATTGCAATGTCAGCCAACGGACTTTGCTCAGGCGCTTCCAGGAATCGATGAAACTCAGCCCCATCCACTATGTGCAACAATTAAGGGTGGAGCGCGCCAAGGCTTTGCTGGAAACCACCCGCCTGTCTCTCGAAGATATTACAGCGCGTTGTGGTTATGAAGATGTGTCGAGCTTTAGTAAAATCTTCAAGCAATGGGCACAAGTGACGCCCAAGGATTACCGGCGCAGGTTTGGATTGAGATTCTAGAGTGCATAAGGACGGCAATGGATAACAGACATATAGCGATCATTGGTGGTGGCGTCATCGGCAGTGCGGTGGCCTACTTTTTAGCCGTGCATCCCCGTTTCCAGGGCAGGATCACCGTGCTCGAACGTGACCCGACCTATACCCACGCCTCGTCCGCCCTGTCTGCCAGTTCGATACGCCAGCAATTCAGCACACCGCTGAATATACAGATGTCGCAATTCGGCATCGCCTTCCTGCGTGACTTGCATCAGCATCTCGCTGTTGATGGCGAGTTGCCGGAACTCGGTCTCAGCGAACATGGTTATCTGTATCTTGCCAGCGATGCTGGCGCGGCCACTTTGCGTGAAAATCATGAGATACAAAAGCATGAAAATGTTGATGTCGCCCTGCTAGCTCAAGATGCATTGAAGCAGAAATTTCCCTGGCTGAACGTCGATGACCTGGCACTGGGTTCGCTGGGTCTCAGTGGCGAAGGCTGGTTTGATGGTTATGCCTTGCTGATGGCCTTTCGCCGCAAGGCGCGCAGCCTGGGTGTCAGTTATCTGCAGGCAGATGCGCAAGGCTTTGAGCATGAGAAGGGCAGAGTAAGCGGCGTACGTTTGCAGGATGGTTCTGTCATTCAATGTGATGTCGCCGTCAATGCAGCCGGTGCCTGGGCGCGACCTTTACTGCTGGGTACCGGTTTTGATTTGCCCGTGGTTGGCCGCAAACGTACGGTGTTCGTCGTCTCCAGCCCGGCGCAGACGCCCGCTTGCCCACTCATCATAGATCCATCCGGGCTATGGTTGCGGCCAGAAGGCCAGCACTGGATATGTGGCTTGCCACCGGAAGATGATCCTGATGACGTACCGCTGGAAGCAGATTATGAGCAGTTCGATACAGTCTGGCAAATCATGGCCAATCGCGTTCTCGCTTTTGAAGCCCTGCGCATGCAAAGAGCCTGGGCTGGCTATTATGAATACCATGTGTTTGACCAGAATGCCGTCATCGGTGCACACCCGCAATTAGCGAACCTGATACTGGCGAATGGATTTAGCGGCCATGGCATGCAACACGCACCCGCTACCGGGCGCGGTATTGCAGAGCTATTGATAGATGGCACTTACCGCAGCCTGGATTTATCGCCCTTGTCTGCCCAACGCATACTTGATGGCAGGCCGCTGCTGGAAAAGAATGTGATTTAAGAGTGTGATTTAAGAGCGTGATTTAAAGCTGTCCACTTATGCAGCCTTGGCAGCATAAGCATCCAGCTCATCGAGCCAGACCTGCTTTTGTTCAGGCGTGACAAACGAGGCTTCAAAGGCATTGCGCGCCAGTTGCAGCAATTCTTCCTTGCCCAGTTCCAGCGCGTCGGCGGTGGCGATGTAATTCGCATTCATGTATCCACCAAAATAAGCCGGGTCATCTGAATTGATGGTCACGCACAAACCGGCCCGCAACATGCGCGCCAGGTTGTGTTCGCGCATATCCTTGACTACGCACAACTTTAAATTTGACAAGGGGCAGACCGTCAGTGGCATGCGGCTTTGCTGCAACCTGGCCATGAGGGCTGGATCTTCTTCTGCACGCACACCGTGGTCTATGCGTTCGACTTGCAAGACATCCAGGGCGCTATGGATATAGGTTGGCGGGCCTTCTTCGCCAGCATGTGCGACCAGGCGAAAACCCATGGCTTGCGCGATCGTGAACACGTGGGCGAATTTTTCTGGCGGGTTGCCGACTTCGGCAGAATCCAGACCCACACCTGTCCACAGGTCAGCGTATTCATCGCGCAAGGGCAGGGCTGCTTCCAGCGTGGCTATGGCATCTTCTTCACTGAGGTGACGCAGGAAGCACAAGATCATCGCACCAGAAAACCCATGTCTGGCACGCGCTTCACGCAAGGCGCGGGCGATGCCGGAAAACACGGTAGTGATATGTATGCCGCGCGCAGTATGGGTTTGCGGGTCAAAGAACAATTCTACATGGCGCACATTGTCAGCCAGGGCGCGTTCTATATAGGCATGCGTCAGGTCAAAAAAATCCTGCTCGGTTTGCAGCACGGCAGCACCGGCGTAATACAGGTCCAGGAAAGACTGCAAGTCTGCAAAGTCGTAGGCAGCGCGTACTTCTTCTACGCTGGCATACGGTAATTGCACGCCGTTTTTTTGCGCGAGAGCAAACATCAGTTCAGGTTCCAGCGAACCTTCTATATGCAAATGTAATTCTGCCTTGGGCAGGCCGCGGATAAAGTCGTGCAGTTGAGTATTCATGATCTTGAACCTGAAAAAGGGTAATGCCAGATAAAAAATATGGCAATGATACGCTGAAGATATCACTGCACCCTTTTCAGGATATCAAAACCAGGTGATGTTCTGTATAGATGGCCGCATATTGATACAGGCCAGTGCTTGATGATGTGGGATTTTTACAGCCAGCAGAGTTGAACAGGCGCAAAGTAGTACGGGCTAGTATTTGCTAGTATGGACGACGGCCATAGCCATCGCCCCTATCCATCGCCCATATTGATTATCGCGTCGTTTTCATTGTCTGCCGGTGGTGCCGGATACCTGTTGGTACAGATTAGTGCAGATTAGTGCAACAACACGCTTTGACCCATATAGCCATCAAACTGGCCAAGGAAATCATCGATTTCTTCTATGCTGGGTTCATTGGCGATCAGTTCAGTCACGTCCTTGCGGAAATTAATCGCCAGCGGGCCGCCAATAAACCATTCACGGCGTACTGCCTTGTCGGTAATCTCATAACCACCAAAGCGCAGGGCTTCGTGGTCAGTATCTGCGCCATATTCGATGACGCTATATTGATCGCTGTTGTAAATGATATTCATTTTATGCATCCTTTCTGGCTGGAGGGGATGCCTCCGGGTTAACCGTACATGATGTAAATACAGCGAATTTCAAGCAATAGCCGATGATGAAGCTAAGCGTGGAACGATTTTGAGGCTGTGATGCTCGCTAGGCTTCCTCAACGGCACTTGCGACTGCGTTACTGTGCTGTTACCAAGTATTACGGCATGGCAACGTCTAGACTTTAGCGACTTAACATTGGTTCACAAGCTAGTGTCTGATGTGACTATTCTGGCATTGACGACGCTACATCATATTGATTTTGAAAAGATCAAGAATTCGGCGTACCAGTGCTGTTGATTTCAAGCAAGTTAGTGTAGGCAGGGTCCTGGAGTGTTAGCAGGAGTTTATCCAGGTGGGCATCACTGGCGATGCCTAAATATATATTAGCTGGTTTTTGCCTGAGGGCGCGGTTCAATGTGACGCGCAGGCTGAGGTTGCCTATGCAACAGAAGCAGCCGGGGGCAATGCGGCTGACGTGCAGCAGCTCAGTGGGGTGCAGGATATCTTGCCCATCAGGCAAGCCTTCGAGGATGACGACATTTTTGTCGGTGGCGGCGCTGTTGCCTGCGCTGTTACAAGGTAAACAGGCAAGGGAGGCTGCAATTGCCGCCTCCCTTTCGGTGTAACTTGCGCCATGTATCAGATGTAATTGCGCTTTTGCTGCTGTCACTTTGCACTCACGCCGTACTCACGTTCTATTCACATTCTACTCACGCACTACCCATATCATGCTGTGTTGCAATATTATTCACCACGTTTCGCATACTTCATGGACTCAACGCCCAGCTGCTTCAGTTTGCGGTACAGGTGCGTGCGTTCCAGGCCGGTTTTTTCTGCCACTCTGGTCATGCTGCCGCCTTCGCGGTTCAGGTGGTATTCAAAATAAATGCGTTCAAAAGCATCCCTGGCTTCGCGTAACGGCAAGTCAAACGACAGGCTGGCGAACTGATTATTTGGTGCAGCAGCAACAGGCTGGGCAGCAGAAAAATGCCTGGCTTCATAGGCCGGTGTTGCATTGCCAAAACTGCCGGACATGCCCGTACTGGCAGGATTATCATTGCTGATCACGCGCAAGGCAGGTGCTGCCGGTTTGGCTGGCTCTGTGCTGCGAGTCAGGCCTTGCTGCACTGCTTTCAACAGTTTTTGCAGGGCGATGGGTTTTTCCAGGAAATTCAAGGCACCTATCCGTGTTGCTTCAACCGCTGTATCTATCGTGGCATGACCTGACATCATGATCACAGGCATCGTCAGCAAGCCGTCACGCTGCCATTCTTTTAACAGGGTAACGCCATCCGTGTCCGGCATCCAGATATCGAGCAAGACCAGATCCGGCCTGGCTTCCTGTCTGGCAAGACGCGCCTGCTGAGCATTTTCAGCAAGTTGAACCACATGACCTTCATCACCGAGAATTTCAGACAACAATTCACGGATACCCATTTCATCATCTACGACCAATATATTTGCCATAAATCTACCCTATTACCGCCTCTATGTTTTTTTGGGTGCTTCTTACCGTTCGATGTTCAAGTCTGCATATGGTTTGCTCCAGACGGGCTGGTGAAAACGATGTGCTTGCGTTGAATGACAATTTCAAAGTGCCCCTTCTGCTCTTTAGCCGTATTCCTCTTTTGGGAATATCGGAACAACTACTGCGCAACAAATACTGCACAACTATTACTGCACAACTATTACTGCAAGTACGGCGAACTTATGCCGTATTTGAATCCGGTGCTAACTTTAACAGCAAAATCGCTACTTTTGCACCGTTTGTATCGCTGCGATTTTGAATATCGATCCTGCCGCCATGTTCATCAATGATTTTCTTCACCATTGCCAGCCCCAGACCGGTGCCGCGTGGTTTGGAAGTGGCATAGGGTTCAAAAGCCCGAGCCAGGATTTTGCTGGAAAATCCCGGGCCGTTATCGATAATTGACAGGCGTACCGCAGAGCGCGCGATCTGGTCCGTTCCAGTGTAGCGCACTACATCGGTGATGACATCAATACGCGCTACAAAACCGGGAGTGGTATTGTCTGCAACCGCATCCTGGGCGTTTTGTAAAAGATTGTGAATTACCTGACGCATCTGGGTGGCGTCACCCATGACCTTGGGCAAATTCGCTGCCATGGTCAGTTTGATGGCGTCCCTGCCATCGCCGGCGATATACAGGTGCAGCACTTCATCAATCAGGCCAGCCAGATTCAAAGGCATGAGCACCGCTGGCGGCGTACGCGCATAGTCACGGAAATCATCGACCATACGTTTCATCGATGTCACCTGGTTGACGATGGTGGTCGTGCTCTTGTTGAGTATCAGTACATCGGTTTCGCTGAGCTTGTCCTGCAATTTCATTTGCAGGCGTTCTGCCGACAATTGTATCGGTGTCAGCGGATTCTTGATTTCATGTGCGAGGCGGCGCGCTACTTCACCCCAGGCAATGGAACGCTGTGCAGAAATGATGTTGCTGATGTCATCGAATACGACAACATAGCCACTGCCCGACGCCACCGGCAAATGCGAGCCGCGCGCCAGCAGGGTAATGCTTTGTTCGTCTTCTGCGACGACGGCTTCACCTGGTGCACTCGGTGTTGCTGGCGTTGCAGCTTTCTTGCCTTTATTCGGACGCGGCACTTCAATTTGCTGTTGCCAGTGCTGCTCGCGTTCATTTTCACCGCCGGCGGCTGACTGTGCATGCTGCTCAGAAAAAGCCTTGGAAATGGCAAAGGCAAAGGCCTGCATGCCATCAATATCGGCCAGCGGCTTATTGATTTCACTTTCCAGCCTGCGTTGCAGGATACGTTCTACCGATTCATTGCAAGTCACCAGATTGCCATTCTGGTCCAGCACCATCACACCGGCCGACATATTCGCCAGCACAGATTCCAGATAGGCTTTGGCATTTTCCAGCTCATTACGGTTTTTTTCTACCGTGGCACGGGCATCGAATAATTGCCTGGTCATGGTGTTGAAAGACTTGGTCAGGCTGCCCAGCTCATCGGTGCTGGTGACAATGGGGCGGGGTGAGAAATTACCCTCGGTCACGGCCTTGGTACCTTCTGCCAGCAGCAACAGCGGTCTGGCCAGTTCACCTGATATCAAAAACGCGCTGGTAATCGCAGCGACTATCGCCAGCAATAATGTCAGCGTCAGGGTGATGATGTACATCTTTTTCAGATTCACCCGGCCTATCGAGCGCACCTGGTATTCGCGCGAGGCATTGCTCAGCGCTTCGGCATGCATGGCCAGATTGGCTGGTACAGGTTGTATTAATTGCAGGTACAGGGCTTCATTTTGCAGGGATATCCAGCCAGTCGTCATGCGCAGTGGCACCACCACGCGCGAGCGCAGGATGCGGGCAGGTTCAGGTGCCAATGCCGGTCTGGTGGCACCACGGGTTTCTGCGCTGATGGCTGAACTTGCCGCGCTTGCAGAACTTGCTGAGCTGGTAGTGGGATCATCCGTTGCAGGCTGTATCAGCTTTTCATCCCTGGCAGCGTAATAACGCGACAACTTGACTTGCCTGATCATTTCAGACGTAGGCAATTCAGGCAGCAGGCTACCGACATTATCATTGGCAGAGGCGATCAGGCGGCCCTTGCTATTGACGATAGTGGCTTCCTGTATCTGCATGCGTTCACGCAGGCGCGACAAGTGGATGGACATCGAGCTTTCAGATGGATCAGACAATTCTGAAGCCATGTCATTGGCCTTGGATTGCAAATCCGCCAGTAAGAAATCAAGCGCAGTCAGCCCCATGTTTTTGCCAGAATCGAGCGCAGACTCGACCTTGACATCAAACCAGGATTCGATGGAGCGAGAGACAAACTGTACCGACACCAGGTAAATCACACTGCCCGGCAAAATACCGACGAGGGCAAACAAGACCACCAGCCTGGTCATCAGCTTGGAACCGAACTCCTTGGCACGGAAACGGCGAAACAAACGCAACACCAGCGTCAGCACCAGTACCAGCAAGGCCATCGCAACCACGGCATTGGCGTCCAGCAGCCATTCATAGTAACGCTCAAAGCGCGAGGAATTCTCTGAAACAGTGGTCAGGAAAAACAGCAGGATGCTCATCAGAGCACCGCCGATAATTAGTGCATACCGCAAAAATCTTGTCACTTGTCTTCAGCCTTGAAGGAAAAACGCTTCCACTCGGTTTTCTGGCTCCAGTGACTGTCGTTAAAGCTGGGTATCTGCAAATGCATGGGGATCTTGCTCAGGCCCATGCGCAATTGCAAGGCAACATTATAGGTGGCACCGGCCGAGAGCAGGGATTTGTCAGCAATCAGCCAGCGATTCGGGCGTGTCACCAGGTTCAGGGCAGTGTCGAGAGAGGCGAAGTTTTGTTGCAAGCCATTATTAATGGTGACGGTATATTGCTGCGTCCACTCATTATAGGCAATCCTGACCAGGTATTCGCTGCGCACGACCTTTTCGTCCACCCAGTACCAGCGTGAACGGGTCAGCTCTACCTCAGTCGTGAACGATACCGGGATGCCATCGCGGATAGCCTTGCGCAAGCTGTCACTGAGTTCCAGCGAGAAACTGGCGGCCAGACGGTAACCCTCGTCACTGGCTTCTATCCTGGCGGTTTTGACTTCCACATCGGCAGCCTGGGCCGCAGGCACCACTGCCATTGCCAACAGCGCCAACATCAAAGTCAGCGAAAACTGGCGCAGCAGGGAAGCGAAACGTCTGAACATGCAATCAATACGGAAACAAAAGTCTGCTAATGATAGCTTGAACTTGTTGGCATTCGTTAATTTTGCAGTGGTTTTTGAAACAATGCATAGAACAAACCGTCATGTTCGTTGTTGCTTTCGGACGTATTGCCCATGATGGGCAGTAATTGGCCTGGTGCATCCAGGCGTTCTGCCCCGTTGCGGGTGGCAAAGGCGGCCGCCTGGGCTTCGGATTCCAGCGGCCAGATTGAGCAGGTGACCATCAGCATCTTGCCGCCCGGTTTCAGCATGCGCCACAGATTATCCAGAATGCGGGCGGACAGGGCCGCCAGTTGGGCGGCATCGGTCTTGCGGCGCAGCCAGCGGCTGTCCGGGTGACGCCTGACCACGCCAGAGGCCGTGCAGGGCACGTCAGCCAAGATGCGGTCATACGGCTGGCTATCCCACCAGTTATTACGGGTGGCATCGCCTTCCTTGATGGTCGCAAACAATTTCAGGCGCGCCAGGTTTTCATGAATGCGCTGGATACGGGCCGGGTCGGTATCGACGGCAGTCAGTTCAATATCGGCCAGTTCCAGCAAATGGCCAGTCTTGCCGCCGGGGGCCGCACAGGCGTCAAGCACCCGCATGCCTGACTGCACATCCAGCAAAGGAGCGGCCAGTTGCGCTGCGGCATCCTGCACGGATACCACGCCAGCTTCAAAGCCGGGGATGTTCAGTACCGGCATAGGACGGTCAAGGCGCACGGCAAACGGGCCTATCTGGCTGGCACTGATTTGCTGGCTGGCCAGTAATTCCAGATAAGCAGCGACCGTACTGGCACGCTGGTTGACCCGCAAAGTCAAAGGCGGGGCATGGTTGCCACAGCTTAAGATCGCTTGCCAGTCTTGCGGGTAGGCAGCCTTGCATTGATCTACCCACCATTGCGGGTAATTCCAGGCGGCTGCCGGTTGCTTCATGACCAGCTTCAGTAATTCATCTTTTTCGCGCAGGTAGCGGCGCAGTACGGCATTCACCATGCCCTTGGCAAATACCATGTGCGGGCTGGAGGTGGCGGCGTTCACTGCCTGATCCACCACCACAAATTCTTCATACGCTTTTTCTTCATCACCTTCATTGCCCACCAGCAAGGTCAGGGCGCAACACAGCATGCTATATAACAATGCCGGTTCCGGCGTCTTGTTGGTCATGATCTTCAGCAAGGCATCAACCCGGCCCACCTGGCGCATGGTACGGTAGGCAATATCCTGGATTGCTCCACGGGCTTGCGGCAAAGGGTTGGTTTGCGTAAATACCCGCGTCAACGCCTGTGGCAGTGCCGTACCTTCCAGCACATAGGCCACTGCCTGTGCTGCACCGACCAGGCTGAAAGCCAGCGAGTCTGTCTTGACATCTACCGTCTCAAATTCGACCTGTGGCTTATTGCTGTCGCGGGATGTATTACCTGCGCGCGCAGTGCTGTCATTCGCATTGCCACTCGCTGCATTGGTACTGCGGGCAGGTTTGGCTGGTCGGCCCAGGGTTTTTCTTGGTTGATCTTGCATATTTTTATTGGATGGATTCGCAATACTGCAATAAATTGCCTTTGTGGCAATTTAACATAAATTCGCCCGCCAGCACATTCTGCCCATAAAACTGGCAGACCGGATCATGGCGAAAGGGCGCTAGTGTAACAGCCTTGCTGCCTTAATCTGTTTTCTTCAGGGCGAAACCATACCTGGCTGGTTTCCAATTCCATGTTCACCATCAGATAAACTGCTTTCAGGCGGCTTTTTGTATCTGTTCCAAAGGGGTAAATTGCTGGAGTTCCAACCAGGTGCGCAAGTCGTCGAATACCCTGGTGGCATCGAGCTCATTAAATATCTCGTGATAGAAACCGGCGTAAAAATGCTCACTGAACCGGGACGCATCCAATTTTTCCAGAAAACGCCTGCTGCCGGCAGGATCGACCAGGTGATCGTCCTCTGCCACCATCAGCAGCAGGGGGATGCTTAATTCCGTAGCATGGGCATGGCAATAATCCATGGCCTGCAACATGCTGGTCAGCAGGCGTGCGCTCAGGCGGGTATGCACCAGGGCATCGTTTTGATAGGCAAGTACCACTTCGCCATCATGGGATAAATAGCGGGTTTGCAAGCCATTTGGCAAGCCAACGCCGGGGATCAGGCTGGAAGCTACTTTCAGCAAGCCATGTTGCAGGCTGGACATACGTATCGCCAGCGCAGGGGAAGATAAAATCAGCGCGCGCAAGGGGCTTAATTGCTCCAGCGCATAACGGGCAGCGAACAGGCCGCCCATGCTATGCCCTAATAATATGGGCGGGCCAGCCAGTGACTGGCTAAAGTCACTGATTACCATTTGCGTATCACGCAAGAGGCACATCGAGTCTGGTACGTCACCGCTGCCACCGTCAGACTGACCATGGCCGCGGTGATCATAAGTCCGCACGACAAAACCCAGGGCATTGAAGAATCTGGCAACATGGGCATAGCGGCCACAGTGTTCGCCCAGGCCATGCATGATGACTACCCCTTGCCGGGGCTGCTCCATGAGCGCATCTGCCAGTGGCCAGTCACGTACAAAGATGGCTTTGCCATCACTGGTCTGTAATTCAAATTCCCTGGTATTTTCTACGTGGGAAGTCATGGCTTTACACGCCCCACATCACTTCGCGCTGCATCTTGTTGGCGGCGTGCAGCATTTCAAGCACAGGGAAGGCCCTGGTCGCAAAGCTCACTGTTTCTGGCGCTTCGTGGTCATTGTCATCACCGTTCTCATTGTGGTGTGCATTGACGTCGCGGCTGACTTCTTCAGAAATTGGATGTGCCTTGCTTTCGGCAACGGCAGCTTCTATGGTTTGTATGGCGTGTGGCAGTTCAGGCGGCGTGATGATGCCGCGATCTACATCTTTATTCAACAATTCCAGGATGCGACGCGCATGTTCCTTGTACATGGTGATTTCTGTAGCAGCTTTGGATTTAAACGTGATCAGCATGGGCGTTTCCCTTTTTTTCTAAGACATGTGGAGATAATGCGGCCAAACACCTGCAGTGCGCTAGCGGCACTGGGCTGGCTGCGCGTCCTTATATAATAATCCCAAATCAGCGGCTTGTCGTTTCAGATTGTTGCTTCAGTTGGATTTGAAAGACGTCATATAGGTGTCGATGACATCCTGTTTCATGTCTTTTTCCTGACCAAGCATGATAATTTGATATGCCCAGGGGCCACGTACCAGAAAACGCCCCACCATCGTGACAGGTTGGCCATTGCGCAGTTTGCCGTGCACTTGAAGCATGTCTGCACTCAGGCTTTTGCTGGTTTCCGGTGTTCCCTGAATGTTGTTGATCATGCCTTTTTTCATAGCTTCCATGATCAGGCCTGCTTTGCCGGCATCTTCCGCCTTGGTACTGCCAACGGCAAAACTGATGCCGCCGACTTCACCGGCCAGCATATCCATTTTCACTTTGATGCCTTCGAGCTGCATGTCCTTGCTGTCACTCAGGGGTTTGCCCGGCATCAGGATGGTGAAAGGTGCATTGGTGCCGCGCGCATCGCGCCAGTCAAATTTAGGGCTGCAGGCATTCAGCAGTAGCAGGCTGGCAAGCATCAGGGCACAACGGAGTACAGGTTTCATGGAGATCAAATCGATAAGATTGCAGGAAGACATTCATGTTTATAGCTTTCTTGCCGTCAACAACATGTCTCAAGTGCTACATGATAATTCCTTTGTACAGAGCGCGCCTGTTTTTGCATCTGAAAGAAGGTCCGCAAAATTGGCAGGTGTTTTCCTCTCTGTCTTCAGCAACAAGCCATTCTGTGCAGGTATACAGTGGGGTATTATGACAACTGCGCATGACAACTGCGCACGACAACTACGTTTAGACCATTCTGCAAAGGCAGGTCTGGTAAGTTTTCATTTCATTTTTTGGTGCCGTGATGTCATTTTTTAAGTTCTCCGGGATTTTTTTGCTGATGCTGACATCGCTGACGGCTTGCGACCGTCTGGGTTTGCCCGATCCAGCCAGGGACGCCGCAGCGCGCGAATCAGATGCCCGTGCCACCGGCAGCGCTTGCCGCCATGCTGGCCGCGCCATAGAAGATTGTTATGCCCTCAATCCCGATGCCGCCCGTTCAGCCGTGTATGCGGGATGGAAGGAAATGAACGACTATATGCGGGAAAACAAAATTGATGTCGTCAAACCCGAACTGGCGAAATCAGAAGCTCCCAAAGCCGAAGAAAGCAGCGCTTCAGCCAGTGCCAAGGCTCCAAAGTAGAGATCAATTAGAAATCAAGTAGAGATCAGGCAATGCTGGTACGCACCATGCAGCCAGCCGATCTGGCGGCTGTCTATCACATACAGACCCAGGCTTATGTAGCCGACATGGTGGAAGCCCCGGCATTACTGGCCAGCCGCCTGGCGGCTGCACCAACTTGTGCCTGGGTGGTTGAGCGAGGGGATAAGGTAGTCGCTTACCTCGCTGCCTATCCCTCACGCCATGGGAGAATATCTGCCCTGGGGCAAGAGTTTCAGCCGGCCCAGCCAGCCAATGCGCTTTACCTGCATGATATGGCGGTTGCACCTGAACAGGCCGGACAAGGGCTGGCGCGTGCCATGCTTGCCTCTGCGCTGGAATATGCAGGCGCACAAGGCTGGCAATATGTCTGCCTGGTGTCTGTGCAAAGTACCCAGTCTTACTGGCAAGGCCAGGGATTCATGGAGCAGACTCAATTGAATGAAGAGCAACAGGCAAAGCTGGGCACTTATGTCGGGCCAGCCTGTTACATGATCAGGGAGCTGTAAGGCAGCAAAAGAAAAAAGCGGCTTTGCCAGCCAGGGTGGCTGGGCAAATCCGCTTTGTTAAACTGATCAGTCTGGTCAGTCTGATCAGTTTGGCGTAATGCTTATTCTTCGGCCTTGCTGCCAGCCTTTTCCTTCTTGTAGATGATTTTCTTCTTGCCGCCTTCGCAGGTGCCAACCACACGGTGTTTGGTTTCAGTGTCTTTGGAGACTACCTGCAGGCTGTAGTTGTTAACTCCTTTACCTTCCAGCTTTGCCGCCACCTTGTCCTTGATCGTTTCGCAGGAAGTGACTTCGGCCCAGGCCGGTGCGCTGCTGAGCAATAAACTGATGGCCAGACTTTTGATCCAAACGCTTTTTCTCATTTTGCCCGTTCCCTTTCCAAGTTTTTTTATATACGCCCCCTGGCAAACCATGCTTGCTTCGTCTCTGGGGTATCTTCTTAAAACCGTAACATTTCCCGGATATTTTTAACAGGAATAAATAGTTTCTTCATAGAAAGCGTGGTAAATCGTCTGCAAATTTGCTGCTGACTGTTAAAGTTCCGGTGTTGCAGAGTGCATTTCAGCAACTGGGACTAAGCCATGATGGCATGCTGATGCTGGCTCACATGTTGCGGCACGATCCCGCCGACTGGCCGTGCACCTTGCGCTTTGTTCCAGACTGCCTTGATTATGTCTATTTCTTGTCGATATAAAAACATATCAGTCACTGTTGAGCGCCGGAATAGAATATATTTACATTACAGTATTATTTGAAAATCAAAACTCCAACACTTCAGGCAATATAGGGGTCTATCAACTTACGGGTCTATCAACTTGCCAGACTTGAGCACAAGGATCAGCTTTGAGCGTGACCGGACGACATGAATTGAAGCCAGCGGGATTGCCTACCAGCCGTTTAGCCATTGCGCTGGCGGCCAGTCTGGTGCTGGCCATCATCGTCGGTGCAGCGACTGCTATCTGGATGTTGCGCATACAGGAAATCGGCAAGTGGGAAAAGCAGACTGAAACCTTCAGTGTCGTACTGGCAGAAACCGTCAGCCAGCAGATGGATTTTGCCTATACGGCACTCGATAGCATCGCCGAGCGCATACAGGACCGCTGGAGTGTCAGTGCTGAATATTTGTCAGGCAAATTATCTACCCATGATTTTCACCAGTTCCTGCGTGAAAAAGCTGCATTATCGCCCGCTGTAGAAGTCATCTCCGTGCTGGATGTCGATGGCAATGTCATCAATACTTCGCGCAACTTCCCCGCCCCTACCTATAGTCTGGCGGACCGTGATTACTTCATCGCCCAGCGCGATAATCCGGTACAGGGTACTTTTTTGAGTTCGTCAGTACGCAGCAAAACGACCGGCAAATGGATGTTTTTCCTCAGCCACAGGCTGACGGGTAGTGATGGTGAATTCATAGGCGTTGTCATCCTTGGCATGTCGCCTTCTTTCTATTCACAGTTTTATGAAAAACTCAGTGCCGATGGCCATGCCACCATAGGCTTGCTACGCAATGACTTTACCTATCTGGCGCGTTGGCCAGAGCGTGGCGAAGTCATGGGCATGCGTAATCTGACGGGTAGCACCTATGAACTGGTACATGAAAAAAACAAGAAATCAGGTGTGCTGATCACCAATAATCCGCGTATGTCAGAAGGTGGTAAATCTGTTACGCGGATGGCTGCCGTGCAGTCACTCGAAAAATATCCACTGATCATCAATTTTTCTGTCGATGAAGATTTATATCTGGCTGACTGGCGCAAAATCAGTACAGGCATCGTCATTGTCGCCATGAGTGGCATCCTGGCTATCGTCGCCGCCTTTAGTGTGTTGGTGAATTTACTGGAAAGACGCGAGCAGGACCTGGTCGTCACGACGGAACTCAAGCAACAGGCTGAAGTCATCAACCGCAACCAGGCGCATCTACTCAAAAACCTGACCGAGCAGCAAATTGCGCTCAAAGATTCATCCGACCGCCTGCAAGCCATCTTCCAGAATGCGGCGGACGGTATCATCATGATCGATGATACCGGCAAGATAGAAGCACTGAACCCGGCTGCTGTGGCGATCTACGGACATCCGGCCAGTGAGGTGGTGGGCAAGAATGGCAAATTCTTTTCGCCACCCGGCCAGCCTGATTTGCTGGGTCTGGCCATGAGCCGCCGCGAATTCCTGGAAACAGGCTGCCTGCGTACCGAGGCTGAACGCATGCGCAAGGATGGCAGCCTGTTCCCGGCAGAACTGGCGATCACCGAGTATTACCATGCGGGCAGACGCAAGCTGATCGTCATCGTCAGGGATATTTCCGAACGCCGCAAGATGGAGCGCATGAAGAGCGAATTCATCTCCACCGTCAGCCATGAACTGCGCACACCGTTGACCGCCATACGCGGGTCGCTAGGTCTCATCATGGGCGGCGCCATGGGGGCTGTGCCTGACAAAATCTCTGCCCTGATGGGTATGGCGCACAAGAATAGCGAGAGCCTGACGCGGCTCATCAATGATTTGCTTGATATCCAGAAAATCGAAGCTGGCAAGATGGACTTCGTCTTTGAATGCCTGCCTTTGCAAAACCTCTTGCAAACAGCGATTAGCAATAATCAGGCTTTTGCCCAGAGCATGAATACTGAAATCGTACTTGGCAGCCAGCTGGAGCAAGCCATGGTGATGGTGGATACAGGGCGTTTCCAGCAAGTCATGGCCAATCTCTTGTCGAATGCCTGCAAGTATTCACCCGAGGGGGCTGTGGTGCAGGTAATGAGCATGGCCAGGGACGACAATCTTATCCGTATCGAGGTGATAGATCAGGGCGCAGGCATACCCGAGAACTTCCGCGACCGCCTGTTTCAGAAATTCTCCCAGGCAGATTCTTCAGACACCCGCGCCAAGGGAGGCACAGGCCTGGGTCTGGCGATATCCCAGGCCATCATACGGCAAATGCATGGCGATATAGGCTATTACATGGCGCAGGATGCCGGGCATGACGCTGTGCAGGTAGGTGGTGAGGGCCAGGATGTCTTGCATACTGGCACGCATTTTTATATAGACCTGCCCCTGCATACAGAAGTCAATGGCGGGCTGGAATTACCTACGCCAAACCCAGATCCCTTGCCTTGACTCCGGCAAATACCTGATCAAGCTGGTTCGCGTTCAAGCCATAAATACGGCCAAACAAGCCACCCAGCACAGCACGGTATTCATTGAGCACAGGGTAGTCACGGTTTTGGAACAGTTTGCCAGCTTCCAGCGCAATCTGTTCACCAGCGACCTGTCCGCCTTTGATGCCGCCACCTAATACCCAATACACGCTGCCATGGCCATGGTCGGTGCCGTGCTTGCCATTTTCACGGAAGGTGCGGCCAAACTCGCTGATGACCACTACCGTGGTATTGCGCCAGTTGTCGCCCATTTCCTTGCGATAAGCTGCCAGGCCACGACCCAGCTCTTCAAACTTGACCGCCAGAGTACCGCTGGAACCACCCTGGTTGACATGGGTATCCCAGCCACCGACATCAATGAAGCCTAGCGCATATTTCTCACGCATGAGCCTGGCTATCCTTTGTGCCTCCAGCTCAAAACCCTTGGTCGAAATCGCATTGCGGTTGGCGCTGTTCATTTCTTCCTGCATTTCGCGGGCAACTTCATCGCGCATGGCAAAACCATCCTTGACTGCCTGTGACAGGCTGGTGTCGGCATACATCTGCAGGATCAGGTCGCGCTGGCGCTGATCAACATTATTCTTGCTGACATTGCGCAGTGCCGTATTGGCAATGTGGGCGCTACCCTGCATCGCCAGTGGCAATTGGTCGGTGAAGGACATGGCTGTCATCTTGCCATTATTGCCCAGCACCTTGGCCAGACGGTTCATGAAGCCGGAATGGAAATTGCGGCTGCCATTCAAGGGCTGGCCCATTTCTATACTGTCCTGGGTTTCAAAATGGCTGCGCGTCAGGTCCTCGGTGCCGGCAAACGGGATGAAGGCAGCTTCACCCTGCTGGAACATAGGGTAAATTGTCTCGCGCAAGGCCGGGTGCAGGCCCCAGTCAGCATTCAGCGCGAGAGCAGCATCTGGTGTCGAGCCTGGTCTGGCAATCGCGATATTGGGTCGTGATTCATAATAAAAATTGCTCGATGTCGGTATCAGCAGGTTACTGGCATCATAGCCACCGCGCAAAAAAACCAGCAGCAGGCGGTTTTGTGTGGCGGGTGCAGCCATCACCTGGCTGGATATGCCCAGCATGGCAGTCGATGGCAGTAAGGCCAGTGCTTTCAATAAGTCTCGGCGTTTCATGTCTGTTTCTCCGTGAGGATTAGCGGCGCATCATTTCAGGCGAGGCGAGGAACAAGGCATTCCACTCCTGCGGTGTACTTGCCTGGCTCAGAGCAGTTTGCGTGGCCGGGCTGAATTGCTTGCTCCAGTTTTTCACATAGCCCGAAGTTGCCAGCGCCGGCGGCGGTGGCTTAGGTGCAGCCGGCGCCGCAGGTGTTGCTGCCTGAGCTGTTGCTGTTGCCGGTAATGCGGGTGCTGCAGGTGCCGGTGACATTGCCGGTGCGGGCATTACCGGGGCTTGCATGCCACTTGCGGCAACTGGCGGTGTCATTGATGCTGCTGGCATGGCGGCGGCCGTTGTAGCAAGCGGTGCTGGCGTATCAACTTTGAACAAACCAGGGTTGCCGTTCGCGAGTGACCTGGCAATATCAAAGCGCACCGTCATCTGGCCTGAACTGGCCCAGGCGCTTTCATCAAGGGCATAACCATCCGGAGTCTGCCTGCCGTTCAGTTGCTGGCCCATCATGTTCAGCCAGTTCAGCATGGGGCCGGTATTGACTATGGTATTGCCGTCATACGCGAGGCGTACCGAGGCCAGCATATAGTGCATCGGGTCCTTGAATTTCTTGCCCAGCGAGGCGACGAATTCCTGGCTGTCAAACATGGTACGCAGGGTCGCCGGGATATCGCCATCGGTTTGCAGGAAGCGCTGCGCCATCTTCTCTACCAGGTCTTTCGAGGGGTTGTCTGCCACAAAGAACTGCGCCAGTTTCTGGCTCACATAACGCGCCGTGGCCGGTTGCCTGGACAGCATCAGCAAGACATCATCGAGTTCGGTAATGCCGCGCCCCTTGATGGTTTGCCCGAGGATTTGCTTGTCACCAAAATCATGACGCTGTGGCTGGAATTCAAACATGCCCTTCCTGACATACAGCTTTTCCTGCTCAGGTTTCATGCGCGGCGCATCCTTGTTCAGGCTGACACCAACACCTGTGAGTACCCTGGCCAGCTCCTGCACATCTTTCTGGCTGTAACCACCATTAACACCCATGGTGTGTAATTCCATCAATTCTCGCGCATAGTTTTCATTGAGGCGGTTGACGGCATTGTATTCATTGTCGAGATAACGCAGCATGGCCGGATGCATGACCGTCGCGCGTAGCAAGTCGCGGAAGTTGCCCAGGGCATTCGGGCGTATCGCCTGCTCTTCAAAATCACCAAGCATCGCCCGTATATTGTGCTTGCCGCTATGGATATTGAAATGATTCATCCAGAACCAGCTCATCTGTTCCTGCAACTGGTTGGAAGAGTAAATGTCACGCAGCAGAGCGCGGTTGGCGGCTTCCCTGGCCAGGCGTGTCATTTCCTGCTGGTATTCCTTACGCAGCGTGTCGTCCGTGCCTTTTTGCTGCTCAGAGGCAACGCGGCGTGCTTCCAGGTCGCGCATGGTATCCATGAAAGGTTGACGCGAAATAGTCATCGCATTGACCTGCGCCTGTATCGCAGCAGGCAGGGTGGCATTGCGCCCGCGCAACTGCTGGTCCAGGTAACGGTCCGGGCCCACGGTCTGCATGGCCTGCAATGTGGATGGATTGCTGCCCCAGCTCAGACGGTTCAACAAGGCTTCTGGTGCCACTGCGGCTTTGCTCAGTGTATTGCCTACCGGCGGCAGTTTGCTGTTATCCGTTGCCTGTTGCTGGGAAGTGGTGCTACAGGCACTCAGCAAGACCAGCATGCTGGCAGCCAGGGCATGTTGCAAATTCAGTCGGGTCGTCATTTCGCTCTGCCTTTTCCGTTGACATCCATCTATAACGCATCAATCGATAAACCGTGATACGCAGTATATGTATATTTACCCACATTTTCGTAACGCGCTGTAACAAAAATACGTGCCTGTCAACTGGAAGATAACAAACAGGCTTGCCTGTTTGGAAAGCAAGCCTGCTGGCGAACCGGGCTGATGAGGTGGGTTTTCATCAGCCGGCAGAGGATAAGGTGTCAGGCCAGATCCAGACCATCACCATCAAAATAATTGTCATCCGCAAATGCAGACTCTGCAGGAGCAGCATCAGCCAGAGGAGATGCATGGGCGGTACTGTCAGTATTGGTATTGATATTGGTATTGGTGTCACTGGCATTGCCAGGATTGCTGGTATTGCCTGTATCAAAATAACCGGGAATCAGATCACCACCACCCTGGTTGAGTTGCGCGGCGGCATTGTCAGTACTGGCCGCATGATGCTGGCCACCCATCAAATGCCCTATGCCCTGGAATAGAAAGGCACCCGCAGCGACACCTGCCGCAGTGGCAGCAACTGTACCCAGCACATTGCCAGCGCCACCACCGAAAAAGCCTGATGCCGGTGCCGCCACTGGTGCCGCCGCGTTCATATAGCTTGCCGGGAGAGGCGGTGGCAATGCCTGCCCGCTGACGCTGTAGCTGCTTGCAGGCTGGGCACGGCTGCTGGCACTATTGCCCCAGCCTGTCGTAGCGGGGTCAAGGAAGTTGCCTGCCGGTGCCGGGTTTCTTTGCGCCTGTAACTCACGCAACTGGGTTTGCAGACTGGTAATTTGCTGATTGGCATTGGCCAAAGCCTGATCCAGCAACAAGGCTCGCTGTACCAGCAGATAATGGGCATCTGGCTGCTTGCTGACGGCCTCATTGATCATCGCCAGCGCCTGCGCATCTTTATTGCTGTCTTGCACTTTCACCAATTGGTCGAGAAAGTTTTGTAAAACCTGGGTTTCTTGCGGGGACATGATCAACTCCTGTTGAGAGATACATTAATGCTGTCCCCTATCTGGTCATGGCAATGGTAATTTCAATGCCGTGACCAGCTTTACTGATCCCGGAGTGCACGCCGGTACTGTATCGCCTCAGCTACATGCGGCGTCGAGATATGGGCTGAACCAGCCAGGTCGGCTATCGTGCGGGCGACCTTTAATACGCGGTGATAGGCGCGGGCTGACCAGTTGAGTTTGGTCATGGCATTGCGCAAGAGTTGTCCAGCTTGTTCATCCGGTTGGCAGTGCAGGTCAATTTCTGTGGTCGATAACAGATTATTCGCCTTGCCCTGGCGCTGTTGTTGTCTGTCAAAAGCAGTTTCTACCCGCGCATGGATACTGGCACTTGCCTCACCATCGGCCTGCTTGAGCAAGTCCGCATGCGGCAGTGCGCCGACTTGTATTTGCATGTCTATGCGGTCCAGCAGCGGGCCGGAGATTCTGTCCTGATAACGGGCAATGATGTCCGGTGTACAACGACACTTGCCATTGCTGTGACCGAAGTAGCCGCAAGGACAAGGGTTCATGGCTGCTATCAATTGAAAGCGCGCCGGGAAATCAGCCTGACGCGCCGCGCGTGAGATGGTAATGTGACCAGATTCCAGAGGTTCACGTAAAACTTCCAGCACTTTTCTATCGAATTCCGGAAGTTCGTCAAGGAAGAGCACGCCTCTGTGAGCCAGAGAAATCTCTCCTGGACGCGGTGTTCCACCTCCACCCACCAATGCAACGGCAGATGCTGTGTGATGGGGCGCCCTATAGGGTCTCGCCTTCCATTTTTCTATGGAAAAGCCTGATGTCAGGGATTGCACTGCGGCTGATTCCAGTGCTTCCTGATCGGTCATGGTCGGCAAAATGCCGGGGAAGCGGGCGGCCAGCATGGATTTGCCGGTGCCTGGCGGCCCCATCAGGAGTACCGAATGTGAGCCTGCTGCTGCTACTTCCAGTGCGCGTTTGGCCTGTAACTGGCCTTTTACCTCTGCAAAGTCAGCATATTTGGGGCGACTGGGTCTGGAGGCTGGACGGTGACGTGCCAGTCTTTGCTCACCATCGACCCCAGCGAAGTGAGCGCATACCTGTAGTAGTGAATCTGCAGGGTAAATCGCAGCATCGCTGACCAGCGCCGCTTCATCCGCGTTCGCGCGTGGCAAGATAAAGGCGGGTTCCTGTGCCGAGTGTTGCTGGCTTTTGCATATCGCAAACGTCATTGCCAGTGCGCCGCGTATCGGCCGCAGTTCGCCTGACAGTGATAACTCTCCGGCAAACTCATATTGTTCCAGAGCATCTCCAGGGATTTGCCCGGATGCCGCCAGAATACCCAGCGCGATAGGCAAATCAAAGCGGCCAGATTCCTTCGGCAAATCAGCCGGTGCCAAATTCACTGTGATGCGCTTGTTCGGGAACTCAAAGCGGGCATTTTGCAGGGCGGCCCTGACCCTGTCCTTGGATTCCTTGACTTCGGTTTCGGGCAAGCCAACGATAGTGAAGGCGGGCAGGCCATTGGCCAGATGCACTTCTACAGTCACCTGTGGTGCATCCATGCCATTCAGGGCGCGGCTTTTGAGTACGGCTAGGGACATGCGGTCTGCGGTTTAGTTGTCTTTTTTTAGTCGGCTTTTTGCGGTGTTTCGAGTGCGGCTACGCGTGCCTCCAGGGCTTCGAGTTTGGCGCGGGTCTTGGCCAGCACTTGTGCCTGGATATCAAATTCTTCGCGCGTCACCAGATCCAGCTTGGAAAACCCCTGGCTCATCATGGCCTTGACGTTTTTTTCTATGTCCTTGGCTGGCGAGTTTTCGATTGCCTGGCTGATCTTGGCATGCATGTCATTAAAGAAATTTTGCTTATCCATTTTTACCCTCTATCTTGTAATTGCACATTTTTGGTGCGAATTAGGCATTGCCACTTTTTGTGCGAATTTGTTCTTGCCCGCAATTGGTGCACAAAGCTGTTTTTTTGCTTGCAGATTTACCTATGTGGCAATGATAGCGCATCTTGCCCAAGCTGCTACTGGTATTGCAGCGCAATATAAAAATCAGGCTGTGCTCAGGGTTTAGCGGGCTGTATGCATATTAATACACTCTGGGTTCTGTGCCTTGTCTCCAATTCAATGATGGGCTGATCCTGGTTGGCACGACTCCTGCTAACAGAGAAGGGAAATAAGAATTTAAGAGTTTGCCTGATGCAAGCAGTGGGTACGCAAATGGTCATAAGTGTCTATGCGTGCTGCTACGAGCTGAACACAGATTCTGTCCAGGGTTCAATCTAATCAAATCTTAATCAATAGGGGGAAGCGCAATGAAAAAACTAGTAATCGCCGCTGCTGTAGCCACAACATTCTTTGGTGGTTTTGCCCATGCAGAAGATGCCAAGCCTGAAGCCAAGCCAGACAATGAAGTCAGCTTCAATATTGGCGTCGTCAGCGAGTACCGCTATCGTGCGATTGCGCAATCACGCCTTGACCCTGCGTTGCAGGGTGGCGCTGACTATGTCCACAACCCCAGCGGTTTTTACGCCGGTACATGGTTATCTACGATCAAATGGACCAAGGACGCAGGTGGTGGTGGCGATCTTGAATGGGATTTGTATGCCGGTAAAAAAGGCGAGATCACCAAGGATGTGAGTTATGACGTTGGTGTTCTGTCTTATGTATACCCATCCAATGGCCTGAACAAGGTTGCCGGTTTTGCTGATGCCAACACAACAGAAATCTACGGCCAGGTAGGTATGGGCCCTGCCTATATCAAGTATTCACACTCTGTTACCAATCTGTTCGGTTTTGTCGACAGCAAGAACAGTGGTTACCTGGACCTGGGTGCAAACATTGAGCTGCCTGAAGGTTACACGCTGGCCCTGCATGCTGGCCATCAGACCATCAAGAACAATGGTGCCTATTCTTATTCCGATTGGAAAATTGGTGTGAATAAAGAGTTTTTTGGTGTGAATTTTGGTATTGCAGCGCTGGGCACGAATGCAGAGAAAAAACTGTATGTCACGCCAGCAGGCAAATTCACAGGCAAAACGACACTGGTATTGTCTGCAGTTAAAACATTCTAATATTCGAGGCGAGCATGAAACTGATTACTGCAATTATCAAGCCTTTTAAACTCGATGAAGTCCGCGAAGCGTTGTCCACCATTGGTGTACAGGGCATTACCGTGACTGAGGTGAAAGGCTTTGGCCGTCAGAAAGGTCACACTGAACTGTACCGTGGTGCAGAGTATGTGGTCGACTTCCTGCCCAAGACAAAAATTGAAGCGGCTGTAGATGACGCGATTGTTGAGCGCGCCATTGAAGCAATAGAAACCGCAGCCCGCACTGGCAAGATTGGTGACGGCAAGATTTTTGTCTATGACTTGCAACAAGTTGTGCGTATTCGTACCGGTGAAACCGGCAACGACGCACTCTGATAGCTAACCAGGGAGTTCACATGAAAAAACTGTTGAAGAACATGCTGGCGGGGGCTGCTTTGCTGGTCACTGTCGGTTTCACCTCTGTCGCATCGGCGCAAGATGCGTCAGCTAAAGCTGAACCTGCGGCAGCTTCTGCTGCCTCGGTTACTGCGTCGGCCAGCGCTTCTGCACCTGCAGCGGCACCCGTCCCGGCCCCGGCTTCCACTGCTGTTGTGGCGCCTGCTTCTGCCCCGGCAGCCGCGGCTGACCCTGCGGCAGCCAGTGCTGCCGCACCTGCACCAACGCCAAATAAAGGCGACACTGCCTGGATGATGGTTGCCACCCTGCTGGTTATTTTGATGACCATACCTGGCCTGGCACTTTTCTACGGCGGCCTGGTCCGTTCCAAGAACATGTTGTCCGTCCTGATGCAGGTCTTCATGATCTTCGCCGTGATTATTGTTCTGTGGTGTATCTATGGTTATTCACTGGCATTTACTGAAGGTGGCAGGTTCATCGGTTCGTTTGACCGTCTGTTCCTGAAAGGTATCTGGGACCCGGCCAAGGCAACATTTGCTACGGCAGCGACATTCAGCAAAGGCGTGGTGATACCTGAGTTTGCTTATGTAGCCTTCCAGGCGACCTTTGCAGCGATCACTTGCGGCCTGATCATCGGTGCTTTTGCAGAACGCGCAAAATTCACTGCTGTACTGTTGTTCGTCGTCTTGTGGTTCACGTTCAGCTACCTGCCTATTGCTCACATGGTCTGGTTCTGGACTGGCCCTGACGCGATCAAGGATGCAGCTACTGCGGCAACTGAATTGGCCAAAGGCGGCTTCTTGCAACAAAAAACCGCGCTGGACTTCGCTGGTGGTACGGTTGTGCATATCAATGCCGCAGTCGCTGGCCTGGTCGGTGCTTACCTGATAGGCAAACGTGTAGGCTATGGTAAAGAATCCATGGCGCCTCATTCCCTGACAATGACGATGATAGGCGCGTCGCTGTTGTGGGTGGGCTGGTTTGGTTTCAATGCCGGTTCCGCGCTGGAAGCGGGCGATGTCGCAGCACTGGCTTTCATCAATACTTTGCTGGCAACGGCTGCAGCAACAGTGTCATGGGTGTTTGGTGAATGGATGTCCAAAGGCAAACCTTCCATGCTGGGTGGCGCATCCGGTGCGGTAGCCGGTCTGGTAGCGATTACGCCAGCTTGCGGTTTCGTCGGCCCTATGGGTGCCCTGGTCATCGGCTTGCTGGCGGGTATCGTCTGCTTGTGGGGTGTCAATGGCCTCAAGCGTTTGTTGGGTGCAGATGATTCCCTCGACGTCTTTGGTGTGCATGGCGTGGGGGGTATCCTGGGTGCGTTGCTGACTGGTGTGTTTGCTGCACCATCCCTTGGCGGCCAGGGCATATTTGACTATATCACCAACAAAATGTCGGCTGATCCATACGACATCTTCGGTCAGGTCATGACACAGGCGACTGCAGTCGGCACGACCATCATCTGGTCAGGCGTCGTATCCTTCGTGGCTTACAAACTGGTTGATCTGGTAGTTGGCCTGCGTGTACCGGAAGATGAAGAACGTGAAGGTCTGGACATCACCAGCCATGGTGAGTCTGCCTACCACTCTTGATTCGGTTGTCGATTTGAACGCTATCTGAGTAACAAGTTTTGCCCAGCCTGTATCTGATCCTTCGATCAGGCTGGGGCAGTAAAGAGTATCCAAAGGTGTACCGTCAGTACCGTAATCAGAGCTTGCGGTCCTGAATTTGACAGGCTGTTTTGCATTGCGCAAAACAGCCTTTTTTTATCTGGCGGCGAGTCTACATCTGAACATCTGCACAAGTACTGGTCAAAAAAATACGCCACCCGCAGGTGGCGTATTTCTTAAAACGGTTTGTAAACTGAGAAGATATCCGTCAGCTTATTTTGCCTCAGGTGCAAATTTATTGGCAGGTACCAGCAGCCACAAACGTGCAAAGTCAGCAGAGCCATCACGGCCTTGTACCGACTTCAGTGTTTCAACAGCCTTGTCGCGTTTGCCTGCTCTCAGGTAAGCCATACCCAGATGCAGTTTTGCTTCATCTGGAGACTTCAAGCCACCTTTGGCGATACCTTGTTCCATCAATCCCAGGCCTTTGTCGTACTGGCCGTTAATGACGTAGTTGTAACCAATATTGACCATGCCGATACCGGTCTTGGCATTTTTGGCAGCGGCTTCACCAGCATCGAGGCTCTTGATATCGTCAGCGGCTTGCTTGTTGACGCGGTCGCGCAATTGCTTGTGCTTGGTCGCTTCCTTGCCGGTGCCCAGCACGTTGGCTGCGTAGCCTGCTTCAATCGCGGTTTTGGCTTCTGCTGGCAAACCTGCCAGCAAGGCCAACTCTGCCATATCAACAAAATCCGTGGCATCTTCTAATTTGCCGTTCAGGAATTGCAGACGATAGTAGTCGAGCAGCAAGCGGTCAGAAAAACCAGGTTTTTTCATAACGCGGTAAATCAGGTCTGTCCAGAATTCTGGTGTTGGGTACAGCGCAACCAGGCGTTCCAGCGCAACGGCATAGTTATCCCATTCCTTGAGCTGTTGGTAAGCAAGAGCCAGCAACTTGAGGTTGTCAGAACTGGTATTGCGTTTGGCGTTTTCATCGAATGCTATTTGGGTATTCAAGACTTTGACGACATTGGCAAAGTCGTTTTCCAGATAATAGGAACGGGCGATCAGATAGATCATGACTTCATTGCCTGGTGCTTTCACCAGGAAGCGATTACCCCATACCCTGGAATCAGCATATTTCTTTTCACCAAACAGAGTACTTGCCATGGCTTCCATCAAACGCTGTTTTTCTGGATCTTTCAGAAAATCAGTCGAAATCATATATTCGAAGGAGCTTGCCATCAGCGCAGAGTCATTGATACTGGATGCAACCACGGCGCGCAAACGGTTAATGGTAAACAGCTCGAAAGGCGTTTTCTTTTCCAGAGAGGCATCCATGGCATTAATTTTTTCCAATGCCTGAGGATATTGCTTGGCGGTCAGCAAGTCCTGGATTTCATTAAGTGGCTTGGCCATTTCCTGGCGTACTGTCTGCTGTTTCGCAGGATCAGCCGCTTCTTGTGCCTGAACGGCATTCACAGTCACGGGAGAGAAGCCAGAGCCAAGTGCTGCCAGCATCATGGCGGCGAACAGGTAAGAAGTTTTTTTCATGAATGATCCAGATAAAAAATGAAAATTATTGCAATAATGCAAAAACACCACGCAACAATCAATCAAAACACATCAATAATACAAATGACAACAGGCGTAGTACCGGCCTTCATCGCTGCTTATGCCCTGGCCGTTCCATGCAAGCCCGTTTCACAGTACGGAATCCGGCATTATAGCCGAGCTCTTGCCAGCATTACCATTTGCAGCCTGTGTCCACAACGGCGCTCACTGCCAGCGGGATGACAGCCAGTATGCCTATGCCCGAATATGCCTTCAGGCATTCTTTCTTTTCTGCCCGTCTGGTGCCTTCGCCTAGCCGCTTTTCCAGACTGTCGCCCCGCCTGTGGCTGGCCTGTATCTGTTCAATTTCTGTGGGCTTCATGGCCATGGCTGACTTGCGCACAGACTCCAGGTTCAGGCCCAGGCCAATCGGGCTTTCGGGGCTGATGCTTGTCTGAGATGTAGGCTGGCTGACGGTGTCAGTTACGATTTCTGCCGCTGGCCGCTCTGGGCGGGTCAGTGATCTGGCAGGTTTGTTCGTCGTGATGGGCCTGCTGGCTTCCTTCCTCGCTGGCTTTTCAGGTTTGGCAGGTACCTCCACAGGCTGGCTTGCCTTTGGAGAGACAGGTTTGGGGGCTATCGTCAATAATTGCAGGTACTGCATCAAGGGATGGCTCTCACCCGCCCTCGTAGTGGCGTGTTGATAACGCAGTAGTTGCCAGAAAAGCAGGTGGGCAAGAACGACCAGCAAGACGGTCATTGCCGGGAAGCCAGGTTTGCTGAGCCCATGATTTGCTGTTGAATGTGTAGTTGCCAGAGAAAATTGCATCATGCCTTTCCCAAACTGCCGTTCCGGTATCTTGACTCAGACAGCCCCTGCTTGTTAAAAGTTCATGCCGAAGCGCAATCCCACCGGCAGTGTCATTTTTGCCTTTCCTGCACCAGTATCCAGGGCTTGACGACCACGGTCCAGTGCTGGGCATCCCGCTCCAGCCATGCCTGGGCCTGCTCATCGCTGACCTTGCCTATCTGGCCATGCTCAAGCAGGGCAGAGATCACAGCTGCATGGTCTTCTGCCATATGCATGGCAACTTCGACCAGGTCCAGACCTGGCTGGACAACCAGCACCGTGCCACTGGCAAAATGACGTAATAGTTCACTCCAGGGGTAAGCTGCAGTTTCGAGATTGATCTTGCTACGTAAAATATCGGTATTGGACATGAAATTTAATTAAAATATATTGAACTGGGGCGGCAAACGCGAGACCACATCCATAATTCTATGCAAATCCTGAAATAAAGCGGAAGAAATAAGCGGGAAGGGCTGTTTTCTTGTTAAAGTCGCCATAGGCATGACTTATCAATATAGAAAATTGCAGACAGAAATGAGTTCCAGGGAATGAAAACACTCAAAGAGACCTTATGACGCTGAGACGCCAACTCCTTCTTGCCATATCCATTATCTTTTTTGCCGTGTTTCTTGGATTGCAAATCCTGTCAGTCCTGACGATGCGGGATTATTTGCAGCAGCAGCTGGCCTCGCATGCCCAGGATGCGGCCACTGCCTTGTCACGTCCGCTCGAAGAAGCACTGGCCAAGAATGACCAGACGCTGGCGAATATCCAGATATCCACCCTGTTTGACCGTGGTTATTATAAAAAAATCGTGGTTCTTGATCCCGCTGGCAAAGTCTTGCTGCACATGGAGCTGGGAGCTGGCAAAGACAATGTGCCTGCCTGGCTACCTGCCTTGTTTGACCTGCAGACTCCGCCGGGCGAGGCCTTCATTTCTTCTGGCTGGCGTCAATTGGGCAAGGTTGTCGTGGTCAGCCACCCGGCCTATGCTTACGATTACCTGTGGCGCTCTATGCGGGAAATGGCTTTGTGGATGTTTGCCATGTATCTGGTGGTCTGGGGCCTGACCGTGGTCTTGCTGAGGATTATCCTGGGGCCGCTGGAAAAAATCGAAGAAGTTGCGATTGCCATACAGGCCAAGAATTTTCGCCGTATTGAAGTTGTGCCTCAGACCCGCGAGCTGCAGCGCGTGGTGGTCGCCATGAATCACATGACCGAGCGTATTTCCAGCCTGCTCGATGAAGAAATCGCCAGGGCAGAAAATTTCAGGCGCGAAGCTTTCATCGACAAAGTCAGTGGTCTGGAAAACCGTCATGGTTTTGACTTGCGCTTCAATCATTTGCTGTCAGAAGAAGGGCGCTTTGAAACTGCCGTCATCTTTGTGCTGGAATTTGATGGCCTCAAAGAATATAACCACCAGCACGGTTATCAGCAAGGCGATATCCTGCTGGCCGATGTGGCGACGGTGGTCACAGAAGTCTTCAGCAAATATAGCAATATCCTCGGTCGCATAGGCGGTGCCTCTATCGCAGCGGTTTGTATCGATGTCGATCAAAAGACCATGCAGTTGCTGGTAGATGCATTGCAGTACCGTCTGAACCAGGTATTGCTGCGCGCCTCGCGCCAGGTCAGCCTGGCTGCCGGCGCACTGGTGTTTGGCCCTGCGCAAACGCGTGGCGACATTTTCTCCCGGGCTGACCTGGCGATAGAAGTCATGCGTCAGGCTGGCAATGGACAGATCAGCTTGACCCCTATGGAAGACAGCGAAGCCGTGATCGCCGGTTCGCATGGCTGGCGTACCCTGATTCACGATGCTCTGGCAGACCATCGCTGGGTCTTGTTTGCCCAACCCGTTATGCGCCTGCAATTGCGCCAGCTTGTGCATCATGAAGTATTTTCGCGTTTGCTTGACACCCAGGGCAACCTGGTGCCGGCCAACCAGTTTTTACCCATGGCCTTGCGTCACCAGCTTATGCCTGAAATAGATCAGGCGGTAGTTACCCTGGTCATGGAGATGCTGCAAAAAAATCGCGGCACCTATAAAAATATCGCCATCAATGTGTCGCTGCAATCGATGGAGAGCAAAGAGTTCTGTGAATGGTTGCAGGCGCGCCTGAAATACTCGCCAGAGCTGGCGGCTTTGCTGTCAGTCGAGATCAGTGAGTTTGCCTGCGCCAGAGACCATGCCGTGACCAGGAAATTTGTCAGCGTCTTGCGTGATCTGGGTGTACGTTTTGGTGTCGATCATTTTGGCCTAGACCCGCATGCCCTGAACTTTATCCGCGAAGTACCGCCAGACTATATCAAGCTTGATGGCGGCCTGGTACAGGAAGTTGCCACGAACGACAACAGCCATGCCCACTTGCGCGCCATCGTCAAATTCGCGCAATCCCTGGGCATACCCCTGATAGCCCAGAATGTGGAAAGCGAAGCATCGCTGCAATTACTGATCGCAGATCAGGTCGAATGTGGACAGGGCTTTTATTTTGGCGCGCCAGAAAAGATCGTCATGGCTGAAGCAGGGTAAGTGGAGAGTATCGTCAGGCCTCACTGAAACTGAAAGCCGCTCACATGCGTTTTTCTTTTTCCATTTTCTCTATCAACTCCTTCCACAGGCGCACAGTCGATGCGCCGCCCTTGCGGGTATTGCCGCTGGCCAGCCACAGGTCTTCATCATTAAAGCTATACACAGGTACCAGGTCACTGCGGGCAGAGCCCGGCTGTATCTCATCGACGAGATTGTCGAGTATCCAGGGCTCGGCGGCAGGCGTTGGATAATAGGCCAGCACCATATGGGTCTCACCTATGCGGGTCGCCCTGACATAGGTAATGCGCAGGCGTTCAGCAGGTATGCCCAGATCTTTCAGCGTCATGTATTTGGCAATTGCATAGTCTTCACAATCGCCACCCCAGGAAGCGATAAATTCTACCGGGGTCGCCCAGTAATCATTGACGCCCCAGTGTTCCTGATCGCTGAAGTAGGGAACTCGGTTATAAAAATCATTCACCTGCCGCAAGACCGGCATTTCATAAAGCCCGTCGGCAGAGCGTGCTGCATTTTTGGCAAAGTCCTTGCCCGCAGTGGCTTTGATCTTGTTGACAGCAATTTGCATTTGCGTCAGCCGACGCGGCCCTTCAGCGCCAAAGCGTTTGTGCACATGCTCAATCAGGCCTTGCGAAAAATCCACCAAACCAGATACCACTGCCGGGCTCATGAGGCCCAGCAGTAAAAACAGGCTTGCAGCGATTTTCGCATCCTTACTGCGCATGGGTGGTTGATCTGGTAAGCATGAACAAGAGCAACAGTGTAGCTGTTTCTAGTGCCGCAATACCCGGATTTGTGGCTTTAAAAATTGTCAGATGAAAATTGTTAGAATAGATCATCTCCCTCCTCAAGGAAAAACCATGTCAGAAAGCCAGCAAAACTGGATAGATTTACGCAGTGACACCGTCACCCGACCTACCCCTGCCATGCGTGAACTCATGCATACCGCCGAACTCGGTGATGATGTGTATGGGGATGATCCCACTGTCAATCGTCTGCAGGCTTATGCCGCCGACCTGTTTGGCTATGAAGCTGCCCTGTTCGCGCCATCCGGCACACAAAGCAATTTGCTGGCCCTGCTCGCGCATTGCGCCCGCGGTGATGAATACATCGTCGGGCAGGAGGCACACACCTATAAATATGAGGGCGGTGGTGCTGCCGTGCTGGGCAGCATACAACCACAGCCCCTGACTAACCAGGCAGACGGCAGCATAGCCCTGGACGATATTGCCAATGCCATAAAGCCTGATGACTTCCACTTTGCCCGTAGCCGTTTGCTGGCGCTGGAAAACACCATAGGCGGCAAGGTACTGCCACCTGACTACATACAAGCTGCCACCAGCCTCGCCCATGAGCGCGGCCTGGCCACCCATCTGGATGGCGCACGCATATGCAATGCCATCGTCAAGCTTGGCATCAGCCCCAGGCAGGCGGTACAGGGTTTTGACAGTGTCTCGGTCTGTCTTTCCAAGGGTCTGGGTGCACCCATAGGTTCTGTACTCTGTGGCAGTCATGACTTGATCAATCAGGCCAAACGCTGGCGCAAGATGCTGGGTGGCGGCATGCGCCAGGCCGGCATGCTCGCTGCTGCCGGTTTGTATGCGCTGGAACATCATATCCCACGCCTGGCAGAAGACCATGCCAATGCAGAACGCCTGGCGAATGGCCTGCGCCAGATCAGCGCCTTGCAAGTGCAGACGCCGCAAACCAATATCGTCTATGCCGACCTGCCCGTTGCAGCCTGTGCCGGGCTGGCAGAACTCTTGCACGAAAATGGTATCCTCGCCAGGGTGACCCCACATATGCGCATGGTCACCCATCTCGATGTCTCGGCTGCTGACATTGATAAAGTGCTGTCTGTATTCCAGGCTTACTTCAGCAAGCATCACAGCGTATCGTCTATCTGACATCCAGCATCGGGCTGTACAGGATGATGCGGCTGATATGCAGGCTGCTCTGGTTTTCACATAGCCTGGCGTGATCCACATAGGGCAGGTTATTCAAACCCTGCCCCAGATTGCTTTGCGGGTATTTGGTCTTGATGATGACATTGAACAGGCTAAGGCACTGGTGCAAGTGACGGTGCCTTGCCTGTGAGAGATTTTCCAGGCTGAAGCTGACCGTGTTTCTGTCGTGTGCCTGTCCCGGTTTCTGTTTTACCGATACCGGGAAAGAGACACTATTATTATTCTCGGTATTGGTGATGGTTTGCAGCCAGCTACGGTTAGCCGCATCATACACAATGCGGCAGCTCAGGATATCGCCAGGTTTGACGGGCATGCTGGGCCCACCAAAGCAGGTTTGCGCAGTTTTTTGTTGGCCGCCTGCATGCACATACTGACCACACACCCACCATCCCGCATGGTCACCAGGGCCAGATGCGGAGCTGGCCGGGTTGTAGCTGAGCACTGCCTGCAAGCCACCATCCATGTTTTCAACATTATTATCCTGACCAGGCCGCAGGCATGGCCACAGATAGGCATGTGCCTGTTCACTGCTCAGAAAAGGGACTTGTAGCTGTGCCTGTACTGAAATCCAGTTATTCCCTGGCGCGGCGGTAATACTCAGTTTGCTGTCCGGCGCTGCCGGTTTTTCAAAGCAGTCGGCTCCTGGCTCTGCATGCAATACAGGTGTCCCGGAAAAGAAGATTACATCGCCCGCATGCAAAACATGATGGTGATACATGATGGCGTAATGTTTGACGTAAAAGAAAAAACTGATGCGGTCATCTGTTGCCGCAAATGCCTTGGCTTCTGCCAGCGTCATGCAAGACATGCGGCAGACTTCCAGCTCCTGGCTGGCTTCATCAAGCACCGCCATGCCGCTGATACGCTGCCATTGCAGGCCGGGTTCTTCTGGCGCAAAAATAACCAGAGGATCAATGTCATCAGAGGCGAGTAATTTTTTTTCTGTCATCATTTTTTATCCTGATTTTGTCAGATGCCTGCATTATTTTTTTATCGTGCTTCACCTCAAAGCACTCGTGCCATCAACTTGCATTGCCATCACTCTTGCGGCGGTGATAATGCGTTTTCATCCCTGCTGCCACTGGTGCTGGCTTGTCCAATTTGCGTCTGTCAAAGCCGTTTCTGGCACCAGAAAAAAGATTGCGGAAACTCTCTACAGCAGCCTCCTCCTCAGCCTCGCTAGGCGTATGTTCGCCAAACAGATTTGCTTGCAACCTCAGCATCGGTGGCAGACAATCCTGGAAAAGCGCAAAGTCTGCAACAGGATCAAGTTTCAATAACATCTCTGCATTCACGAATTGCTGTGCGGGCTTCATACGTGACTCCTGGAAGAATATAGGCATGGCTGGTTGCTCCGGATTATTTGCAAAACAGGGCGTGCTGCATCATCCCCAGGTCCAGCATGTCTTGCGCGGTCCTGCCGGGCTTGACAGCAGATTTGCGGGCCGGTGTGATGGGTGTGGCTGGTGTGATTGGTGTGATTGGTGTGGCCGGGGCTGCTGACTGTGCTTCGGCCACGGTGTCGTTTTTCTTTTCTGGTTTCAGGCTGACTGTGGTGGACCAGGGTGTATCTTTTGATGCCCAGGTCGTGGCCCACAAGGCATATGGCACTTCCAGCACTGAGGGTGCCGGTTCTGGCAAAGGGCGCAAACGCAAGTGGGTAGAAGTGTGCACAGCTGCCGACCAGGCGGCATGCGGGTCTTGTGGGCGGGTGACTGGTAGCTGTGTCACCGTCCCTATGCTGGACCAGCCCCAGCTAAGCCTGGCGCGTTCTACATTTTTTTGTATCAGTACACCGCGGGTTTCATTGTAATAAACATCGTCTGTCAGCAGGCGCATGGCAATATTGCGCGCCAGCCTGGCCTTCAAGGCCATTTTGCTGAGCAGCATGAATAACAGCAGATTAAGAGCAACTAACAAGATTTCAGTCGTGGGCATGGCGATCTCCTTCAAGGGGCAAGTACGTTCACTTGCGCAATGCATGCCTATTTGCAAACGCCGTGCCAGCATGCCTTCCCTAGGGGGAAGTCTGTTTTTCAGACCCAATTGACATGTAAAGCATACAAATTTACATTGGCGCTTTACACTGTCGCTTACATTCAAGTAAGAGCTACGCTGCAAACACAATGACCGATACCGACTACACCCTGACCTCACCCCTGGCCAAGCTGGCCGACAATGCGTCTGCCCTGCTGGGTCTGACTATCATCTGGCACCCAGACAGCCAGCGCATAGGTGAACAGTTCATGGCCAGCAACCCTGATGGCCAGGTCGAGATCAACCGTTTCCTGCCGCTATTCCGTCATCCCGGTAAAGACGGCCTGCCGCTAGGTTATGGCGGCATCTCGCGTGATCCTGTGCGTATCAGCCGCGATGCCGGTGACAACGTCCTCATCACACCACCTGCCAGCCGCATGGTGGTTGAGGTCAATGGAGCAGAGATCAGCGCACCCGTGGCACTCAGCCGTGAGCAGATAGAGGCAGGCGTCATCCTCGGCCTGGGCCGCGCCATTGTGATTTGCCTGCACTGGATGCGCTGCCTGCCCAAGCACAATCCCGCGCTGGGCTTCATCGGCGTAGGCAGCGCCGCCATCGTCGCCCGCGACCAGATACGCCAGGTCGCAGGCACTGAGCTGCCTGTCCTGCTGCTGGGTAAAACCGGCACCGGCAAAGAAATTGCCGCCCGCGCCATCCACGCCTATAGCAAGCGTGCCAATGCAGAACTGGTCAGTGTCAACATGGCAGCCTTGAATGAAGCCCTGGCCGCTGCCGATTTGTTCGGTGCCGTCAAAGGCGCCTACACAGGCGCACAAAACGCCCGCAAAGGCCTGTTTGCCGAGGCAGAAGGCGCAACCCTCTTCCTCGATGAAATAGGCAATACCCCTGCCAGCATACAACCCATGCTCTTGCGCGTACTCGAAAGCGGCGACTACCGCCCGCTCGGTGCCCAGCAAGATCAAAAGTCCAGCGCCCGCCTGATTGCCGCGACCGACCAGGATTTATATAGCGAAGGCTTTAACCAGGCTCTGCTGCGCCGCCTGGAAAGCTTCATCATCCACCTGCCACCGCTACGCGCCCGCCGTGAAGACATAGGTGTCTTGCTACTGCACCTGCTCAGCAATAGCAAACTGCAAAATGACATAGGCACCAGCCTGCCGGTGGCACTGGTCAGCGAATTTGCCAATTACGACTGGCCAGGCAATATCCGCCAGTTGTCCCACGTCCTGCGCCGCGCTCTGCTGGCCCTGCAACTCGGTGAGGTGCCACAACTCGCCAGCCTCGTCAAAACCACCCACCAGGCGCAATCCAGCGTGGCACAGGCCAGCATAAGCACAGACAGCAAAATCCTGCAGCCAGCGACACCCCGCAAAAAATTGGCCGAACTCAGCGATGAAGACGTCCTGCGCGCGATGGAAAACAACGACTGGTATATACAGGGAGCAGCACAAGAACTCGGCGTCTCACGCCCGTCGATGTACAAGCTGCTCGACAACCACAGCCAGATACGCCGGGCTGAGCAGATACCCACAGAAGAAATTCGCCAGTCACTGGAAACCAGTGCTGGCGATGTAGAGGCTTGTGCTGCTTTATTGAAAACGCCTAGCGAGGCGTTGAGGCGGTATTTGAAGGTGATGGGTAAGTTGTAAACTCACATTATCCACCACCGCCTCCTGCAGTTACATCAACCTCAGGATCGGGCAGGTAGAAAAACTCTGAGCTTACGACATTGCCAGAAGGATCTATAAAGTCCGCGGTAAATGAAATGGTAAAACCCCAAAAACCAAGACTGTCGTCAGATATGGCAATTGTTACGCCATCTACGGGACATAAAGTTTTTGCTGTACCGACGGGAGCTTCTTTGCCATCACTTAATATGCCCTTGCAAATTGCAATGAAGGCGCTAGCCGTAACAGTTACCGTATTATTTGGATCGCTCGGCTTTCCTTGGAAATTGAACGTTACGGTATCTCCAACTTTAAGGATGCGTTTATTGTTGATTTGACTTCTTGGTGGCTCTGGAGTGAATTTTCCTATGGCTGAAACAGTGGCACGACTTTGCGGGTCACCTTGATTAAAGAGCGTTGTAAAGATGTAATTTACTGGTGGGACTGGATCACTCATATTCAAACTTTCAAATGATTGAACAAAACAAATAAGCATGCTTACCCATGATATACATGCAGGCCATTTCCATAATCGAGCACAATAGATTAAAGAAAATTTTACTTCGTAAACACGTCAGCAAAATCTGTTCCAGGTTATTTTGACTGGTTATTTATTATTTTTGTGTATCTAGGATCTCGTCTTAAACTGATTAGGTCGGGCTCGGATTCTAATGATTTTATCGAATAACCATACTCTATTGCTTTGCCTATTTCCTCAATTGCTGCATCTCTTTGACCAAAAAGCTCATAAGTCATACCTGCACGAAAATGTACATTTGAATCTTTGGGACCAAGCTTGAGAGCACGTTGCATATATTCTGTTGATTTTTCTTTGTCACCAATTCGAGCTGAATAGAGACTAAAGCGAGAGGCTAGAGAAATATCATTTGGACTAGCTTGTACACGTGGTGCAAGTAAATCACGGGCCTTTTCGTATGTTTTTTTTGCTTCACTTTCTTTTCCGGGGATCCAACGTAAAGTATCTCCTAAGTTAGCCCATGCCCAATATATTTCTGGATTACCTTTATCGGGGGATATAGCTGCCTCAAATGCTTCTGCTGCTTCGACATATTTACCATTTTTGAATAATGCGAGGCCTAAATTTGAATATAGATACGCACTTGGCCGGATTAATAGTCCTTGCTGAAGAATCTCCATCGCCTCAACATCACGGTTTTGCTTAACTAAAACATTACTAAGATTCGCATACGGAATGACAGAGTCAGGCTGTATTTTTATACTCAATCTAAAAAAATGCTCTGCCTCTGTGTATTTGCCTTGCTCATAATTGGCAATGCCTAATTCTTCAGCGAACAGCCTTTCATGTGGGAATTTATCAAGTCCTGATGAAGCATATTTTTTTGCCTCGTCAAATCGTTTCATTTTTCTTAGGACATTAACTCTTCCGTAAATGGCAAAAATATTGTCGGGATCAAGCGTTAATGCTTTTTCATAAGTATTTAAAGCTAGTTCTTTTTTACCTGATTGAGCCTGCACACGAGCAATCGCAATGTGACTGAGAGCTAACTTATCATTGAGCTTCAAAGCTTGTTGTGCGCTGGCTCCAGCTTTTTGCAGTAACACTTCATCCTGCTTATCACTGTCATACCTATATGTGTAAATAATCGATAGGCCCGCAACTGCAGCGGCATGCATGGGGTTACGTTTCAAAATCGCTTCGAAGTTTGCTTCCGCTGCATCAAGACTACCAGGTCTGTCAAACTGTTTTAGTGCTTCTAGCCCCTGCTTCATTGTCAAAGCTTCCGAAAACGGCTTTAAAGACATCTTGTCCATTTCAAGATAAGGCACAGCCTGCCAAGCCCCATACCCCAGAGCGACAACGATGGCACTGACGATAGCAAAGCGTTTCGGCGCACTCAGCGCCTTCCATCCTTTGTCCGGAATGCTGCTTACATTCCCAGCACCTCCTGCGGCCACAAGCACCGGCCCACTCACCAGCCCACGCAATTGCTCATACACCTGCTGCATGCTACCCAAACGTTTGTCCGTCTGCCGCGCCGTCATTCCCAGCACCAGCTTGATCAACTCTGGTTTGCATCCTCGTGGGAATTCCCAAGTGTCAGAATTCGATTGCATCAGGGCGGCGGCCAGGGCCAGGCCGCTGGCGTTGGCGAAGGGGCGTTGGCCGGTCAGGGTTTCGTAGAGGATGACGCCGAGGGCGTAGATGTCGCTCTGGGCGCTGGCCGGGTTGCCCATCATGCGTTCCGGGGCCATGTAGGCTATCGTGCCTTGGGGGTCGAGCTGGCTCATGGATGTGGTGGCTTGTGCATCGGTTTTTGATGCGAGGCCAAAGTCGAGTATGCGGACTTTGCCGTCGGGTTCGACCATGAGGTTCGACGGTTTCAGGTCGCCATGGATGAGGCCACTGGCGTGGGCCTCTTGCATGGCTTCGGCGACCTGGCAGATGATGTTGATGGCCTGCTGCTCTGGTAGCGGCTGCAGTGCTTGTTGTGAGTGTTGTTGCAGCAATTGCTTGAGAGTCAGGCCGGGCACCAGTTCCATTACGATGGAATGGCTATTATCTTCATCTTCAATCGCAAAGATCTTGACGAAGGCCGGGTGCTTCAGCGACGCAGCCAGGCGTGCTTCCTTGAGCAGGCTACTGGTCTGGATTGCGCTTCCTACACCTTCTGTTGCTTTGAGCTGTTTGATGGCGACAGGGCGGCAGAGTTTGCTGTCCCAGGCTTCATGGACTTGCCCAAAGCCGCCTTCACCCAGACGTTTTTTGAATTCGTAGTGTCTGAGGCTGACGCTTACTTCCTCTACTCCAGTATTGTCGTTGCTAGCCAGATTGGTATTTTGCATGGGTTTCTTGCATGGTTATTATTTTTTGCCGCAATTGTTCGAAGTGCAGCTATCTATCCATGCAAGATAGTTGCTAGTCGTAACAAGATGTAACGGCAATAATATAGCGAACTTTATTACAAAACTGTGTACTCACAGTGACAAGCCAATCTATTTTATATGTAAATGACATGTTAATTGATAGTAATTTACATGTAAAAATCCCGCTTGCACAGTCGCTACGGGGCAGGAACGGTGGAGTGGAAATTAAATTGTTTGTTCTGGCTTGATGATGCTGACTTGCCCTTTGAGCATTTCTATCAATTCAGCTTCAAAGCTGGCAGCAAGTTTTTGTTTAAGGCTGATGCTGACGGTGGCTGACTCGGTATAGGCAAGCCCGGTGACGCTGGCGGTGAATTTGTCGCACAGGCGGCGTACATGGGATTCGTCGGCATAGGCGCAGACGATGTCCCATTCAAGCATGTATTCAACTTCGGTCAATTCTGCGAGCTTGAAGGCGTCGGAGATGGCCTGGCCATAGGCACGGGTCAGGCCGCCTGCACCGAGCTTGATGCCACCCCAGTAGCGCACGACTACGGCCAGCACATTGGTGACGTCCTTGTGTACCAGTACGTTATACATGGGCTTGGCGGCGGTGCCCGATGGCTCGCCGTCATCATCGAGTCCAGAATCACCCGTACAGATCAGTGCCCAGCAGACATGCACGGCGTCCGGGTGTTGTGCCCGTATCTGTGCCAGTTGCTGGCGTGCTTCTGCGCGACTGTTGAGTGGGTACAACTGCCCCAGAAAACGGCTTTTCTTGATTTCGATCTCGGCAAAAGCAGGGGCGGCGAGCTGGTACATGGGGTGCTGGATGGGGGAAAGCCGCTATTTTGGCGGCTAATCGGACTTGGGTATACATAAACTGGATAAACTGCATAAACCGTTCTTTCGTTAACTTGAAATACTCGGGATGTCTGATATACATCAAGCAGCTTTGTCCACATGCGCTTTATCTTTCAGCTTTGGGTATTTCATACCGGAGCAGCTGCATGTCTACTCCCCATTTAAACGCTATCCCTGGTGACTTTGCTGACATTGTCCTGATGTCTGGCGACCCTCTGCACGCCAAGATGATTGCTGACCACTGGCTTAGCGATGCTTTGCTGGTCAATACCGTGCGCAATATGCTGGGCTATACCGGCTGGTACCGCGACAGGAAAATTTCTGTACTCGCGCATGGCATGGGCATACCCTCGATCAGTATTTATGCGACCGAGCTGATACGCCACTATGGCGTCAGGAAACTCATACGACTGGGATCATGTGGTGCGCTGCGGGCAGACATGCAACTCGGTGATGTCATTGTCGCCATGGGCGCCAGTACCGACAGCAAGGTCAACCGCATGCGCTTCATGGAGCATGATTTTGCAGCGCTTGCTGATTATGGTTTGCTGGCCAAGGTAATGCAGACTGCGCATTGCCTGCAAAAGCCTGTCAAGGTGGGCAATGTATTTTCTGCTGATCTGTTTTACAGCGTGCAGCCGCAGTTTTTTGACATCATGGAAAAAATGAAGATACTGGCGGTGGAGATGGAGCTGGCAGGCCTGTATTCAGTAGCCGCCGAACATGGCGTGCATGCCCTGGGTTTGTTGACGGTGGGAGATCATTTGCGCAGCGGTGCTGGCATGACCCCAGAGCAAAGGCAAAACAGTTACAGCGACATGGTGGAAATTGCGCTCGAAAGCTGTTATGCCTGCGATTGATGAACTTGCAAGCCCTACTGGATGACGAAGTTTTCAAAAAATACGTCAGTCACGCCATCGTGTTCTTTGAGATCCAGGGTTTTATTGACACCATTCTTGATTTCTTCCATCAACTGGTGCTTGCCTTCCAGGCTTTGCAATTGTTCGCCGTCCTTGCTACTAAGCAGCAGGATCAGGGTATGCCTGACCTTGGGCATGAATAATTTGATCTTGTCGTTGACTTCTGCATTGGCGATTTGCAAGGCCATGCTAAGTTGCAGGTAGCGCTCGGTAGTGGAGAGGTTAACCACAAATGCCTCCAGTTTGGCAGTGGAGCCGCCACCAGAAGCGCTGGCACTGCCGCCAGAATTGGCCAAAGCCATGCCAGAAGACAGGCTGAGTACGAGGCAAAGCAGGAATGGGTATAAATGTTTTTTCAGCATGATGGCTTATCTTTTGCAAATGTTTGCTCAGGAAAAATCACTATTTTTCAATAGCTTACCGCAATGCAATAAAACATACTGTTAAACAACTTGAAGCCGCCAGGTAGATAGTTACAGTAGTTTTATTTGCAATAAGCCTGTCTGAATAACAAACAGGCTTATGCAAATTACATACCGGGTGTTGGTCGGCCTTGGCCGTCTGATAGTTTATACGCTCAAAGGCTTGTAACGGATGCGTTTTGGTTTTGCACCTTCTTCACCCAGACGTTTTTTCTTGTCGGCTTCATATTCCTGATAGTTACCATCAAAGAAGCTGACTTGAGAGTTGCCTTCAAACGCCAGGATGTGGGTGGCGATACGGTCGAGGAACCAGCGGTCATGCGAAATCACCATGACGCTACCGGCAAATTCCAGCAAGGCATCTTCCAGCGCACGCAGGGTTTCCACGTCCAGATCATTTGACGGTTCATCCAGCAGCAAGACATTGCCGCCTTGCAGCAGGGTTTTGGCCAGATGCAAACGGCCACGCTCACCACCAGACAGGTTGCCAACGATCTTTTGCTGGTCACCGCCCTTGAAGTTGAAGCGGCCCAGATAAGCGCGGGATGGCATTTCAAAACGGCCTACGGTCAGAATGTCGGCGCCGTTTGCCACGTCTTCAAACACGGTCTTGGTATTGCCAAGGTCTTCACGCGATTGATCTACCAGTGAGATTTTTGCTGTCTGGCCCAGTACTACTTCGCCACTGTCCGGTGTTTCCAGACCCTTGATCATCTTGAACAGGGTTGATTTACCCGCACCGTTAGGGCCGATGATACCGACGATAGCACCAGGAGGGATCTTGAAGCTCAGGTTGTCGATCAGCAGGCGGTCACCAAAGGCTTTGCTGACGTTCTTGAATTCGATGACTTCATTACCCAGGCGCTCGGCCACAGGGATGAAAATCTCCTGGGTTTCATTGCGCTTCTGGTATTCGTGTTCGCTCATCTCATTAAAGCGGGCCAGACGCGCCTTGCTCTTGGCCTGACGCGCTTTCGGATTCTGACGCGACCATTCCAATTCTTTTTGCAGCGCTTTCTGGCGCGCAGATTCTGTCGCTTCTTCCTGCTTCAGGCGGGCTTGCTTTTGATCCAGCCAGGAAGAGTAATTGCCTTTCCATGGAATACCATGACCACGATCCAGTTCCAAAATCCATTCAGCCGCATTGTCAAGGAAGTAGCGGTCATGGGTAATCGCGACGACGGTGCCAGGGAAGCGCAACAGGAATTGTTCCAGCCAATCAACCGATTCAGCATCCAGATGGTTGGTTGGTTCGTCAAGCAAGAGCATGTCAGGCTTGGACAGCAACAATTGGCACAGGGCGACACGGCGTTTTTCACCACCGGACAAGACCCCTATCTTGGCATCCCATGGCGGCAGGCGCAGCGCATCGGCAGCCATTTCCAGTTGCAGTTCTACATTGTCGCCTGCGGATGTAGAAATAATCGCTTCCAGACGTGCCTGCTCATTGGCCAGGGCATCAAAGTCAGCGTCTTCTTCTGCGTAAGCGGCATACACTTCTTCGAGCTTGGCCTTGGCTTCAAACACTTCACCCAGGGCAGATTCAACGGCCTGACGCACGGTTTGTTCCGGGTCCAGTTGCGGTTCTTGCGGCAGGTAACCAATGTTCAGGTTAGGCATGGGCACTGCTTCGCCCTGTATGTCCTTATCTATGCCTGCCATGATTTTGAGCAGGGAAGACTTGCCTGAACCATTCAGACCCAGCACACCTATCTTGGCGCCAGGGAAAAAGGAGAGGGAAATATCTTTGAGAATCTGGCGTTTCGGCGGGACGATTTTGCCGACGCGATTCATGGTATAGACGTAATTGGCCATTTTTCTTGAATTTTCATGGGAATAAGAATGCCTGCAAGGATACCTCAAGCAGGCGCAGGACGGAATATTTCATCCAATATAAGTCAGGCTGCTTTGCAAGTGAGAGAGCCAGACAGCCCCAGGCCTTATTCTCATTTTTGTGCTCCGCAACAAGAGTTGAGCTAGCTCAAGTCCCTGTAGTCAGTGTGGATTTACACTTTATTCATCCCTGTTGACTGTCAAGAAAAGGAAATAAAAATGAAAAAATTAGTAATTGCTCTCTCACTCGTCGCTATCGGTTTTACGACCAGTCAGGCAATGGCCCAGGAACAAAGTCCATGGCAAGTGCGTGCCCGTGTTGTCAATATCGACCCTGCCAATAGTTCTGACCCTGTGGCTGGAGTAGGTGCTGCAGACCGTATCACAGTCAGCAGTAAAGAAATCCCTGAAGTCGATATCACTTATTTTTTCACACCAAACTGGGCGGCTGAATTGATACTGACTTATCCGCAAAAACATGATGTCATGCTTGATGGTGCCATCATCGGTACCTTCAAACATCTGCCACCGACTTTGACAGCGCAATATCATTTTGCACCTGGTTCAAAAATCAGCCCTTATGTTGGTGCCGGTGTTAATTACACCCGCATCTCTGATGTGAACCTGCTCAAAGGTGCTGGGAGTCTGGACAGCAACAGCTTTGGCTTGGCGATACAGGCCGGTGTCGATTTCAAACTCGACAAAAACTGGTCTTTGAATCTGGATATCAAAAAAGTGCAGATACGCAGTGATGTGACGATCAGCGGTGCCAAAGTCAGTGCAGTAAAAGTTGATCCCTGGTTGGTAGGTGTCGGCGTAGGTTACCGTTTCTAAGCCAGAATAATTGCCGGTAATGATGTGATCCCCTTCCATGAAGGGGATTTTCATTTGGGCAAAAGATTTTCCCCGCCATCACTGTGCTAATTCGCACACCATCGTTCGCTGGCGAACGATGCCGCTGCACTACTCTTTCCTTTTCTTGCTGTTGAAATCTTCCAAGTAGTTGATTTTAAATAGTTAAATTAAAACTCATGAAGCAGGCACGGCCCTTGCAAACCTGATCTGGCAATTTACTCATTTCAGGTTTTAACATGGATCAGGCTCTCAGCCAGGACACACTCAAAAATCGCAGGCGCAAGACTATCTTGCTGCTTGTTGCTGCTGCGATTTCTGTCACAGGTGCGGCATGGACTGTGAACCGGCTTATCAGCCCCGGTGTCAGCCTGGGTGAGATACGCGTGGGCGAGGTGCGTGTAGGGGCTATCGACAATACCATCAACGCGGCAGGCGTCGTCATCCCTGTTCATGAAGAACAACTATCCAGCCCCAACCAGTCACGTATCAGCAAAGTCATTGCCAAGGCTGGCCAACAAGTGCGCGCCGGTGAATTAATGATGGTGCTGGATGACCACAGCATACGCCTGGCAATCGACAATTTGCGTGAGCAGGTTTCCCAGCAAGACATCAAGGGACAATTGCTGGCGATGGAGATGGAATCCAATCTCAAAAAAATTACCAGTGAAATTGAATTGCTGGAACTGGATTTGCAGAGCAATAAAGTCAAACTTGCACGCTATCAAAAACTGGGGGCTATAGGCATTACCTCAGCCGTTGATTTGCAGGCGGCAGAACTGGCCGTCAAACGCAATGAAGTGCAATTGCGCCAGCATAAAGAGAGTTTGAACGATACCCGACGTACCACGCAAAGCAATGTAGAGGCAGCACGCCTGCAAAAGTCCATTTACCAGAAGCAGATGGAAGCGCAGCAAAGGCTGCTGGAACAAACCCAGGTCAAAGCACCGTTTGACGGCTTGCTGACATGGATGCTGGCCGACGAAGGTGCCAGCCTGAATACCGGGCAACTGATCGCCAAGGTGTCTGAGCTAAACAATTTCAAGGTAGAAGCCACGGTCTCTGATTTTTATGCGCGTTACCTCAGTCCCGGTCAAAAAGTGCGGGTCGAATACAGTGGGCAAATCATGCCCGGTGAAGTGCAAACCATTTTGCCTGAAATACAAAATGGCACAGTCAAGCTCATCGTCGTAATGGACCAGTCAAACCATCCTTCACTGCGGCATAAACTGCGGGTAGAAGTGAATATCATCACAGAACAAAAAGCGCGTAGCCTGATTGTTGAAAATGGCCCGGCCATCAGTGGCAAGGGCAGGCAGGATGTGTATGTACTGGAAGATGGCAAGGCAGTAAAACGCAGCGTGGAGATCGGCCTGGGTGACAGCAAGATGGTGGAAGTTTTGCAGGGCGCAAAAGCAGGAGACAGGCTGGTGATTTCTGATATCAGCAGCCTCAAGCACTTAAACAGTTTCAGGGTGTCGCAATAAACCTCAAGCATAAAAATTCAATAAAAAAGGAAACGATCATGATCAAGCTGGAAAACGTCAGCAAAACCTATCAGACCGATAAAGTCGAAACCCTGGCTTTGCGCGACATTAATTTGCATGTCAAAAAAGGCGAATTTGTTTCCATTATGGGCCCCAGTGGTTGCGGCAAAAGTACGTTGTTGAATTTGATTGGTCTGCTCGACAGACCTGGCAAGGGCAAGATTGCTGTTGATGGTGCAGAGTTGAAATCCTGGCGCGACAAGGAACTGGCCAGCATGCGCAACCGTACCTTTGGTTTTATTTTTCAGAGCTTCCACTTGATCAATGATCTGCGTGTTATTGATAATGTAGAGCTGCCCTTGCTATACCGCTCTTGCAGCGCCAAAGAACGCCGCCGTCTGGCAGAAGAAGCGCTGGCCAGGGTAGGTTTGTCGGCACGCATGGATCATTATCCGAATCAATTGTCTGGCGGCCAGCAGCAGAGGGTGGCGATTGCCCGCGCCATGGTCGGTCGCCCCAGCATCTTGCTGGCAGATGAACCGACCGGCAATCTCGATAGCCAGATGGGAGCCGAAGTCATGGATATCCTGCTCAAGCTCAGTCATGAAGGGACGACTGTCGTCATGGTTACCCATGATGAGCGCCAGGCCAAACAGAGTGGCCGCATAGTGCGGGTATTTGACGGCCAACTGGTGGCCTAGGAGCAAGCAATGTTAAAGAATTATTTCCAGATTGCCTGCAAGGTGTATATGCGGCGCAAGCTCTTCACGGCCATCAACCTGCTCTGCATCGTTTTGACCATGGTGGTCTTGCTGGTGGTGACAGCACTTTTGCAAGCCACGTTTTTTCCTATCGGTGTGGAAGGCAAGAGCGAACGGTTTTTACAGATCGGTACGGTCACTCAGGTCAGCAAAAACAGTACGAGGCGAAGCCCGCTAGGCTACAAAGTCATTGATCAATATTTGCGCAAGATGAAGACCGTGGAAAAAGTGGCTGCTGTCACTGGCCCGGAATCTGTGTCTGTCTATCAAAAAGACAGCGTCAATGAAATCATGATGCGCCGCGCTGATGCTGAGTATTGGCAGATACTGGATTTCAAACTCTTGTCCGGGCGTGTACCGACGGAAGAAGATGTCAAGCTGGGGCGCTTCGTTGCAGTCATCAATGAAAGTACAGCAAAAAAAATATTCGGCAGCACAGCAGTAGTGAGTCAAAAAGTCGTCGGTCAAAAAATCAACGCCGGTGGACAACAGTTTGAAATCATCGGTGTGGTCGAAGACGTTATACATATGAATGCTTTTGCAGACATCTGGGTTCCCATTACGACCTTTCCTTCGTCACAGTACCGTGAGCAATATACGGGTAATTTCAATGCCATGCTGATGGGTAAAAGTGCTGCCGACTTGCCTCTGATCAGAGATGAACTTATCCAGGTCGTCAAACAAATCAATGCCGATGAACCCACGCACTGGGATCACACCTACATGTGGGCGGACAGCAAACTGGACTTTTTCGCCAGAGGCATATTGAGCCATGATGAAGTAGCCGATTCAGGAGCAGTACAGTTGCTGGCAGGCGTGGTATTTTTCATGTTGCTTTTCATGCTTTTACCCGCCTTGAACCTGGTCAATCTGAATTCTGGCCGCATCATGGAAAGAGCAGCCGAGATAGGCGTGCGCAAAGCCTTTGGTGCCAGTAATCGTGAACTGGTCAAGCAATTCGTCATGGAAAACATCCTGCTCTGCCTGTTTGGTGCGCTTCTGGGCTTGATATTCACCAAACTGACCCTGGTCTGGCTCAGCAATGCAGACCTGATTCCTTACCTGAAAGTCGATTTGAGTTTTGCCGTGTTTGCCTATGGCTTTGTGATCGCCATCGTGTTTGGTGTTTTGTCCGGTGTTATCCCGGCCTGGAAAATGTCGCGCCTTGATCCTGTGCTTGCCTTGAAAGGAGCTGCATAATGTTTTTTCATATACTCAAGCCTATCTGGAAACGCAAGTTCAAGAATTTATTACTGAGCCTGGAAATCCTGCTGGCCTTTTGTGTTGTCTTTGGCCTGGCCTTGATGAGTGCCCGTTACTACCAGCTATATCATTTACCCACAGGCTTTGTCTATCAGGACGTGTGGTCCGTCAAGATGCTGAGTTCAGGCGACACTGACAAAAAAAATGATCCTGTCGTGGCCGAAAATTTCCAGCGTAGTCTGTCTGCCCTGCCAGAGGTGGAACAAGTTGGTTTCATCAACTATTCACCCTATAGCAATTCTACCTGGCGCTCGGACTTGTTTTTGCCTGACAATAAAGCAGGTTTTAAGGTCAACTTGACAGACATGGCCGATGAAACTCCCGGGCTGTTGGGAATGAAATTGCTGGAAGGCCGCTGGTTTTCCAGTGAAGATGAAGGCAGGGCAGAAAAAGCCATCGTCATCAATAAAAAGCTGGCCGACAGCATGTTCCCTGGCAAAAGTGCAGTGGGACAACTGGTGACCGATACTGAACCGGGATCAAAAGAAACCAGGTTCTTACGTATCACCGGTGTATTTGAAGATTTCCGAAATAAAGGAGAATTCATGGCACCCACCAATTTTTTCATCAGGCGTGCTTCCCGGGCTGCGACAGACGAGCGTATGGAGGTGGTACTGATTAAAGTAAAACCAGGTACCTCACGCGCCTTTGAAGAAAAACTGAACCAGCAATTGAAACTCATACGCAGTGACTGGGGTTACAGAATTTCACCCCTGGCCGAGATGCGTAAATCCAAAATGACTGAAGATACCGTCCCATTGATGGTCATCGCAGTTATTGCAGTTTTCTTGCTCATCATGGTTGGTTTTGGCCTGTTTGGCGTGCTCTGGCAAAATACTACGCAACGTATCCCCGAGATCGGTTTGCGGCGTGCCATTGGTGCCAGTAGCAGGCATATCTATCAGCAAATCGTCACCGAGCAATTACTGTTGAGTTCGATTGCCATGCTGGCAGGTATGGTGTTGCTGATACAACTGCCACTGACCGGTGTTTTGGGTGAGGCGATCAACTGGACAGTATTCATCACCGCCACGGTCATATCCATGACACTGATCTATGCGATTTCCACATTGTGCTCCTTGTACCCTGCATGGCGTGCCAGCAGGCTCAGCCCGACCGAGGCCTTGCACTATGAATAATATATGCTTGCCAAAGCTTAAAGCGTATAAGATAGTCAGCCTGTTTTCACTCATTGGTAATTGAAGGCCATGCCAGCAGCATTAGCAAATCAACGCATCCTGATCATAGATGACGACAACTCGGTACTGGTGTCGCTGGCTTTGCTGTTGAAGCAAGCTGGCTACACCAGCATCAGTTGTGACGATGCGCAGCAGGCCATGCAGGTACTGGCAACGCAAGAGATAGACCTGGTCTTGCAGGACATGAATTTTTCCCTGCAAACTACGGGGGAAGAAGGCCTCGCTTTACTGGCCGATATCAAGCGCCTGTATCCTGCCTTGCCAGTGTTGCTGATGACGGCCTGGGGTTCGATTGCGCTGGCGGTACGCGGCGTCAAACTCGGTGCCACAGATTTTTTTACCAAACCCTGGGATAACACCCAGTTGCAGGAACTGATACGCAGCACGCTGGAGATGGCGCAAATTGCCATGCCCGCTAATGCAGACCGCCAGGCGCTGGACAGGCAGTTTGATTTCAGCGACATTATAGGCGAGCATGTTGAATTGCTGAAGGTACTGGCGACCATAAGCCGGGTTGCCAAAACCAATGCCTCTGTCCTGATACTAGGCGAGAGTGGTACTGGCAAGGAGCTCATCGCCGATGCAATACACCGCAACAGCCCGCGCGCTGGCAAAGCCATCGTCAAGGTAAACATGGGCGCAGTGACGACGAGCCTGTTTGAGAGTGAAATGTTTGGCCATGTCAGGGGCGCGTTCACGGATGCAAAAAGTGACCGCAAGGGTCACTTCGCTATGGCCAGCCAGGGTAGTCTGTTCCTCGATGAAATCGGTGAACTGAACCGCAACGACCAGGTCAAGCTATTGCGGGTATTGCAAAATCAAAGCTATCAGGCAGTCGGTGCCAGCAAAACTGAGCAGGCTGACGTGCGCATCATCTCTGCCACCAACCGCGAACTCGCAGAACTGGTTGCCAGCAATGAATTTCGTGAAGACCTGTATTACCGCCTGAACCTGATCACCATACGCCTGCCGCCTTTGCGCGAGCGCCGTAGTGATATCCCACTGCTGGCAAACCGTATGATGGCAGGCCTGGTGCATAGCTATGGCATGCAGCCAGTCAGCCTTGCACCATCCGCATTGAACTGGCTGAGTAGCAGGGCATGGCCAGGCAATATACGCCAGCTCAGGCAATGTCTGGAGCGCACCTTGCTGCTGGTGGGCAAGCCTGTGCTCGAACAGCATGACTTCCTGTTTGCCGAACAGCATGAAGAAGCACAAGGCCAGGGCATGGGTATGAGCATGGCGGGCATGACACTCGATCAGGTAGAAAAACTGATGATAGAAAAAGCCATGGAACAGCATCATGGCAATATCACTCGCGTCGCCAAGGCATTGGGCCTGAGCAGATTTTCACTGTACCGCAGGCTGGAAAAACATCAGATCACCGTTACTGAAGATGATGATGGTAATGAGGCAAAGCAATGAGCCTGAAGCGGCGCTTGCTGGCTTATCTATTCATAGTCCATGGTATTTTTCTGGGCCTGGCTTTCAGCTTTTACCTGAGCCAGCCCTTGCTCATTATCTGTTTTGAACTGGGTCTGGCTTGCAGTCTTGCCCTGGGCATTTATCTGGTCAACAAGGTTTTGCAACCCCTGGATTTTGCCCAACAATTCCATGATCTTTTGCAAGATGAGAATTATGCCAGCCGCATCAAACCGGACAGTAACAAGGAAATCAATGAGCTGGTCATGCTGTTCAACCGTATGCTCGAAGCGCTGTATAAAGAAAGGCTGGAACTCGGCGAGCAACGTGGTTTTCTGGACCGCTTGCTGGAAGCGACACCAACTGCAGTCATCGTATTTGATTTTGACGACAAGATCAGCCTGATGAATGCCAGTGCCCAGATCTTGTTGGGTAGCAAGGACCTGGCAGGAAGCAGCTTGTCACAGTTGATGCTGGACAGCGATATTTCCAGCAATAACGGGCTGCTGCAACAACTGCAGCAGTTGCAAGACCTGTTGCCTGGTGAAAGCGCAGTGTATGGTGATACCGAGGGCAGGCGTTATCGCTGCCAGAGAAATCAATTCACAGACCGTGGCTTCAAACGCGATTTTTTATTGATCGACGAGATCACGGCAGAACTCGCCAATTCAGAAAAAGCCACTTATGAAAAACTCATACGGGTGCTGGCACATGAAGTCAATAATACCGTGGCAGCAACCGGGTCTGTACTCGAATCATTGCTGTTCTATAGCGGGCAATTGCAGGCTGAGGATGCGCATGATTTTATTACCGCCATCACCGCAGTTAGAAAACGTAATGGCAATCTCGGTGAATTCATAGAGCGCTTTACCCGCGTCGTCAAAATGCCGGAACCTGAATTGAAGCCGCATGACCTGGCCGCCATGCTGGATGGTATTGTTTATTTATACCGCCAGGAATGCAGCGAGCTGGGCATCAGTTTCAACTGGGTAGTGCGTGAAGAACTGCCATTGCAAATGCTGGATGGGCATTTGATGGAACAGGCTTTATTGAACATCGTCAAGAATGCAATTGAAGCTGTTGAAGTGTCCATCAGACAGGGGCAAGAAAAGCCTGGCTATGTCAAGCTCGAACTCAGGCGTGACGCAGATACGCAGGGCATACTGTTATCCATCAGGGATTCTGCCAATCTCTTGTCGGATGTGCCACATGGGCAACTGTTCACGCCTTTCTTCACGACCAAGAAAGGCGGCCAGGGCATAGGCCTGATGTTTGTGCGTGAGGTCTTGAACCGGCATGGCTATAGTCATAAACTCACGGGAAATGAGCAGGGTGAGACCAGTTTTGACATCTTCATCAATGACTGAGACAGGGAAAAGCCAGGCAAAATCAGGAAAATTCTAAGCTCATACGCAAATCTTCTATCCATCCTATAATGCAGCTCCATTCGGCGCATTGTGCCAACTTTTTAGGAGATTTCCATGTCCATTTCCATGTACGCTGCCTCTGTTCCCGTGTTTAACCAGATGCTTGATAGCCTCAGCGATGTCCTGAAAAAAGCTGAAGCACATGCGACAGCCAAGAATATCCCCGCAGAGAATTTCTTGCAGGCACGTTTGTTCCCTGACATGCTGGCATTGACACGTCAGGTACAGATCGCCGCCGACTTCGCCAAGGGTGTAACAGGCCGTCTGGCACAAGCTGAATTGCCAGCATACGAAGACAATGAACAGACTTTTGCAGAACTGCAAGAGCGTATTGCCAAAACCAAGGCTTTTATTGCGACACTGGATGAATCCAAATTTGAAGGCAGCGAAACCCGCAACATAGTCTTGCGCCCAGGTACACCAAAAGAACAGACTTTCACTGGCCAGGCTTATTTGTTGAACTACGGCTTGCCGCAATTCTTTTTCCATGTGACGACGGCGTATGCCTTGTTCCGTCACAATGGTGTGGAAATTGGTAAAAAAGATTTTATGGGTCTACGTTAATTCGTCGGATGTAAGCAATTCTGTAGGTTGGGCTACGTTTCATCAGCCTAGCGAGGCCCGGCCCAACACTCGGCGTTACAATAACGTATTCGTTTATCAAAGGCCCAGTGTTGGGCTGATACCCCGTAGCCCAACCTACGCCCCAAGCCTGCATGCCGTTTTTATGCCGCCACTGCAAAACCCTGCGCAGTCTTCTTCAGCCGCAAATTAAACACCAGCAACGCAATCGAAGTAATCACCCCTATCCCGCCAAACAAACTCCACATCAACATCGGTTGATGCATCTGTCTTGCGAGTACGGTATACGACCATCCCGACAACAGCCCTGCAAACAAATTGCCCAGTGCCATGGAGACAAAGTAATAGCCCATGAACATTGCGGTTTTTCTTTTTGGTGCAATCGCTGCCACATATTCCTGACTCTTGGGTGAAGCAATCATCTCGCCCAAAGCAAATACAAACACAGCCATGCAGACACTGACGCCGCCAAACAGCAAGGCATTTGACAGCCCTGCCATCCACAGGCTGAGGCTCAATACCAGCGTGCCCATGACCGGTACGGGCAAGGCTTTCCAGCGTTGTACATACGTGCTGATCGCGATTTGCAAAAGTACGACAGCACCAAAATCCAGCTTGACGATGTATTCAGGATTAACCTGGCGGTAAGCCTGGCTCCAGTCGATGGCTAGATTAGCCGCACTGATATGGCCTGCCTGCAAGGCCTGCAAACCAGACTGTAATTCTTCCAGCGGTGGCATGACCTTGTAGTTCACCAGTTCCAGCCGCAAGTGTTCCAGCATCTGGCTATCAATGCCAGTGCTGAGTTTGGCAGCCATGGCTGGCAAGACCTTAGCCAGTTGTTCTACATTCACCGCTGCCAGAAAGTTCAGTGCAGACGGGCTGAATTTTTCTATCATCTGCACCAGATCGCCGGTATCGACAAAGTCACGTATGTACAAGGGCAGGGTGATGAAGAGCTGGTTATAGATGGTCCAGAAGCCTGTCATGATGAGCAGGTAAATAACGAATTGTGCATTGCCTATGCGTATGCCTTGCTGGTACCAGTGTTGCTGGTTGCCAGATTTATTCAGCATACTCCAGATCAGGTTGATACCTATCCAGCCCGCCATCGCCATGAAGTATTGCGCATAACTGATACCACCTTTGGCTGCGACCATGATGCCTATGATGGCTGGTACGACCAGCAGCGCCAGCCTGCCATTGCCTAGTACTTCCTGGGTTTCCAGCAAGACCTGGCGTAAGCCGCGCTGGTCGGTGCCGGCTTCGTGATGATCACCATCCTTGTACAGGAAAATCGCCGGTATGAAATTCAACAAGATCCAGAATGAGGACATCAGAAATACCATGTCCCAACTGATGGCGCGCACATAGCCAGCTACCAGTGGCCCGAGGAAACCACCGACATTCACCATGGTATAAAACACGCCAAATCCCAGGCCACGATTTGTGTCATCAGTCGTGCGACCTATGGTACCGACTACGACGGGCTTGAAGCAGGCAGCACCGACAGCGACGGCCAGGAAGGCTGCGCAAAAACCCCAGAAATCATGCACCTGACCCAGCAGGAAATAAGCCGGGCACATGATGCAAAACGCAATCAGGAACATGCGCCGGTAACCATAGCGATCAGCCAGCGCGCCAGTAATCACGGGCAGCAGATACAGCAGGAAAGGGATGATGCCCTGCAAGAAACCACGCTCCTGGTCATTCAAACCAAGACCACCTTGCGAGACCGGGCTGGTCATGTATAAGGACGACAGGGTAAAAAAACCATACCAGGCCAGGCGTTCAAAAATTTCCATGCTGTTGGCGACATAGAAATTTTTATGGAAGGGGCTGCGGCCCGTTGCGGATGTATTTGTGGACATAGGATGAATTAAATTGGCAGCTCAAAAACCTTTGAAGCATGGCTAATAAAGCTATAGCCGTCTTCAAGGATGAGGACATCATCTTCGATACGCACACCGCCGTAGCCGGGTATGTAAATGCCGGGTTCTATGGTGACAACATAGTTGGCTTGAAATACGTCCTGGCAGACAGGGCTGATAAACGGCTGCTCGTGCAACTGTATGCCTACGCCATGGCCGAGACCGGTGCTGGTGTAGGCGGAAAATTCTGAAGCTTGCAAGATATCGCTGGCTGCGGCGCTGGTGATAATGGCTGGCTGACCGGCATGCAGGCTATCGAGTGCAGCCTGTTGTGCATGCAGCACGGTGTCATACATCTTTCTTTGCTGCGTACTGGCCTTGCCCGCAACAAAGCTGCGCGTCATGTCCGAGCGATAGCCGTTGACGACCGCACCAAAATCGATGACGATGAGATCGCCCTCAGTAAGTTTTTTTTCTGAGGGTATGCAATGTGGCAGCGCAGAGCGTGGGCCAAAACCGACTATGCTGGGGAAAGACAGACCTTCAGATCCCAGTTTTTGCATGCGGTATTCAAGCTCCAGAGCAAAGTCGCGTTCGCTGACGCCTGTGCGTAGCAGAGGCAGGCTGTCATTCAAGGCCTGATCGGCAATTGCTGCTGCTTTACGAATTTGCGCTATCTCCCACTCATCCTTGATCTTGCGTAATTCCTCTACCAGGCCAGTGCTGGCCAGACATGCAATGCCATTCAAATCTTGCGCTATGCCTGACCACATCTGCAAATTGATATGTCCTGCTTCAAACAACAAGTTGCTGATATGTTCTGCGTCCAGCACTTCCCTTATTGCCTGCCCCAGGCTTTGCCGGTCGCGGTTGCGGCAAATGAGTCGGCAATCAAAACATTCTTCTTCTGCCTGTTCGATAAAACGATAATCGGTAATCAAAAATACCTGATCCATCGTGACGATGCCGTATGCAGCTTCACCAGAATAATTGGCGAGATAGCGCAGATTATCCAATGAAAAAACCAGCAGTGCCTGCTGGTCATCTGCCGACATGCGTTGACGCAGTTTCGCCAGTCTTTGTTCAAATCCTGCTGTCATCGGAATATGAATCCTTGTATCAAAGGGTCATGCGGGTCCAGATAAAAAGTGCTGCGCCCTGTGATATGGGCGCTGCCTTCCACACGCGGGATAATCGCGCTGTGGTAACCATAGCTGTGTGGATGATAAGCAGCCACTTTGAACTGGCTGCCTAGTATGCTTTCTATGACGATGTTTTCACCCACACGCAAAGCTCCACGTGCATGCAGGATGGCAGCCTGGCCGGACACCCCGCTGCCGGTTGGGCTGCGGTCCAGCTCGCCATCGGCAAAGATGCAGACATTGCGTCTATGCACACCCGGCGTGGTTGATGGCGCAGAGAAAATGCAGCCATACAGAAAGCTGAGCTCTTTATCAAACGGATGATGTATAGGGATTTTCTTCTGTACCGCAACCTTGATGCTGCGCCCCATGGCGATGATCTGGCGGTGATTGTCTGCCGCCAGTGACAGGCCTAGGCTGGGCGCATCGACATAGGCGTAATAAGCACCACCATACGCCAGGGTGACATTCACCTTGCCCAGTTCTGGCACATCCACGGCGACGTCAAGCGCAGCAACAAAGGATGGTACGTTGTCAAAATAAGTGCGTGTGACCTTGTTGTTGCACATCTCGGCATAAGCTGTGATCTGTCCTGCAGGTACATCGATCTTGATGGTAGTCATGGGGCCAGTGCTGGCAACGACACCAGCTTCCAGCGCGACCCGGGTCAGGGCGATGATGGCATGGCCGCACATGGTGCTATAGCCTTCATTGTGCAGGAACAGCGCACCGAAATCGCTGTCCTCGCGCTCTGCTGCGACGATGAGGCAGCCATACATATCGGCATGGCCACGCGGTTCAAACATCAGCGCCGTACGCAAATGATCATAATGTGTTTTGCAGTATTCACGTTTATCTAGTATGCGCTTGCCGGGTAGAACGGGGAAACCGCTAGTGATGATACGCAGGGGCTCACCGCCGGTATGACAGTCCAGGCTGCTGATCTGCAAGATGTCTGGTGATGGTCGCCAGCCCGAGAAAGCACTGGCTAGTGTTGCACTTGGCATGGTCATGTTTTTGCTCAAAATTTTGCTTAAAAAATTCTGCTTTAAATTCTGCTTTAAATTCTGCTTTAAATTCTGTTTAAAACACGCCAGCTTAGAGCGCGTGGGTCCGCCTGTCTTGACGGTTTGCATGAGCTCTCGCATGGAAATTGGCACAGCAAAAAACTATTTTTATCTGCTTAAAATTTCCGCGAAAGTTTACGTATATTTAAAATATATTTATGATATATTAAAAAATGACATGAGTAACTCGACAAGAAAGACGCAGAAATCTCCTGTGGGTTTGACGTCATGCGAAGAACAGGCTTTGTCTGGAAGCAGGCAGGTTAACGAGGATGTCGCTCCTGATGTCACCACATCACCCTGAATGACAGGCTGTCTGCGATCCAGGCGGTTTGGAGTTACATCGATTGATTCGCACAAGGGATCAAAAAAAAAAGTAAAAACCGGCATTGCTGAACAAACGCAGAAACGAAGACTGCGGGACTAGTTTCACAATCCCGGAAATACCCCAATCACCACGCAAGAAAATCAAAAAAATTATCCAGATCCGGAGCAGACAAATGAAAGAAAAAGTATTATCCCATTCGCTGAGACTGATGTTCGCCAGCGGACTAGGCCTGGGCCTCAGTATCATGGCGGGCAGCAGTCACGCGCAAGACACCAGCGTGCCCATGCAGCGCGTGGAAGTGACAGGTTCATCCATCAAACGCATTAATCAGGAAACTGCCTTGCCAGTGCAGACCCTGTCACGCGCTGACATAGAAAAAAGTGGCGCAACCAATGTAGAAAGCCTCATCGCTGCATTGCCCAGCATGCAGGGTTTTAGCACAGCCAATCAAACCATCAATGGCGGTGGTGGCGGTTTGCAGACTGCGTCCATCCATAATATTGGCGCTGCTTATACCCTGGTCTTGTTGAATGGCCACAGGCTGGCTTCCTACGGTGCGGGTAGTACTGTTAACCTGGCCAGTATTCCCTTGTCTGCGGTTGAACGCGTAGAGATACTGACTGACGGTGCATCGACCTTGTATGGCTCGGATGCGATTGCCGGTGTCGTCAATTTCATCTTGCGCAAGAACCAGACGGATGCTGCAGTTGACTTCAGCTATACCCAGCCACAAGAGTCAGGTGGCAAATCATATCGCATTGGAATTTCAAAAGGCTTTGGCGATCTGGATAAAGACGGCTACAACGTTTTGCTGTCTTACAGTCATGATGAGCAAAGCATGCTCAATGCGAACCAGCGTTCATTCGCAGATACCGGTGTCAGAAGATTTTCTGCCAATGGAAAAAACTATGCGACCTGGTTTTTATCAGACAATTCCAGTCCCTCAATTGCACAACTGAATTTCAAGAACGGTGCTGACCCCATCCTGTTTTCTCCGAATTACTTGAAAGACAAATCCTGTGGGCCAAATACCTTCCAGGTAGAAAACCGTTGTCGTTACGATTATGCATCGACCGTGCAATTGATACCCGAATCAAAACGCGACAGCCTGTTTTCTTCGCTGAACTACAAACTCAATAGCGACAGCACTATTTTTGCGGAGGCAGTGGTATCCAAATTCAAGCAAACCGGTCGTTATGCGGCAGCTGCGCAACCCTTGAGCCTCGGTCTGGACAGCCCGCTGTTCGCCAAATACGTCACGCCATATTTGGCGGGCCTTGGTGTCAATCCCGCTGATCTTGATTCTGCCCGGATGCGTCTGCGTATTTCGGATGCAGGTGGACGCAATACCGCCTACACGACAGAAGCACAACATCTGGTACTCGGTACAGAAGGCAATGCCTTTGGTTTTGACTATAACCTGTCATATACACATTCCATCTCCAAGCGCAGCCGCGATTTTGCCGGAGGCTTTTTGAGTAAGGACAAGTTCTACGCCATAGTCGATAGCGGTAAATATGATCCTTTTGCACCTGCGGGCTCTTCTGCAGCTATCCTCGCTCCCGCTGTCCTGCATGAAAACTGGTCAAGCTCAAAAAGTACGCTGGATGTATTAAGCCTGCGTGGCTCACGTGAACTGTTCGCTATCGGCAGTGGTAAATCGCAACTGGGCCTGGGTGTCGATTTCAGCAAACAACGCTATGACTACTTCGCCACGTCTATAGGCATGGGCACCAATGCGCTGCAACCAAATTATACCGATGCACCTTTGGGGGACTCTCCCGGTGATTTGCCGATTGCGGCCAGCCGCAAGAACTGGGGTAGTTTCGCTGAGCTCTTGCTGCCGATCAGCAAGCAATTCGATGTGACTGCCGCCTTGCGTTACGATGATTACAGCGCCGTCACCAATACCGCCAATTTTGATGAACAGGGCAAACCGATCGCATCTGCCACGCAGGGCAACAAGGCTGACAAGCTGACATACAAATTGTCTGCCGCCTACCGAGCTTTTGATAATCTCCTGCTGCGTGCTTCGTATGGCACGGGTTTCAAGATGGCCAGCATGAGCGACATCACTTCACCGCTGACGCATAGTGGCAATACCGGTGGCACTTATCCTTGCCCGGTGAAGTCACCTGATCCGCGTGCTGTGAACTGTATGGGTTCTACCCAATACGATGTGCTGACTGGTGGTAACCGTCTGACCGGTGAAAACGGGCTGAAGCCAGAAGAATCCAAACAAGCTAGCATGGGCATACGCATAGAGCCAACAGCCAGCCTGTCTCTTGGACTGGATTTGTGGGATGTGAAAATGTCTAACCAGATCGCGCAGTTGCCCGAGGCTATCGTCTTTGGTCATCCTGAGCGTTATCAAAACCTGTTTTCGACTTTCTATGAACCGGGCCAGGGCGGCAATATCCTGGTTGGTACCCTGCCTTCGTACAATATCGCCAATGCCCATTATCGCGGCATAGACTGGGACCACAGTTTCAAGACAGCGACGCCTTTGGGCAAGCTGGCCTTGAACTGGACGGGGACTTATATGCTGATGTCAGACTTTGATATTCCAGGCAGCCCGACGGTGCACAGTGTTGGTCGCTATGATGAGAATAACGCGGTGGCTTTCCGCGTCATCAGCAAACTGGTGACGACGTTGAAGACTTCAGACATGTTCACCCATGCACTGACGATGAATTACCGTTCCGGCTATCAAGATGCCTCCCCCTCTGTGCGTGAAGTGAATGCGAATGGCAGCTTTGGTGATTTTGTCACGGTCAAGCGCGATGTGGCGTCTTACACGACGTTCGACTGGCAGACCCGGGCGCAATTGCGCAAAAACCTGGCCCTGACGGTAGGGGTACGCAATCTGTTCAATGTCAATCCGCCTTTGTCACTGAAAGAAGGCAATGGTGACCAGGTTGGTTACGATGGCCGTTATACCGATGCGCTGGGCAGGACTTTCTACATGACGGGGTCGTATAACTTTTAATCGGCAAAACGCCCGGTTCAGGCTAAACATGCATGGCTTTAATGCAGGTTGAAATAAGCATAAGCCAGAGCGGCCACGATGAACAAACAGATATAAATACCGAGCGCAGAACCTTGGTTTTGCGCCGGATTGCCAGGACGCCGTGGCTTTTCAAGTTTGCCTGGTGCCAGCCTTTTTTGGTCTGTATCCGCAGCTATCAAAGCCAGGACAGGTTCGGGATCGAGTTTGACCAGCTTCGCATAGGCGCGTGTGAAGCCTTTGACTATCGCCGCCTCTGGCAGGGCGGGATAGTCGTCTTTTTCCAGTGCAATGATCTGGCGTGGTGCCAATCGCAACTGAGATGCCACCTTTTCCACTGACCAGCCCAGGGCAAGCCGTGCCGCTGCCAGTTTGGCACCGGGAGAGGCTGCCAATCTTTGTGCTTCGGCCTCAAGCAAGTCAGAGGCAATAGGTTGGCCCAGGCGGGATTCAATCAATTCCTGATAATGAAATGTACCTGTACTTTCTGACAGAGCAGGCTGACTATGCTCAGAATCTTTCATTACCCTCGCCTCATATACATAACAATTATCTTCCAAAACAATGACGCCAATGCAAGCCATTGCTTAAATGGCAGCAAACTATAACAATGAACCGAGCAGATCGTGCTCAAGTTCGTGCTGGTGGTGCTCTGCTTCGCCAAGGTAGAAACCGATATTTAATTGATATCAAGTGTCGTACTTTGTCGCAATGTATGCTGCAAACAGCAAAACTTGGCCTCGCCGAGTCGCCGATTTGATGATAATCGGGTAAGCTGCGAGTTCATGTTGACATGGCAAGATATTAACTTGGTGGTCATTGCGGCAAATAATCATGCATTTGCGCATTACTGCCATCAATGTTGCCAGGTTCAGCATAAAAAGCACTGTCGTAAGATTATCTCAAACTGCCTGTTCAGGATACTTATTTTATAGGCGATACAAAATGGTTTTGGAGTGCCACTAATGATTAAAATTGCCGTTGTTTCTTACAATAACGAAGCACCAGCCGATCCGGTTTCTGCTGTATTTGGCCCGGAACCAGCTACGATGGGACGAAATGTAGAAAATTTCCTCGCACTGCCAGACCCCAAACACTTTGTTTCCCGTACCCAGGCCAATATCTGGAGTACTGGTAGCCGGCACTTTATCCATAACCTCAGCCTCGCCAATCCCGTTTCTATCAATGGCAAGGAAATAGTGGCAGAAACTGATGTTGAATTTCAGGCCGGGGACCAGCTACAGGTAGGCTTGTATGTATTGCGTGCAGAAGCTGTAGAACATGCCGTAGAACATGCAGGAGAAGAGCAAGCAGTTGAAGCTGCCGCTGATACCGTGCCTGGTGAAGCGCAGGCGCAGGACGAAACTGTCGTTGAAGTGCAAAGCGATGAAGTAACCGCAAATGACCAGGCCGAAGCCTTGCCTGCCAGCCCGGCGGTGACACGTTTGCCTTCAGGCAAAGACATTCCCCCTTCCCAGCCGCCACAATTCCTGTTGCGTCCGGAAGTAGCCGGTGCGCAGGCAGATGTTGCTGGTACCGACAGCAAGCCCTCTGGCCAGGCTGAAGCTACAATCGCTGATGTCCCGCCTGTGCAAGCAAGTGCAGTGAAAGCTGAAGTTGCCAAGCCTGCAAGTGTGCCCGGCATGGCAACAGCTGCTGCCACCTCCAGCCATGCTGCAGGCAACGCCAATGAACTCATGCAAGCCTTTTTGCAGGGCGCAGGTTTGCAGCAATTGAACCTCGCTTCTGGCCTGACAGTGGAATTAATGGAAACCCTGGGCAAATTCATGGCAACCTCAGTACAAGGGGCGATGGAAGAGCTGTCCCAGCGCGCGCTGCTCAAGCGTGAAGTGAAAGCAGAAGTAACCATGGTTGTCTTAAGGGAAAACAATCCCTTAAAATTTTTCCCTGACAGTAAAACCGTGCTGACCCAGATGCTGCGTAAAAAGATGCCAGGCTTTATGGCACCGGCTGAGGCGATGGAAGATGCTTTTTTTGACATACGGACTCACCAGATGGGGGTAGCTGCAGGTACTCGCGCAGTGACCGATGCCATCCTAAAGACCTTGCAACCCGGCCATGTGGAAGCGCAACTGGGTACGCCTGGCCTGATGGACCAGATCAACCCCGGACGCCGCAAGGCGGCCATGTGGGATCAGTTTAATGTCTTGTATGAGGGTATTGCATCGGGCAAAAAGGATGAATTCCAGGCAATGTTTGGCAAGGAATTTTTGCTTGCCTATGAAAAAGAAGTAGAAAAAGCAGAGTCAAACCGCTAGTTTTTTGTGCATAACCCTAACTTAAGCATAGCCATGCGTCTGGACATTGCACAATTTACTGCCATCGGTACCCGGGAAACCAATGAAGATGCGCTGGCATGGGCAAATGAGGATGAACTTGCCTGTTTTGTGCTGGCTGACGGTACTGGTGGCCATTCTGGTGGTGAAATTGCGGCCAGACTGGCGATTGATGCTGTCATAGAAAAATTTGTGCGCGAAGCCTCGTTCAGTTCCCGGGCCTTGCGCTCTTATCTGGACTGGGCCATCCTGAAAGTGGCACAAAGCAAGCGCGACCATGTTAGCCAGCGGCATATGAGCACCACCATAGCCGCTATCTTGATAGACCAGACCAACCGTTGCGCCTTGTGGGCGCACATGGGAGACACCAGGATTTATCAGTTTCGCCAGGGGCGGCTCAAGGCAGTCTCGAAAGACCATAGCCAGGCCCAGCGCCTGGTCGATGCCGGTATGGCCGATTATTCGCGCATACGCCAGCATCCTCATCGCAACCGTTTGTTTGCAGCCATCGGTGCAGAAGGCGATAGCACCCCCGAAGTGACGGCAGATGCCCTAGAATTACGTCATGGCGATGCTTTTCTCATGTGTACAGACGGCTTTTGGGAGTGGGTACTTGAGCATGAAATGGAATTTTGCCTGGCAACGACCAACAGTAGTGAGGCATGGTTGAGTAAAATGAATGCCATTGCAGAAAAAAATATTAGTACGTCAAAGGCAATTAACAGGGATAATTTCTCGGCTTTTGCAATTTGTCTGCATGATGAGCAGGTAAAACGCTGAATTAACCCGAACCGGAAGCCACGAATGTGATCGACACATGGCTTCTGCTTCTATAAAGAAACTAAGATCCGAGTCAGCCTTGAACACAGAAAAAGTACTCGCCGCTGCAGCACCAACTGCATTCCATGCAGGTACCGAGAATTGTCTCGCTGTTGGCACGCGGCTAAATGACTTTGAAATCACCGGGGTATTGGGTGAGGGTGGCTTTGGTATTGTGTATCTGGCCTTTGACCATTCCCTGCAACGTACAGTTGCTATCAAGGAATACATGCCAGGTTCCCTGGCCGGTCGTTCTGCCGATACCAGCGTGACCGTCAGGTCAGAGCGGCACAAGGCTACCTTTGAAGCCGGCTTGAAGAGCTTTATCAATGAAGCGCGTTTGCTGGCCCAATTTGACCACCCTTCGCTGGTCAAGGTCTATCGTTTCTGGGAAGAAAACAAGACTGCTTACATGGTCATGCGCCATTACGATGGTCATACCCTAAAGCAAATCGTCAATAAACGCCCCAAGCTGGTGACCGAGGCCTGGTTGCGGTTTATCTTCAAGCAGATACTGGAAGCGCTCGATACCCTTTACCGTTCTAAGATTTTGCATAGGGATATTTCACCTGACAATATCATCGTGCAAAAGAATGGCGTAGCGGTTTTGCTGGATTTTGGTTCTGCCCGTCAGATCATTGGTGACATGACGCAAGGCATGACGGTCATCCTCAAGCCCGGTTATGCACCGATAGAACAATATGCCGATGATGTAGAAATGCCCCAGGGCTCATGGACTGACATCTATGCCCTGGCTGCGGTCATGTATTTTGCGATCATGAAATCACCGCCGCCGATCTCGGTGGGCCGGGTCGTCAAAGACACCATGCTGCCCCTGCAGGATGGTGAGCATGCAGGTTTCAGTGCCAAGTTCCTCAAAGGCATAGACCATGCACTGGCAATACAGCCGCAAGACCGCCCGCAAAGCATGGATGAATTCCGTCAGCTGCTCGGTATCAGCTCGTTTGCTTCTGTGCGCAAATCGCGCAAGGGCAGGGAAGAGCATGCTGCAGGCATGGCAGAGGGACAAGACCAGGTGCATGTCTTGCCCGTCAAAGATACCTCCGCCGTCAAAACACATAGGCCGGAAGCCAAAACTGCAGAAAGTGGTACAGCAGTGTCAGTAAAGTCCGGCAAGCTTTTAGTGCCCCTGCTGGCGCTAGCCGCCGTATTAGTTGTGGTGATCGCTTATCTGGCCAGTCGTCAGGGTGCCAACAAGCCGGGGCAAACTTTGCTTGCTGCTCCAAGCCCTGCTTCCACTGCTGCATCTACAGCGCAGTCAGTGCCCACTCCGGCATCTGCGGCTGCAGCAGTGGCTGCAACAGCGCCGGTTGAAAAAACTGCGACAGCGGTCAGCAATACCGCGGCTGCCCCTGCAAGCGTGGCAGAAGCTGCCGACAAACCAGATCCGGAAAAACTGGCATGGGACAAGCTCAAAGACGATAATACAGTGACGCCTGAGGTCCTGAACGCCTACTTGCAGCAATATCCGCAAGGCAAATTTACCGAGGCTGCACAGGCACGCCTCAAAGAAGTCAAGGCAGCCAAGGCTGCGGCGGCCAGCAAGCTTAACCTCAAGCTGGCCATCAAGCCCTGGGGCACAGTTTTTGTGGATGGTGTACAGCAAGGGGCCAGCCCGCCTCTCAAGCATTTAAGTCTGGCTGCAGGCAAGCATAAGATCAGAGTGACTAACCCTGGCTTCCCCGACTTCATTACCGAAGTCGAAGCCGGGAAAACCACTACTGCAACCATAGAACATGAGTTCACGAATAAGTAAAGTGTAAGAAAAATGAATAAATTAGCCCAAACGCTGTCTGTGGCTGGCCTGATGGTGGCATGTGTGCTCATGCAGGGTTGTGAAACGGCGCCCAAGCAGGCACCGGCTCCCAAGCCTGTCGTAAAGCCAAAAGAACCACCGCCACCGCCACCACCTCCGCCTGTAGAGCCCACAGTTCCTGCGCTGAGTCCGGACGTGCAGGCATTGAAAGATGGTACGGCTCTATATGATGGCGGCGACTACAATGGCGCCATCAAAAAACTGGGTGGTAATGAAATCTGGAGCGGTCATAACAAGGATGTGCAACTGGGCGCCTTGAAAATCATGGCCTTCAGTTACTGCGTGACTTCCCGCACGCAATTGTGCCGCCAGCAATTTGACAAGGCCCTGAAGCTGGACCCCACTTTCAATCTGTCAGCCGCTGAAATTGGTCACCCTGTCTGGGGACCGGTATTCCTCAAATCCAGGAATGCCGTCAAGGCACCAGCCCCAGCCAAGAAAAAAGAAAGTACTGCCGTTAGCAAGTAAGTTAGTACTAAGTACGCAGATAAGTGAGCAGATAGGTGAGTAAATACTACCGGCATGGAAGATGCCGGTAGCAGATATCAGTCTCGGCCAAACGGTGTATCAACTGCATGGCTTTGGCCCGTGAACCAGCGTGGCCCTTGTTCTGTCATGTAGAAATGATCTTCCAGGCGTATGCCAAATTCGCCTTCTATACAAATCATGGGTTCATTGCTGAAACACATGCCAGCCGCCAGCGGACGCTGATTACCCTTGACCAGGTAAGTCCATTCATGAATGTCCAGGCCTATGCCATGACCGGTACGGTGTGGCAGGCCAGGTAACTGATAGTCAGGACCAAAACCGGCTGCTGCCAATATTTTTCTCGCGGCTGCATCCACCTGTTCGCAAGGCACACCTGGCTGTGCTGCATCAAACGCGGCTGCCTGCGCGGCTTTCTCCAGTTCCCAGATATCACGCTGGCGCTGGCTGGATTTGCCAAACACATAGCTGCGGGTAATGTCCGAGTTATAGCCATGCAGCTTGCAGCCGGTATCGATGAGCACCATGTCACCTTCACGCAGGAACTGCTCGGCATCCGGGCCATGCGGCATGGCAGTCGCTTCACCAAAGCTGACAATACAAAATGTTGATGCGCTGCCGCCATAGGCGCGGTGTGCCTGGTCAATGAAGCGGGCAACTTCAAAAGAAGAAATCCCTTCATGCAAAATCTTCGCTGCCTTTTTTTGCACTTCCAGCGTCAGGTTCTTGACCTGTTGCATGATGGCCAGTTCGGCTGCTGACTTATGCATGCGGCACTCTGCCGTGATGCTGATGGCATTGACGATCTGTGCCAGCGGCAAGGCGCGGCGCAGCCCGTCAAAAATAAAAAAGGCAGCATTTTCATCAAGTGCGATGGTAGTGCTTTTATAACCCGAATCTTGCAGGAATGTTTTGATCAGCAGGCAAGGGTCATCTTCTTCTTGCCACAGGCGGATGTCAGCATCTGTACCCAGAGTTTCACGCAGTTTGGACTCTTCAAAGTAGGGGCAGACATAAGTCAGCTTCGCATCTGGCGTCAATATTGCTGCTGTCAGGCGTTCACTTGGATACCAGCGCAGGCCAGTAAAATAATACAGACTGCTGCCAGCTGGCATGATCATGGCATCCACACCATTTTGCTCCATCAGCCTGGCCGCCTTTTCTACCCTGGCCTGACGTTCAGCCGCACTGATGGGGGTGACATCGCTGAAGTCTGTCTGGATGCTGGCTAATTCTAGGGCTGCTGTGGAACCGCCTATGCCTGATGTCATGCTGGAACTCCTGATGGGGTTTTATGGATGCGGGGGAGGATAGTATAAGGCGGGGGCTTGGGTCTTGATGGTTTGTGCTTGGGGTTTTGACGAAATCGGCATAGTGGTTGAGTTTGCGAGGCAATCGCTGGTTTCTGGATCAAGTTAATAAGCTGGCTTAATCTATATTGAACCGTAAACTTATTTACGTCATTCCAGCGTGGTTTTAGCTGGAATCCAGTGGCGTTCGTTGCATACTGTTAGGTATATTAATTTCAGATTCGAATTGTTTTCGTATCTGATTTTCAAATGCCTGCACACGTATTTTTTAGATTGCCGGCCGGTGGTAGACCGGCGGCTACCCACCTTTTTGCTTCGCCAAAAAGGTGGGCCAAAAAGGCGACCCAGGCGTCGTCGCCCCCCTGAAGGGGGTGCCCGTTTGTGCAGTACAAAAAATGGGAAGGCCCGAAACTCGCTCCGCTCAAACAGCGGTCCTTCTTAATCCATTTTCTGTACTGCACAAACGGCGTCGACACATGGGGAACTGCGAAAAATCAAAATCAACTACTAAGCAAAATCAAAGACAACCCAAGGTCAAAACCGGTTGATTTACCTTTCTGGACCTTAATGCGATTGCCTTTGATCTCTCCTTAGCCCTGCTCTTAAAACTTATGCTCAAACGACAATTTCAACACGCGGCCACGCAAAGGCAATGGGCTGCCTGGGCGCATTTGCATGACGGTGTCGCGGTTGAAGGCGTTGAACAGGTTCATGGTCAGTAGCGTGTTTTTCCAGCCTTTGTAATTGAGCGAGAAATCCACCGTGGTGTCGGCAGCAACCTTGCACTGATCGACGGCGACGCCACGGTCTATACAACCCTGTTCAGTGTTGGCACTGTCGAGGTCGCCCCAGCTTAATGTGGTGCCGCTGGTGTAGTAGATGCGGGTGCCTGCGTTCCAGTCACCGTTGGCCCAGCCGAGTTTGGCGATGGCGCGGATTTTTGGTACGCCACGACGGCCTACGTAGTTTTCGCTATAGTCATTGGTGAATGAACTCCAGCTACGGTAATCAGTCTGGTAATTCATTTCCAGACCGGTACTGAGCTTGCCTGCGCCACCCAGGTTCCATTTACTGTTGACATCAACATCGACACCGGCAACTTTGGTCTTGGTCAGATTCGCATATTGCGCACCAATGGTGGCGATAGGGCCGATGGCAAAGCCCAGGGGTTTGCCTGCCAGTTCAGATGCGCGCTGGGCCAGGTCAATATCCTGGGTTGTCATCACGCCACGTTCAACCAGACCGGCTTTTTTGTCTTCATTCGCCAGAGTCTCATCCACACCGAGTACAGAGATTTCATCACGGCGTTTGATGTTGTAATAGTCGATGGTGATGCTGGTGTCTTTGGTCGCCTGCAAGACCAGACCGAGTGTGAAGCTGTTGGATTTTTCTGGTTTCAAATCTTTGTTCGGCAATACGCGTGCAGGAAAACTGACTGAACAACCCAGGTTATAAGCAACACTGGCATTGGCCTGATCAATGGAATTGCCTTTTTTCAGGGCATCAGACATTTGCGTCGCCATGGCGCAGCGTTTGGGATCGAGGTAACCATTGTTGAACCAGGATGCGCCGCCGTTGCCTGTCTCTGGCAAGCTCGGTGCGCGGAAGCCTTCCGCTGCGGTACCGCGCAACATCAGAAAATCCGTGGCTTTGTACGACAGACCCAGTTTTGGAACTACCGCTGCTTCTGTCGTGCCGGATTTGTCAGCGCGCAGGGCGAAACTGCCCTCCAGCTGTTTGGTGAACGGTGCGTTCAATTCAGCAAATGCGGCGCCGACATTGCGTGAGCCTTGTATGGAGACACCGCTGAATTGCACGATTTGTGCATTCAATACATTATCACTGCTGGCCTGTTCAAAAGTTTCATGACGCAAATCAAAGCCGGTGGCCAGTTGCAAAGGGCCGCCACCCAGGGCCATCAATTCACGTGAGGCCTTGAAGTCCAAAAAGGTTTGAGTAGAAGTGCCGTGCGAACCCATTTCCGGGAACATCTTGTCGAGTACCGCTTGTGAGTTTGTTGCGCCAAATTTATATTCACCCTTGACGATGGCATCGTAGTAAGCATAGCGGTCGCGGTACAGATGCTGCTTTTGGGTTGCGGTAGAACTCATGCGGCCTATCGCTCCATCCCATTCCCAGCCCAGATGCGTGCCTTCCAGTCCAACGAGTACGCGGTATTGTTTTGCCTCACCGACGTTCTTGAACATCTCGGGATTATCGGCAAAGCGATAATTCAAACCTACCGGGAAAGAATAAGGATTGAAAGGGTGACCAACCGGTAATTGCGGGTCAGTGAAATACTGCATCTGCCCCTTGATGGAGTCATACCAGGTCAGCGGAACGCCAGTGATATTCGAGCGCGGGACTGAGGTATAGTAAGTACTCTTGGTGTTCGAGAAATTGACTTCGGCAAAACCGGTCAGGTTGTCACCCAGCTTTTTCCTGCCCATGCTGAAGAAGGCAATGCGGTCGGCTGCGGGATTGGCATCGCTGTCTTTCCAGTAGTCATAACGGCACAGGCCGCCGATCAGCAATTCGGGTGCGCAACCGGGGGCGGCAGTGGTGAAGGATTTACCCGCCAGACTTGCGTCTGCATAATTGGCTGGATAACGCCCGGTATAGTTGCCGGGGTAAGAGCCGGTCGACAGCGCGGCGCGGTCCGGATTCATTTTCAGGTACCAGTCCGGCAGTTGCGGAAAAATGTCACGGTCTTTGTAAGCGCCACGGTGATAGGCTTCCAGATGACCAAAGACATTGTAGCCATCTTTCTCCATGTCGCCAGCACCTACCGTGATGGAGGCTGTCTGGGATTTGTTCAGCATGCTGTTGCGCAGTGATTGCTGGGCGCTGGCATTCAGGGTCACGCCCTTGAAGTCTTTGCGCGTAATGATGTTGATGACGCCCGCCACCGCATCAGAACCATAAATCGCTGAGGCACCGTCCTTGAGGATTTCTATGCGTTCTATCGCATTCGCCGGTATCGCATCGATATTCACGAAGGTGGCTTGCAAGCCGTCAGCAAAACCATAGCTGGGCAGGCGGCGGCCATTCAGCAAAGTCAGCGTTGCAGACAAACCGAGATTGCGCAGCGATACACCCGATGCACCACTGGCCCAGGAGTTGGCACCACCAAGGTCGCTGATGGCACTGCGGTCATTATTGCTAAGATTGTCGAGAATGTCCTTGACCGTATTGGCACCGCTGTCCATGATTTCCTGACGGGTCAGGACTTGCACTGGCGACGCAGTTTCGCTGTCCAGACGTTTGATATTCGAACCGGTTACAACCACTTTTTGTACCGGTGCAGCATCTTGTGCATAGCTGCTTTGTAGTCCGATCAATGCCAGGGAAATGGCCAGTGCGGATTTTTTCATATTGGGTAAAGTTTTCAACATATGCTCCATAGTTTTGAGGTTGCCCTCTGTCTCACTATTCAATCCCTCGAATGAACAGCCATTTCCAATTCACTTTGCATCTGCATGTGTATGGATATCTTCCGGGTCTGGTTCTCGCCTTTTTGTGACAGGGCAAGGCCAGCCTTCTCTTTATTTGCTACCAGCTCACGTCCGGTGTTCACACTGCTTAGCCTCTGACAGCAGTGAGGTTTGCCAAGGATATGAGCTGGCCATTTGCCACCAGAATCAGGACGGGGAAAAAGAAATCCATATTCCGGCGGGACTCAAATGTACCAATATAAATATATTTAAGGTATATTTATAAAATATTTGCGGCGTATTTACAACGCGCTGATATCAAGATGCAATCTTGTTTTGCAGTAGAGAAATGAAAAAAGGAGACGGAGTTGAAATTCAGAAATAATGGGATGCTGGCCTTGCCTTTGCTGGCTCTGGGCCTGGTCGCTTGCAGCAGCAACCCACAGCAGGCACGTGATTCGCGTGATCTTGCGCGTGACCAGGAAATACAAAAAGTACTGACGCATGTGCATCAGTGCAGCCCTACGCTGAGCCTGCGTTCACAGGCATTGACGCCGGAAGATGAACGCAAGTCTTGCGAGATGCTGGGCGCGCTTGAACAACAGTTTCATGGCATTTTCGGTACCGCAGGCAAGCCGGTAAAGGATGATCATAACGGTAGCCTCAGAGCCAATATCTACCAGTCCAAGGAAGACTTCATCAAATACGCGACCCAGCATTTTGATATGCCGACCAATAATGGTGGCATGTATCTGGAGGGTTATCCGGATCGACCAGGCAACCAGGCCGAGTTTGTCGCCAACCAGAAAAAAGATGGCAGCATACTCAATCTCGGCCATGAATATGTGCATTACCTCGATGGCCGTTTCAATCTGTATGGCGACTTTTGCGCGAATCTGCATGACTCGCACGCGCCGCCAGAAAACTGCGCCAAGCCTGCGCCACTGACACCTTATCTGGTGTGGTGGACTGAGGGCATTGCTGAGTATATTTCCAGAGGCAAGGATAATCCGGCTGCGATCAAAGCTGCGGGAGAAAAGACTTATGCACTGAGCCAGTTATTCGATACCGGCTATGAAAACAATAATGGCATAGGCAGGATTTATAGCTGGGGTTATCTGGCAGTGCGCTTCATGATGGAAAAGCACAGGCCAGAGATAGAGCAGATGCTGGTGTTCACACGCAGTGGTGACTACCCGCGCTATCAATCTCTGGTCAGATCATGGGGTACAGGCATGGATAAAGAGTTTGCCGCCTGGCTGGATAGCCTTGGCTAAAGCGTAGTTGGGATGAAGCCGGGCACTCGCGCCCGGCTTCATTTTTCAAGCAGCTAGATCTCAGTAGCCAGCAGATTTCGATTTTCTTGGAACAGGCACAAAATCAAACTGCCATTTGACCGGCGTTGCCTGATCATTGACTTTGACAGTCTGGCTCAGTGGCGGCTTGATGCTGCCAAGATTTGGATGCCAGGCCTTGATTTCGTAATTACCATCTGGCAGTTTATCCAGCGTGGCAGCACCGTTCTGATCCGTCTTGACGAAGTAGGGCGTATCCAGTACTAGCACATAGGCACGCATCCAGTTATGCAAGAGGCAATAGACGATGACGATGCCGGGTTTGTCGAAGATCACGGGTGGTGGCATCACGCCACGTTCATAAGTCTTGATCTCGAATTCCTTGGTTGCCGAAAAAGACTTCACATGATGTTCCATCTTGTCATAGTTGGGGAATTTGACTTGTGAGCCTGTGCGTATCGCCGTCACATACGGTGAAAACTGCATATCGTTTTGCGATATGGTGGCCTCGGCTTTTTCTGAGACTGGCAAGGGCGCGCCTATTGGTGTCGCATACACGACGACATCGCTCATGGCATTGCCATTTTTGTCGACTGCCTGGAAATTCAGTTTTGCCGCCTGTGCCAGCATGGGTGAACTTGCCACCAGCATCAGTGTCACCGTCAGCGCCAGGGTGAGCAAGGTACGATACTTTTGCAAAAATAATAGCTTCATCTTTTTTATCGCCTTTAGATTGCTTACTTGGTCACGATGGGGCGTTGCATGGGGGCCAGCTTGGCGATCAGCTTGTTTTGCGCTGAAGATGGGACATCATGTTTTTCCATGGCGATCTGCAAGTCTTCTGCCAGTGCATTGAAATGGGCATTCGTGACTTGCATATCCTTGTGTGCTTCTGCCATGCTGCGGCCGCTGTATTTGCAAGGGCCACCACTGAGTTCACAGAATTGTTCGGTCAGCAGGCTGGCCAGTCTTTCTGTATCTGTTTCCTTGAAAGCCTTGTTGATGCGTACATCATCGAGCACGATGGCGACGAAGGAATTGACGAAGGTACTGATGCCGGTTTTGCCACCCAGACTTTGATACAGGGCGTCATTGCCGGTTTGCGCATGCGCAGGCAGGCTGGCAAACAAACTGACAAACAGAGTGGAAGCGGCTATGGTTTTGCACAGGCGGGAGAGAATATTCATGATAGGTCTTTTTTATAGATAGTCAGTGGGCGCTCAAAATCCTGCTTGCAGGGACAAGTACCAGCCACGCTGATTTTTTGGATTGAAGATGGTGATGTCACCCAGCGTTGCATAAGCCGCCGTGACAGACACATTCTTGGTTGGGAACCAGGCAACAAACACGTCGTAATAATCTTTTTCATTATCGACGCCCAGATTACGCGGCTTCATGCGGTATTCAGCACCAACTGCCAGCTTGCGGTTGATCAGATAAGCAACTGAGGTTTCCAGCATGGGTTTATAGCTGTCTTTTTTGTCGCCACCAAAACCCAGTATGCCCATCTGGTTGGCCTTGGTCATGCGCACCGTACCGTTCAGCAGCAGACTTTGTTCGAGCAGGATCTTGGTCGCAGAAACATAGTAATCAACGCCGCTGTCATCCTTGGCGCCGAGTTGTTTCACGTTGGTGATGCCGAGTGCACCGAGACCGCCTATGCCTTTGTTGCGCTTGTACATGGCACCAACGGCGATTTGTGGCATCCAGCTGTCCTGGTCATACACCGCATCACCGGCAACTTTGACTTTGACGCCAAAAATATCCTGTTTGATATTCAGCGCATTCAAAGGGGCCAGCGAACCTGTGAATTCCTGGCTAGCGAGGGACAGCTCTACACGGTCGGCAATGCCGACCGCGACGCCATAGGTTTTCAGACTGTAGTCCTGAGTGTTGACTTGTGTGTAATGGGCATTGGCACCATAACTGTCACGTGTACCATAACCTGTAATTAATGCCCATGGGGTCAGGCCACCGCCGCCTGCACCTTCAAGTTGGCTGACGCCGCCGGTGGCTGTCAGTTTGCCCATATCAGGTTTCAGCATGTCCTGGGCCAGACTGGCCTGCATGCAGAAGGCGCTACTGCCTGACAAGGCCAGGGCGACGAATTTTCTCTTCATTTGCATTATATTTCCTCTTGATCAAGCGGCAATTTCACACGGGAACCGTGTATCTGCTATTTGTACGGAGACTACTGAAAATCAGATTCAGATTTAATGCAAAAAAAAAATAAAAATATCAGGGTTGCGTCTTGGGGAAAACGATATCGCGTTTCATTGGTGCCAGCAAGGCCATCAGGCGGTTTTGTGTGGCGGATGGAATGGCCAGTTTGTCCATGGCGATCTGTACATCTTCTGCCAGGGCATAGAATTGTGCAGCATTGATACCCAGACCCTGATGCACGGTTTTCATGTCATCACCGCTGTATTTGCAGGGGCCTGCACTGATGACGCAGAACTGCTCTTTCAGTAATTGCGCCAGCCTGGGGATATTGGTTTCCTTGAAGCTGGCCTTGATGCGTTCATCCTGCAAAATGATGCTGACTGCTTCATCAACGATCTGGCTGATGCCGCTTTCACTACCCAGCGCCTGATACAGGGTTGGTGGTGTAGTCTGGGCCTGTACTGCAGAGGTGTTTGCCATTACTGCAAACAGCAAACAGGCAAGTGCCGGAATGGATGGAATGGGTGATATGAATTTCATGCGCTTATTCTCAATTGCCGATTTGCAGTGACAAGTACCAGCCACGCTGGTTCTTTGGATTGAAGATGGTAATGTCACCCAGATTTGCATAGGCCAGTGTCAGTGAAACTGATCTGCTGGGGAACCACGCGAGGAAGGCATCGTAATAAGCCTTTTCATTATCGACCGCCAGATTTTGCGGTTTGCTGCGGTATTCGACGCCAGCGACGAGCTTGCGGTTGAGCAGGTAAGCGACCGACACTTCTGGCAATAACTGGTAATGGTTGCGCTTGTCGCCGCCAAATCCCAGCAAGCCCATCTGGTTGGCTTTGCTAAGACGTAAAGTGCCATTCAGTAGCAGGCTATGATCGAGTATCAGCTTGGTGGCCGACAGATAATAATCAATGCCGCTGTCATCGACAGCACCCAGTTGCTTGACGTTGGTGATACCCAGTGCCTCCAGCCCTTTGACAGCATGATTGCGTTTGTACATGGCACCGATGGCGACCTGGGGTTGCCAGGTGTCCTGATCCGTGACCAGATCACCAGCAACTTTGAGTTTGATGCCGACGACATCCTGTTGCAATTCGAGTTTGTCGAGAGGTGCCAGGCTGCCTGTAAATTTTTGTGTCGCCAGTGACATTTCCAGTTTATCGGCAATACCGATAGCGACGCCAGCAGTTTGCAGGCGATAGTCCTGGGTGCTGACTTGGGTGATATGGGCATTGACGCCATAGCTGTCTTCACTGCCATAACCGCTAATCGTCGCCCATGGTGTCAGACCACCACCGCCTGCGCCTTCCAGTTGTATCACGCCCCCGGTAGCCAGCAGTTTGCCTTTGTCAGGCATGGGCAGGGCTTGTGCAATTACATCACTGGCGCATGCGATGCAGCTGGTCAGCAGAGCAGCAATGAGTAGAGGTTTCAGGTAAGGCATGAATGCAATTTTTCCAGGCTTGTAAAGGTAATCGGACCCGCGTCTGGCGTCCGGTTTCTTTATACAAGTTAGTCAGATGTTGCACAAGACCAATTAACGCTTTGCAACAAGTGTGTCAGATTTGTGAATTATTGCTTCTGTGCTCGCGGGTTTGAGTCTGGCTTGTGCTTTTGCCTGCCCCTGTCTGGCGGCTTCCTGTAAATCAGCCTGCTCCTGCGCACCTTGCAGCATCGCCAGCTGACTGAACAAATTGTAGGCCAACTGATAGTCACGCCTGTCCAGCGCAACGTCGGCGAGGACACTGATGGTCAATGCATAATTGCGTGAGCCAGTCAGCCGTGATAACTGTTCCAGTGCTTCATGCAGCATCTGGTCTGCCGCCTCGAGTGAACCCATCTTGCGCAAAGTGTCGCCTATTTGCATCAGGCAATTGCCTATGCTGGGTGCCCAGCCTGTGGGTTTGGCCAGTTGCAGTGCTTTTTGCAGCCATTCCAGCGCAGTTTCAAAATCACTCGCCTTGCTATAGCTATAACCTATATTCGCTGCGGTCAGGATGGCGCGGCGTATCTGACCAGAATCGAGACAGGCCTGATAAGCCTTGCTCAGGTAGGCAACCGATTCGTCGAGCTGCCCATTCAGGCCAGTATACAAACCAAGAAAATCATCCATCAGGGCGGCCAGGCCGGGGTGGATTTCTTTTGGGCTATTCCTCGAGGCAAAATAGCGGTCGAAGTAAGATTTGGCTAATTTATCATCACGCAAGACAGCAACCCTGGCCAGTGCAGCGGCAGTACATTGCTTGCGCAAGACATCATCACCCTTGCTGGCTTCATCTATGGAGATGGCCATTTCGATGTCACATTCGACATGCTTGCCCTGGTCAGAGAAGATAAAGCCCAGTATGCGGTGGGCATCGCTGAGGGCGGCCGGGTCGAGATGCACGTCAGGATGGCGCAATATGGCCTGGATGATGGCTGCCGCGCTGTCGAGATCAGCATGCAACCACTTTTCTTCTGCCCTGATCAATTGCAGGCGCAGATAGACCAGGGCTTTGTCGGTATCCATCCTGCTTGAGGTATTTAGCAGTTTGCTGACTTGCTCGCACAGGTTCAGGGCGCGGCTACTGTCGCGCTGACGCAAGTGCCAGGCAAGTGTCAGCAATTCGTCGAGTTGTTCTTGCACCACCGTTCCGGTCAAGCGTTGCTCTAACTGCGTAACTTCGCTATCGGTGGCGTATAAGTCCATGGTATGTTGGTTGCTCAAAAGAAATTTTTCATCAGAGTAACCGATTCGTTTTATAAAAGAAATGGAAGAAATTTAAGCTGGCCTTTGTATTTTGCTTTGATTTGGCCAGTCCAATTACCACAATACGCAAGATTTAATCTCTGTGTTGCCACATAAGTTGGTTTTAACAATTTTTAACGGTATATACTAAAGCCCCCTGATTTTTTCTTCATGTATTTTGCCGCCTTGTATGGCCTGAAATAGCAGGGGTAGAGCAGCGCAGGATACCGGACAGGAATTTCCGATCGCTTTTTTTGAGCCTGATTGAGCCCAAGTATGAGTCGTTCTTCTTTGCGTCGAGAATTGGTGATACCCATCATCGTCCTGGTGATAGGGGTGTCTGCCGCCATAGGCTGGGTCTCCATGAAGGCCGGGACAGATGCCGTCTATACCCTGACGCAGCGCATACTTGGCGATATGGTCAACCGTATCAACCTCGCGACCGAAAAACACCTTGATGGCGCCCTGATTGCGCTGGAGTCAGTCGCACCCAGCCCCAGCAATTTGCCCAAAGAGCAGAATTTTTCTGCGGACATGAAAGCCTTGGAAGAAAAATTCTGGGCGGCCAGTGGCTTGTTCATGGATGTTAACAACTACGTGTATTTCGGCGGTAGCGACGGGCGCTTTGTCGGTGTTTACCGAATTTCCAGGGAAATGGTGCAATTGTTCTGGCGTGAACCAGATGGTGACAAACGCACGGTCTTCCGCGTCAGTCATGTCGGTGACCGCTCGAACATCTTGCGCAGTGACGATTTTGATCCGCGTTTGCGCCCCTGGTACAAGATTGCACAGACCTCGGAAAGACCAGTCTGGTCAAAAATCTATAATAATTTCTCTTTCCACTATCCGACTATCACGCTGGCAAAATCGGTCTTTAACAAGAACCATGAGTTTGCCGGTGTCATGGCAACCGATCTGACGCTCAAGGAATTATCGAATTTCCTGCGCAAACTCGAGATCAGCAAGAACAGCGTCGCCTATATCGTTGATGCAGATGGCTATATCGTCGCCACCTCTGGACAGGAACTGCCTGAGCGCACGGTGAATGGCGTGCCTGAACGCATGCGTGCCATCGACATGAAAACACCGCTGATCAGCGAGACTTTTCAAAGAGTAGGCGGCATGAAATTGCAGTCTACCCAGACGCAATCCATGGAGCTCAGCAACGGCACCATTGATGTGGCGATCTCTCCACTGGGTAACAAGCAGGGCTTGAACTGGCTGACCGTGGTTGCCGTGCCACGTGCTGACTTCATGAGCAGTATCAACCAGGGCTTCATGCAGAGTATGGTGATTGCCCTGGCCTGTGTGATCTTTGCTCTCACCATAGGCTTGACCATCGTCGAGCGCGTGATACGAGATATACGAAAACTGACTTCTGCTGCTGAAAAATTTGGTAATGGTGAACCCATGCCCAGCATGCAAATTCGCCGCACGGATGAGATAGGCACACTGGCGCAGACTTTCATGGAGATGGAAAACAAGCTGCGCTACGACAAGCTGACGCAGGTGGCGAACCGTGAATCCCTGTTCACACAGATCAATTACCTGCAAAAGCAGGCCCTGGAAAATCCTGGTGCCAGTGAAGGTTTTACCCTGTTATTCATAGACCTGGACCGCTTCAAATACATCAATGACAACCATGGTCATGATGCTGGTGACAAGGCCCTGGTTGTGATTGCTGCGCGTTTGCGTTCTGCCATACGTGAGACGGATGAAGTCGCGCGCTATGGCGGAGATGAATTCGTGCTGCTGCTGAAAGATACCAAGAGCTCTATTGATATCAACAATACCGTGGAAAAAATCTGCAATATAGTCGAGCAACCAATTGCGCTGGAAGACATCGTTGTCAGTGTTGGTGTGTCGGTAGGCTGGGCCAGCTTCCCTGAGGATGGTAGTGATTATGTGCGACTCATCAAGATCGCCGACAGCCGCATGTATAACCGCAAGCGTGACCGCAAATCAGGCCAGTTCGTGCATCTGGCCTGATTGTTCTTTGATTCTTTTGAATTCCGACTCAGGCCTGGGTAGTTTGCTGGTTTTGCTCTTGCCATTTGGCCAGCCAGGCAGGCATGTCGGTTGAAGGCATGGGTTTGCTGATGTAATAACCCTGGGCTTGGTCGCAACCCATCTCTTTCAGCAAATGCATGACTTCTATATTTTCCACTCCCTCGGCAACGACCCGGAGACCCATATTGTGTCCCAGGTCTATGGTGGATTTGACGATCTTGGTGTCGTCGATATCTTTTTCCATCTTGAGTACAAAAGATTTGTCTATCTTCAGTTCATGAACCGGCAGGCGTTTCAGGTAGGCCAGTGATGAATAGCCTGTGCCAAAATCATCGATAGACAATTCAAAACCCATGGCATGCAATTTGTCCAGCGTCTGGAAAGCCCGTACCGGGTCATCCATGATGGCACTCTCAGTGATTTCCAGACAAAATGAAGCCGCTTTTACTTCATGGTCTTGCAATATCTGGGCAAACTTGCCCGGCAAATCCTGGTCCAGCAAATCACGGGTGGAAATGTTCACCGAGATTTTCAGGTGCATGCCTTGCTGATCCCACATGTGACAAACCCGCGCTGCCTCGTTCATGACCCAGTGCGTCAACTGACGTATGAAGCCAGACTGTTCGGCAAAAGGAATGAACTGATCGGGAAAAATAAAACCACGCTCAGGGTGTATCCAGCGCACCAGTGCTTCAACCGCAATCACCTGACCATGATCGAGCTCGACCTTGGGTTGAACATATAGACGAAACGCTTGCTGTTCCAGCGCTGCCCGCAATTCACTGAGCAGTGACAGGCTTTGCTGGCTGGATTTGTCGATATCGGGTGAATAAATGATAGCACCACTATGCCTCAGTTTTGCTGCATACATGGCAACTTCAACCCGGCTCAGCAAACTCTGAGCATCCCCCGCATGTTCAGGAAAACCGGCGATGCCGATGCCAGCCCCCAGATCGACAGTCTGGTCTTCTATGGAGATGGGTTTTTCCAGTGAGCGCAAGATGCGGTTTGCCAGTTCCAGCGCATCTTCCTTCGCGCTATTTGGCAGCAATATGGCAAATTCATCACCGCCGAGGCGGGCTGGTTTGGTACCGCCAGCGCCGAGTTCTGCAGATAGGCGTATGGCAACCTGGTTCAGCAGGACATCACCAAAGCGGTGTCCCATGACGTCATTCACATGCTTGAAGCGGTCGAGGTCCATCATTAGCACGTAGCAGGATTTTTCATGAGAGCGTGCGCTGGCAATCGCCTCTTCCAGCATGTCGGTAAACAGTGCCCGGTTCGGCAGATTGGTCAGGGTGTCCCAGTAAGCCAGACGGCTGATTTCTTTTTCACGCTGGGCAATACCATCACGCATGGTCATGAAGGTACGTGCCAGGTCGCCAATCTCATCTTTTTGTTTGACGTTGATGGTGGCCGTGTAATCACCGGCACCCAGGCTGCGTGCAGTTTCTGCCAGTTGCCTTACCGGCCCGGTAATGCGGCGCGCAGTGATGGCACTGATGATGCTGGCGACGACGGCAGCAAGTACCGTCAGTAGCAAGAGATTGCGCTGCAATTCCTTGTAAGGAGCAACTGCCTGGCTGATAGACAGTTGCAATACGGCGATGGTGTTGAACTGTTCATTCTGTGCCAGTTTGAGTATGCGGGCACTATACTGGTCTTCATCGATTTGCAGGGCGGGCAGGTAGTTGACCAGTTTGTCTGAGCTCGGTAATTGCTGGGCCAGCTTGTTGGCGTTGTCATCACTGAGACTGGAAACATTGGCGAGCCAGCTCCCCTGTTTTTCAGAGGTCAGCAAACTGATTTGCATGCGTGACAATTCATGCATGTCGGTCACCAGAGCCTTGCCTATGGGGATCGCCATGACGACCCAACTGATAGTGACTGGTGCTTCGATGGGCACGACCACCATTTGATAAGGTTTGCCATCGACTATCGCGGTGCTGGCTGCGCTACCGGTTTTTTCTGCGGTTTGTATCAGTGCAGAAACCGATTGTTGCAGGCTGCTGCTCAGTTCAGTGTTTGCACTGTTATTGCGGCTGGCTTTACTGGTATTCGAATAGGCAGTAATTTTTTTGTCCAGCCCGACCAGCATGGTCAGGTCTGAGCCTATGCGGTTGCCGTGATTGGACAGGGTAGAGACGATAGTTTCAGTATCATGCGTACCTATGGCTTCACGGAAAGCGTAATCCTTGGCGAGGACGATGGCACCTTGTATGAGTTTTTGTGCATTCTGATCCAGCAGGCGCTGCAAGAATTTTTCATTGATTTTCAGATTCTCTTCAACGGAGGTACGGGCGTTCCTGTCTATGGCACTGCCGATGGCGAAATAGGCTGCCAGTTGTACCGTCAACAGCAAGCCTATGAAAAGAGTGACAACCCGGTTTTCCAAACTATGCAAACGCATGAACTTTCCTCTTGGTGTGCGTGGGAAAAGTATCTCCTGCTGACCCAGCCTTGTAATTAACCCGCCTTGTAATTCAATTTTACCGTCAGGCTGGGACCATTGCTGTCGATTTGTATATTTTGCTCTTGTACCGTTGCCGTCGATGGTTGTTTGGGATGCCAGGTTTTCAATACATATTTACCAGCGGGAATGGCTGGCAGGCGAGCATTGCCGTTAGCATCGGTCTTGGCAAAATAGGGTGTATCGACGATATGGATATAGGCAACCATCTGGTCGTGGATATTGCAGCCAACCACAACGGTACCTGCCTTGTCGAATACTACAGGTGCAGCAGGCTTGCCTGAATACAGCTTCAATTCAAAAGGCTTGGCCGGGGAAAATGAATAGGCGTGATGCCTGACCGTGTCGTTGTTGGGAAAGGAAACCGAAGTGCCGGTTTGTATCACCGTCACGAAGGGCATGAACTTCTTGTCTTTTTGCTGAATCTCCGCAGTGGCTGACTTGGTAATCTGCGGGCTGCCAACAAGTTCTGCATAGACCACCGCATCCGGCACAGCCTGTCCGCTGGCATCTGTGACCTGGATGCTTGAATTGGCATGTGCAGTTCCAGCCATGATCAGGCTGCTTGCGATACAGACCAGGGTGAGGATGCAGGAATTGGTATGCGAACGTTTCATGGCTACACCCTGGCAAAAAATGATTGAAATGAGTTTTGCTTATATTACTTTAGTTCGATTACTTTAGTTCGATACCTGCATGAATGCCTACACTATTTGCAAATAGGGCTTGACGCATATTTCGTGCAATTTTGTAAAAATATGTCTCTGGATGAATTGTTTGCAGAATATCAGGTAAAGCCAGCCCTGAATTGTTATACTATTGTATAAGGGCAATTTGCGCACAGTGCTTGCGTGTGGTGAATTGTAGCTGGCGAGTTCGTACTGGTAATTTATGCAAGGATCGGCTGGAATCGGCAGGAAGATGCAGGAATACGGGGCATGGAATCAATCATTAAACACCTGGTAGAAATTACCGGGCATCGCGATCATGACTTACTGAATATTTCAGTAATTACTGCGCTGCGTCAATTGACCAACGCGGAGTCGGCGCGGGTGCTGGATGTTGTTTCTGTTGGTCAGCAAGTCTTCATCAAACCCCATATCAGCATAGAAAACGACAATGTCGCGATTGCTGACGAAACCCAGGCATCCCCTGCTTCTCATGATTCCATCGAACTTTATCCTCAATTGAAAGAGGGTATTGCGCAGAAGCAGCAAATCATAGAGCAAGTCATAGAAGGCGGCAAAATCATTTGGCTGCCGATCTGGATCAATGACAAATTGCATACTTGTCTCGAAATTTACAAGCCCGCCAATTACACCACGACGGCGATGGAAGTCGTCAACGGCATGCTGATTGTCTATCGCAATTTCCAGAACCTGCTTGATTACAGCGAGCGCGACTCACTGACAGGTTTGCTGAACCGCAAGACTTTCGACGATAATTTTTCCAAGGTTTTGCGAAGCAGTGCCTTGCAACAGCAAGCCAGCACAGAAGCTGAGCGGGCAGAAGAAGAACGCCGCAGCCATGAGCCTGAACGCCAGCATTGGCTGGCTGTGCTTGATATTGATCACTTCAAGCGTGTGAATGACCAGTTCGGGCATTTGTATGGTGATGAAGTGCTGATTCTCATCGCCAATCTCTTGCGTAGTTCTTTCCGTCCCTCAGACCGCCTGTTCCGTTTTGGCGGTGAAGAATTCGTCATCTTGCTGCGCTCGACTTCGCAGGAAGATGCCAATACCATTTTCGAGCGTTTCCGTCAGAATGTGGAACAGCATTATTTCCCACAGGTTGGCACGGTCACCATCAGCATAGGCTATGCCCGCATAGATCCATTTGAACCTGCCGTCGCCATCGTGGGCCGGGCTGACCAGGCGCTGTATTTCGCCAAGTCCAATGGCCGCAACCGCACGTGTTTTTATGATGAACTGGTGTCCAGCGGCGATTTGAAGACTGAAGTGTCCAACGATACCGCTGAATTCTTTTAAGACTGAGCCTGACCTGCTCTTGTTTGATAGCGCAATTGATGAATGCGTTGATTGATGAATTGATGAATTAATTAATAAAATGGCGCTGCAGTGTTGCAGCGCCATTATTTTTTGTGCGGGACAGTTGTCAGGCAACGATCAATTTATCAACTGGCAGTCTGTTCTTTATGCTTGTGCGCGCTGGTCAGCACTATCACGCTGCCAAGAATGATACTCATCGCCAGCATCTCGCGCATGGACAAGTGCTCGCCACCAAACACCACACCAAGACCTACTGCGATGACAGGATTGACATAGGCATAACTCGCAGCCAGGCCAGCCGGTACTTTTGACAGCAAATACATATAGGCAGTAAATGCCAGCAGCGATCCAGCCACCACCAGATAGGCCCAGGCAGCCACCGCATTGAGGGTTACTTCCCCTGTCAGTTGCTCACCCTTACCCAGGCTGATGATAAACAGGAACAAGCCACCGACCAGCATTTCACTCGCAAAGCCCATGCCGCCAGCCGCCATCTTGAGTTTCTTTTGCGACAAAATCGAACCCACATCCCAGCACAATATCGCACCCAGCAAAAATAGTATGCCCAAAGGTTGTGCCGAAAACTGGCCGTCAGACGCCAGCAACATGGCACCAGCAAAACCGCAGAATATGCCCGCCCATTCACGACGCTTGGGCCAGTCACCAAACATGCCCGACAAGCCAGACAGTATCATCGGTGAGCAGGCAATAAACACGGCAGTCAAGCCGGAAGACACATATTGCTGCGCCACCGCTGTCAAACCAGTGCCACCACCCAGCATCAGGATGCCGACTATGCCGCCATCGCGCCATTCGCGCAAAGTCGGGTTGGGCGCGCCGCGTGATTTTTGCCAGGCATACAAGATAGCGCCTGCCACCAGAAAGCGCGTACCTATCATCATGAAAGGCGGGAAAGCCTTTAAGGCCACCTGTATGGCAAAGTAAGTGGAGCCCCAGACTATATAGACGGTAAGCAGGGCGAGTAAAACTTTACGTGGCAAATGGCGCATGGCAGGGCTAGCTTAAATTGATTTCAGGTAATCAGTGTATGTTAGTCAGTTTGAATATTGAATGGATAATCAAAGGTAAATCAGGTACATTTCTTTTAATCTCAACGAAAAAGCAGGGTTTCTCCGTGAAAATAGAATTGGATATGATGGATGGCAAAATCCTCGAGATTTTGCAGGCTGATGCCAGGGTCACCATGGCCGAGATAGGCCGTCGCATACATCTGAGCCAGCCTGCCGTGACTGAAAGGGTCAAGCGCATGGAAGCGGCCAATGTCATCACTGGCTATCATGCCAGGGTTGATCCAGAAGCGCTGGGTTATGGCATCACCGCTTTTGTCCGTATCGCCAGCCGTGGAACCGATACGCCAGTTTTAAAAATTGCCGAACAAGTACCAGAAGTGGTTGAATGCCATGCCATAACAGGCGAAGATTGCGTGATTGTCAAAGTGGTCGCACCTTCGGTGCGTGAGCTGGAGCGTGTGATCACCAGCCTCGCCCGTTGTGGTGTCACTTCGACTTCCCTGATCTTGTCTTCATCGATAGAAAGACGGGCCATCAAGCCCGTGGAATAAAAAAATGGAATTGCGCCAGCTACGTTATTTTGTCGCCATCGTCGATCACGGCTCGCTGTCACGCGCAGCGCGCGTGCTGCATATCGTGCAACCGGCACTGACACAGCAATTGCAGCAACTAGAAGAAGAACTCGGTGCGACTTTGCTGCATCGTTCTGCACAAGGCATGCAGGCGACCGACGCCGGAAAAATATTCTATGAACATGCGCTGGCGATTTTGAAGCAAGTCAGCGATGCCAGATCAGCTGTCGCCCAATCAACCGACAAACCCAGCGGCACGGTTGCTTTGGGCATACCGCAAAGTGCCTCTGGCGCGCTGGCCTTCCCCTTGTTAAAAGCGGTGCGTGCAGCTTATCCCGATATCGTTTTTCAGCTGACAGAAGAATTGACTGGCAACCTGACCGAGCAGTTACGCTCAGGCCGTTTGAACCTGGCGATACTGTTTGATGATGGCCAACTGGGCGGCTTTGCCAGCAAGCCACTGGTAGAAGAAGAAATGATGTATATCACACGCTCAGATTCGCAATTTGCCTGCAAGCGCAAATCGATCACGCTGGCGCAAGCCTTGCAGGCGACCCTGATTTTACCCAGCATACAACATGGCGTGCGCCCACGCATAGAACAGGTGGTCAGGGAGCAGGGCAAGCACATAGAGAATGTCATCGACATCACCTCGATAGCGATTTTAAAATCTGCGTTGATGGCCGACATGGGAGCGACCATCTTGCCTGTATCACCGATGCTGGCAGAAATTGAACGTGGCGAAATGCGTGCCTGCCCTATCAGTGATGTACAACTGTTTCGTACCGTAACCCTGTGCGCCTCAAAAAATATCCCGCTGACGAATGCAGCTATGGCAGTAGAAAAACTGGTGCTGGAACTGACCCGCGATTTGAGCACGAGTGGTAAGTGGCTGGGCACCAGCAATCTGGTGGCGCAATAATGGATGGACTGGTGTATTGGGACAAAATCAAAAAACCAGTCTTCGCCGGCTGGTTCTTGTTCTGGCTATTGATGGTGGCGGTAGCCGTGCAAGATCATCTGAAAGGTGGCGGCAAGCATATCTGGGAACCCATCTTCTGGGAAAGTTCCTCTGCCCTTGTCGGCACACTGCTGCTCTTGCTACAAAGGCGTAAGCTGACCGACAGGCGTTTATTGCAGACACCAGCCAAATGGTTCTGGCAGCAAATCCTGCCCCTGCCTTTGTTCAGCACTGTATTTGTGGTGATGGTATATAGCCTGCGTCATTCGGTATACGCCTTGCTGGGACTCAGCTATCAGCATGATGGCTGGATCAAAGTGTATTTTTATGAGTGCAGCAAGATATTCATGTTTTTTGGCATGTTTTATGTCGTGATTTTTGGCCTCCAAGCCTATGCTTCTTTGCTCGAAGAAAAAGAGAATGCAGAAAAATCCCAGGCGCTGTTACGCGATGCGCAATTGCACAGGCTGACGCAACAGATGCAACCGCATTTCCTGTTCAATGTACTCAACACCATTTCATCGCTGATGTATACCGATGTCAAACTGGCCGACACTGCCCTGAGCGAGATCGCCGCACTCTTGCGCGCCAGCATGGACCTGGGTCAGCACAGCGAAACCAGCCTCGCAGATGAGTTGAAGCTGCTGCAGACCTACGCAAAACTCATGAGCCTGCGCTTTATCGACAGGGTAGAGATCAACTGGGACATTGCTGATGAGGTGCTGACCAGTAAAGTACCGGTCATGAGCCTGCAAACCATACTGGAAAACAGTTTCAAGCATACCGTCGAAAAACGCAGCCAGCTTACTCACATCAAGATCAGCGCATACAAGGAGGCAGGACAAGTCATCTTGCGCATCGAGGATGACGCAGGCCATTTGCAGGAGAACGCGGAAGGCTCAGGCGTAGGCATCAGTAATTTGCGCCAGCGCCTGCAAGTTCTTTATCAGGATAAAGCCAGCCTGCAATTGACCGATCTGAAGCCTTCAGGCGTTATGACAGAACTGCGCCTGCCCATTGATGCCGGGAGCATAGCTTCATGAAAATCCTCATCGTCGATGATGAAGCCTATGCCAGGGATAAACTCAGGCGTCTGGTAGCCGAACATGTGGCAGATGCCGTCGTAGCAGAAGCCAGAGATGGCAAAGAAGCGCTGGAATGCATACATAAACAACAGCCCGATCTGGTTTTCCTCGACATACAAATACCGGAGATGGACGGCATTACCGTCGCCAGTCAACTGGCAGCGCCTGTGCCACTGATCGTTTTTGTCACCGCTTATGACCAGTTCGCCCTGCAGGCTTTTGATGCGAATGCAATAGATTACCTGCTCAAGCCTTATGATGAGGCGAGGTTCTTGCGTGCCCTGCAAAGAGTGAGTGAGCGCAGGAGCAGCGCGAAGAAAATCCAGGCAGAACAGCATTTGCTGCTGAGCGAAAAAGGCCGTGTCACTGTCATCAGACTGGCCGACATCATACGACTGGAAGCTGCTGATAATTATGTGATGATCCATACCGCGCAACAACAGCACATGATGCGGCAAACCTTGTCGGGTTTGCAGGACAGGCTGGGGCAGGACTTTGTGCGTTGCCACCGCAGCCATATCGTCAGGCTGGACCAGATTACCCAGGTTTTGCCAGCGCAAAAGGGCGATGCTGAACTGCTGCTGCAAGATGGCCTGCGCCTGCCATGCAGCCGTCAGCACAGAGACGAGGTTGTGCAGGCGCTTGCCAACTGAGTCAGGGCTGATTTCCATTTCACCCCTGCTCACATCCAGTCCGCCACATTTTTCTGGAGTGAATTTGACCATGCTTTTAGTATCGCGTCTGTGTTCATCAATGACCAGAAAAAAGAGCCATGTCAAATTCAAGCATAGCAGTGCCAGGTTTGCCGTCCCAGCGTTTATATTTTCTCGACTGGGTCAGGATCATCGCTTTCTTCCTGCTGATCTTGTATCACGTAGGCATGTACTATGTAGAGTGGGGCTGGCATGTCAAAAGCCCGCATGCGAATAGCGCGATACAACCGTTGATGATGCTGACCAGCCCATGGCGTCTGAGCCTGCTGTTTTTTATCTCAGGTGTGGCATCTGCCTTCATGCTGGAAAAAATCGCCACCGGTAAATTCCTGCGCAGCCGCAGCCTGCGTCTTTTGCTGCCGTTGATCTTCGGCATGTTTGTGATCGTACCGCCGCAGGCTTATCTTGAAGTGGTAGAAAAACTCGCTTATGCAGGCAGCTACGGCGAATTCATGCAGCTCTACCTGCATCATTACCGCGGCTTCAAGATAGGGGGAGGTGTGCTGGATCTGCCCACCTGGAATCACCTGTGGTTTGTTGCCTACCTGTGGGTATATAGTGTGCTGCTGTGGTTCTGGCTGGCTTTCAAACCTGCATGGTTCCAGGCTGCCCGCAACTGGCTGCAAAAGCAGATGAAGGGTTGGCGCATCCTGGTTTTGCCTGTTGCTTACCTGGCGCTGGTACGTATGGGTTTGTTCAGTTCTTACCCGCCGAATAATGGCCTGGTGGCTGACTGGTATAACCATGCCTGCTATTTGTTTATCTTTACATTCGGTGCCCTGATCGCCAATTCCCAGGCATTCTGGCAAGAGCTTGCCAGCATGCGCTGGCTGGCCCTCAGAATAGCTGCATGTGGCTGGTTGTTTTTGATTATCTATTTCAGCTTCGAATATGATGCAACACCACAGTGGTTCATCATGCTCCAGCGCGGCGTATGGGTTTGCATGGCCTGGTCAGCGATTATTGCAGCCTGTGGTTATGCGAAGCAGTATCTGAACTTTGACAGCCCTGCAAGGCGCTATCTGACGCAGGCAGTGTTTCCTGTGTATATCTTGCATCAGACTTACATCGTCATCATGGCGCACAGCATGAAGCCGCTGGCCTTGCCTGCCCTGCCAGAAGGCATCTTGCTGGTGGCGCTGACAGCAGCGACTTGCTTTCTCAGTTACGAGATCATACGCCGGGTGTTTTTCCTGCGACCCCTGTTCGGGCTGGATCTTGGTCTGACTTATAAACCAAGAGCACTGAGCCCGGGATGATCATCTGGCCTGCGACCCTGGGGCCAGTGGAATAAACGCTGATCTGCGCTGATGCGCAGATCATTGATGCTGGCAAATCGTTTATGCATGAGGCCATTCTCAGCAAATTCCCAGTTCTCATTGCCGTAAGAACGCGTCCAGTTATCCTCATGATCGCAACTCTCATAGGCAAAACGCACGGCAATGCGGTTCTCGCTAAATGCCCAGATTTCCTTGATGAGGCGGTATTCACGTTCAGCCGCCCACTTGCGCTGTAAAAAATCCCTGACTTGCTCACGTCCCCGCGGGAATTCATGACGGTTGCGCCAGACAGTATCTACGGTATAAGCCAGTACCACCTTGTCAGGGTCGCGGGTGTTCCAGCCATCTTCTGCCATGCGTACTTTTTGTATTGCCGTCTCCAGCGTAAAGGGTGGCAAGGGTGGGCGTGCAATTTCCAATGACTTATCCATTTGTATTTGTCCTTAAGTAAATATCGTGAGTTGAGTTATCGATACTCAAATTTACGCAATATCGTTTGTCTCAAGAATAGCCATGATTTACAATTAATTATTGTAAATAGCGGAATAATCACCGGAGTGCCATGGACAAGCTGCATCTGATGACTGTATTTGTAGCCGTTGCCGAGGATGAGGGCTTTGCCGCTGCCGCCCGTCGTCTGGCCATGTCGCCGCCAGCAGTGACCCGCGCTATCGCATCGCTGGAGGCCAGGCTGGGCGTCAAGCTGCTGAATCGCAGCACCCGTTTTGTCAGGGTCACAGAAGCCGGCCAGCGCTATCTGGAAGATGCCCGCCGCATCATTGCCGATGTCGAGGCTGCCGATGAAGCCACGGCGGGCATCAATGCCGAGCCGCGTGGGCATCTGGCCGTCACTGCTCCCGTCATGTTTGGCAAAATGTTTGTCATGCCTGGTATCGTCGAATATTTGCAACGCTATCCGGCGATGGATGTGTCCGCACTGTTCCTTGACCGTGTCGTCAATTTGCTGGAAGAAGGCATTGATGTCGGTGTGCGCATAGGCGAATTGCCAGATTCCAGCATGAAGGCAATAAGGGTAGGGCAGATACGCCGCCTGTTGTGTGCCTCGCCCGCTTATCTGCAAGCGCATGGTACGCCGGCCAGCCCGCATGAATTAAGCGGGCACAGCATCATTGCCGCCACGGGTGTCACACCCATGGTCGAATGGCGCTTTGCCCATGCAGGGCAGAATATGGCAATCAAGGTCAAGCCACGTCTCACGGTCAGCAGCAATGATGCGGCCATAGAAGCCAGCCTGGCAGGTCTGGGCATCAGCCGCCTGTTGTCTTACCAGGTGGGTAAGTATTTTGATGATGGGCAGCTATGCCGCATCATGCAGGCATACGAGACTGCCCCATTGCCCGTGCATGTAGTACACAGGGAAGGCCGCTATGCAAATGCCAAGGTCAGGAGTTTTGTCGATCTCATCGTTGCGCAGTTGCGTGCAGCCATGGTGCAGCATTGAATTCCTGGGGGAGATGTGTGATGAAAGCCAGTAGGGTTGCTTACCCTGTTGTTTTTCATATTGACAATATGTTGACACTGGAAAACCCAGGGTGTTATATTTTGCCTGGATTTATGGGAACGTTTCCAATTGTATTCAGCCGATGTGACTGGGCATGATGAGAGGCGGGAATTTCCATGTATGCAGTAACAGGTATAACGATAAAAAAACAGAAGAAAGCAGAAAAATTGCAGACCATGATCTGCCATCTGCACCCGTGGAAACTTAGGCGGAGACAAAATGTATAAAACCAATAAACCGGTGCTTGCCCTGTTGTTGGGTGGCCTGGGCGGCCTGGTAGCCGCGAGTATGTCCGCGCATGCCGCAGGGCCCAAAGCCGAAGTCATGCACTGGTGGACATCCGGTGGTGAATCGGCTGCTGTCGCCAAATTTGCCGATGCTTATCGTGCTGCAGGTGGCGTGTGGACAGATACTGCCATTGCCGGTGGTGACCAGGCGCGTTCCGTCGCCATCAACCGTATGGTAGGTGGTAACCCGCCCACTGCTGCGCAATTCAATATTTCCAGACAATTCCAGGATGTCGTTGAACAAGACATGCTCAATAATGTCGATGATGTCGCCGCCAAAGAGAACTGGGACAAGACCCTGCCAGAACCCATACGCAATGTCTTGAAGATCAAGGGACATTACTATGCCGTACCGGTGAATATCCACATGCCAGCCTGGATATGGTATTCAAAATCTGCATTCAAAAAAGCCGGCATAGACAAAGAACCAGTGACGCCAGATGAACTGTTTGCTGCTCTGGATAAACTCAAGGCAGCCGGCCTGATACCGCTGGCACATGGTGGCCAGGCCTGGCAAGAGACTATCGTCTTCATGGCCATGCTGGCCAATGTAGGTGGCAAGGATCTCTACCTGAGCGTGATGCGTGACCGTAATGTCACCGCCATGAATTCAGAAGCCTTTCGCAAGGTGTTGCTAAGCTTCAAGCGCTTGCGTTCCTATATTGATACAGCGTCACCTGGCCGCAACTGGAATGACACTACCGCCTTGCTCATCAAAGGCACGGCCGGCATGCAAATCATGGGTGACTGGGCTTTGGGTGAGTTCGTCGCGGCCAAACAAGTCGCTGGCCGCGAATATGGCTGCATGCCTGGACTGGGGCCAAAAGCACCTTACCTGATACAGGGCGATGCCTTTGTTTTTCCAAAAACCAGCAATCCAGAAACCATCAAAGCGCAAAAGCTGCTGGCCAGCATTGTGGTGGCACCCGGACCGCAACTGGAGTTCAATAAACTCAAGGGTTCCATCCCCATACGTAATGATCTGGATGTGACGCAACTGAACCTGTGTGCCCAGATGGGTCTGGAAATCATGAAAGACAAAAGCCGCCATGCCGGCATAGGCGAAATTTATCTTACGCCAGACCAGAACGGTGCTTTGACTGATGTGCTGACAGCCTATTGGAATACCAATATGGCAGTAGAAAAAGCGCAAAAAAATATCATCGCAGCATTGAAGAACTAAGTGCCCTACTGATATCCTGCCAAGCGCCACCGTACATGCCAACCAATTCACCCAGCGCCAGATATAAAGGCAAGCTGCATACCAGGCTCATCCCTCATGCGGCATTGCTGCCCATGAGCCTGACCGTGGTATTTGGCTATCTGGCGACGCTGTTATGGACACTGAAAATTTCGCTGAGCAGCTCGCGCACTCTGCCCGTCAATAACTTTGTCGGCCTCAGTCAGTATGAGCGTCTGTTTGACAATGAGCGTTGGCTATTGTCACTGAATAACCTGGCTATTTATGGCGTACTGTTTATCCTGGCCTGCGTCATCATTGGATTTTTGCTTGCCGTATTCATAGACCAGAATGTCACGGGTGAAGGCGTACTGCGCACCATCTTCCTGTATCCCTATGCCATGTCATTCGTCGCCACCGGCCTGGTGTGGCAATGGATGCTGACGCCGGGTGTGGGGATACAAGAAGGCATACGGCAACTGGGTTTCAAGGATTTTCAGTTTGACTGGATAGTCGATCAGGACATGGTGATCTATACCATCGTCATCGCGACCGTGTGGCAGGCTTCCGGCCTGGTCATGGCTATGCTGCTGGCGGGTTTGCGCGGCATAGATGAAGATATCTGGAAAGCTGCGCGCATGGATGGCATACCCGCATGGCGGGTTTATCTGTCCATCATCATCCCCATGCTGGCGCCTAATTTCGCCACCGTCTTTTTGTTGCTGTCAACGGCTGTCGTCAAACTGTTTGATGCGGTCGAAGCGATGACGCAGGGCGGCCCCGGCACTGCCAGCGAAGTACCGGCAAAATTCATCATGGACCATTTGTTTGGTCGCGCCAACCTGTCACTGGCATCTGCCGGTGCCATCATGATGTTGTTGCCCGTGCTGGCACTGTTGATACCCTATGCGTATGCAAGAGCCCGCAAGGGAAAAATATGAGGGCAAACATAAAACGCACATGGACGCCGGCACGCATAGGCATCTATGCCTTTTTGCTGACTGCGGCGGCGTTCTTTTTACTGCCGCTGTATATCATGTTGGTGACCTCTTTCAAATCGATGGAAGAAATTCGTCTGGGTAATATCTTTGCCTTGCCCATGCAAATGACGGTGGAACCATGGCGGCAAGCCTGGAGCACAGCCTGTACAGGCGTGGCCTGTGAAGGTATCAGTAGCGGCTTCTGGAACTCAGTGGCGATTACTTTACCCAGCACCGTGCTGGCGATTTTTCTGGGTGCGCTGAATGGCTATGCATTGTCATTCTGGCGGCCCCGTGGCTCACAACTCCTGTTTGGTATTTTGCTGGCGGGCGCTTTCATTCCTGTGCAAGTGATGATGTTCCCGCTGGTGCGGGTGCTGGCAGCCCTGAATATTTTCAGCACCCTGCCTGGCATCGTCCTTGTGCATGTGATCTTTGGCATGCCTATTATGACTCTGCTGTTTCGCAATTATTATCTGGGCATACCGCAAGAACTGTTTCATGCGGCACGCATAGACGGCGGCGGATTTTTCCGCATCTTTGTGCAATTGATGCTCCCCATGTCCCTGCCCATGATAGTCGTGGCCGCCATCATGCAGGTCACGGGAGTGTGGAATGATTACATTCTCGGCCTGGTATTTGCGGGGCGTGAACATTTACCCATGACGGCGCAACTGAATAATGTCATTAATACGACGACCGGTACCAGGATGTATAACGTCAATATGGCAGCAACCATATTGACGGCCTTGCTGCCGCTGGCTATCTATTTTATTTCAGGCCGCTGGTTTGTGCGTGGCATTGCCGCTGGTGCGGTCAAAGGTTAAAGATTAAGTTTAGGTTTAGGTTTAGGCTAAGGACGGGTGCATGGCATATGTAAGTCTCAAGAATCTGGGTATACAGCTGGGTGGACAAAAGATCATCGATCAACTGGATCTGGATGTGGAAGAGGGCGAATTCCTGGTCTTGCTTGGGCCGTCCGGCTGTGGCAAATCAACTCTGTTGCACAGCATAGCTGGTCTCATCGATATCGCGGCAGGTAGTATAGAAATCGCAGGCAAGGATGTCAGCTATGCCGAACCCAGCGAGAGGCAGATAGGCATGGTGTTTCAGTCCTATGCACTCTACCCGACCATGACGGTGGAAAAAAATATGTCTTTCGGCTTGCGCATCAATGGTATCGCCAAGCCAGAAATACAGGCACGCATCACCAGAGTGGCAGAGATGCTGCAATTGCAGACGCTGTTACAGCGCAAGCCAGCGCAGCTATCCGGTGGACAAAGGCAGAGGGTGGCAATAGGCCGCGCCCTGGTCAGGGAAGCCAGGGTGTTTTTGTTTGATGAGCCACTATCAAACCTGGATGCCAAGTTGCGTACAGAATTGCGGCGTGAACTCAAGCTGCTGCATCAGAACCTTGGCTCTACCATGCTGTATGTAACACACGACCAGGTAGAAGCCATGACCCTGGCGAGCCGCATCGTCGTCATGCGGGCTGGTAAGATACAGCAACTCGGTACGCCGTCTGAAGTATATGAGCGACCGGCAAACCTGTTTGTCGCAGGGTTCCTGGGTGCGCCAGCCATGAACTTTATTGCCGGCAAGCTCAATGAAGACAAGCAGTTTGATAATGAAGTGATCAAGCTGGATTTATCGGCTTATGCGTCTCAGGCGACATCGTCAGTGCAAGATGTGATTTTGGGTATCCGGCCAGAATATATGCAGGTGCATGCAAATGGCGCATACGGCGGCGAGCTAAGTCTATTGGAGCCCATGGGTAATCATCAACTCTTATGGTTGGCTATGGGTAAGCAGCAGTTGTGCTTGCTGGACCATGAGAACCGGCAGTTTAAGCTGGGCGAGACAGTGCGCTTTGACATTCACACCGACAGGGTTTCCCTGTTCGATGCAAAAACAGAGTCACGTTTGTGATTGAAGAAGATAATTCACGATAGTCGGGGCAAATTTTTAATATACTGGCCGGATGATAAATATGGAAAAGAATCAAGTGGCGACTATCAAGGATGTGGCCCGCCTGGCGGGTGTAGGACTGGGCACGGCTTCACGCGTGGTCAGCGGCAAAGGGTCGGTGTCTTTAAAGACGCAGGAGCGTGTGCGCAAGGCGATTGCTGAACTGGATTTCCGCCCATCCCATGCGGCACGCAGCCTGCTGTCGGGCAATTCACAGATGATAGGCGTGTATATCCCTGTGCTCAAGGGTACTTTTTACATGCCCATCCTGCAGTCTATCGATACAGAATTGCGCCTGGCTGGTTTGCACATGGTGGTCGCGTTCGGCGTTGGTATAGGTGATGAACGGCGGCAAGGTGTGGAGGGGATAGAATTTTTGATGGAACGTGGTTGCGATGGCCTCATCGTCATGAGCAATGTGTTGACTGATGAAGATTTCTCTATTCTTGGCCCAAAACGTGATCGTCTGGTTGTTTTGAATCATGATTCAAAAACCATCGCTGACCAGTGCTTTGCTGCTGACCATGTGCAAGGCGGTGTCATGGCTGCGCGCGCCCTGCTTGAATACAAGCATAAACATATCGCCGTCATCGCCGGCCCATCGACCGCTCCGGATAATGTGGAACGCATTAATGGTTTCCTTGGTGAACTCAGTCATGCAGGACTTGACACAGGAAAGATGTGGATAGCCGAGAGTGATTTTTCACCCGAAGGTGGCTGGAATTGTGCCAAGGAATTATTGGAATCAGGCCGTCCCTTCACTGCTCTGTTTTGCGCGAATGATGAAATGGCACTGGGAGCCTTATCCTTCTTCCAGCAAGCTGGTATTTCCGTGCCACACGATGTTTCCGTCATCGGTTACGATGACACCATGAGCGCAGCCTATGCCGCGCCGCCCCTGACTTCCGTACATATTCCCTGGCGTGATGTCACGCTCAGTGCATTGAATGAATTATTGAACCGTTGCTATGGGCTGAGAAGACCAGTCACACGTGATTACCCGATCAAGGTGACGATGCGCGCATCCCTCGCGAAACCTGCGCAGCAACGGAGCAAGGCTGGCTGATTATCGTGATGATTATTTAATTTTGAAATTCAGACAAAGCGCCAGAAGAATCTTTTGAATGTGTTTGAATGTGCTGGCGTCTGCTGCAATTTATGGTGTGAAAGTCTGTTGTAGAAATAGCGCAAATAAGTGTAAAAAGAATGAATGGTTTTCTTGACTATTCATTTTTTTTATGAAATTATGGAAACCTTTCCATGAAATTGAAAGCTGAAATATTATTTCACTCGTATCTGAATAGCCGTATCAAATATTGGTGAATGGTAGATGCTGAAATTCAGATAGCTTGCAGCCTGTAGGATAGCAGAGCAGTAGTGCTTCAATGATTTAAGCTTGGGCTGATGCAAAGCGCACGCGGGGGCATGGCTAAGGGATTCTGTGGATGCTGTAGATGTTCTGGCTAATGTCTGCAAATAGCCTGGGCATGCGGCCGACTAGTCAGCTCATCCACCTTGATCCATGGAGCAGACAGCAGTTGGTGGGGACGCAGGAAAGAGTTCGCAATAAGCGAGTATAAAAATTCTGAGTAGCAAATACTCAAAATTTTTTAATCACAATTGGAAACCTTTCCAAATAATTTTAATTTGAATCAACTTTAGATTGAGCAAGCAAAATATGAGCAAAAATCTTCTTCATGCAGTTCCGTCACTTGCTACGCAGTTGCAGCGCACAGATTTTAACAGCGACTTTTTATGGGGTACGGCAACTTCTGCCTATCAGATAGAAGGCGCAGCAGCGACAGATGGTCGCGTTCCATCTATCTGGGATAGTTTTTGTGAGCAAGCAGGGACCATACGTGATGGCAGCAGCGGTGCGGTAGCCTCTGACCATTACCATCACTGGGCTGAAGATCTGGATATTGCTCAGAGCCTTGGCAGCAATGCCTACCGCTTCTCTATTTCCTGGCCACGCATATTTTCCGGGCCAGACAGCAAGCCAAATTCTGAAGGGCTGGCATTTTATTCGCGTCTGGTCGATGGCATGCTGGAACGCGGCCTGCAACCCTGGGCTACTTTGTATCACTGGGATTTGCCACAATACCTGCAAGACCAGGGCGGCTGGGCATCACGCGATACCGTGCATGCCTTTGTCGAATTTGCCGATGTCATCACTGAACATCTGGGTGACAGGGTCAAGCACTGGATCACCCACAATGAACCATGGTGTACAGCCATGCTGGGTCATGCTGATGGCATCCATGCGCCGGGTATCAAGGACTTCAAGACAGCAATCCAGGTTTGCCATCATGTCTTGCTGTCGCACGGACTGGCAACACCCGTCATACGGGCCAATGTTGCGGATGCCAGGATAGGTCTGGCATTGAATCTGCATCCTATCTCTGCCGCCAGTGACAAGCCTGAGGATTTTGCCGCCGCGCGCCTGCATGATGGCTTGCGCAACCGCTGGTATCTCGATCCGCTGTATGGCCGTGGTTACCCTCAGGATGTATGGCAGGCGCTGGGAGATTACGCCCCGGTGGTGCACGAAGGCGATCTGCAGGCCATGGCAGTTTCCACGGACTTTTTAGGTGTGAATTTCTACTTCCCTGAAATCATAGAACACGCACCCGGTGCTTCGCCACTGAACACGCGTCTGGTTGATGCTGTAGGGGTAGAACGTACGGCATTCGGCTGGGAGATTGCACCGGAAGGCATGACCAGTTTGCTCAAGCGCATACAGGACGATTACCAGCCGCATGCCATGTACATCACCGAGAACGGCGCGACCTATGATGACTATCTTGATGATGATGGCGAGGTCAGGGATGAATTGCGCCGCGATTATCTGATACGCCATCTGCTGGCTGTCAAAGAGGCAATACGTCTGGGTTGCCAGGTCAAAGGTTATTTCCTGTGGAGCTTGCTGGATAACTTCGAATGGGCAGAGGGCTGTTCGCGCAGATTCGGCATCGTATATGTCGATTTCATCACGCAAAAACGCACGCCAAAACTGAGTGCGCGTTGGTACCGCGACTTCTTGCTGGAAACAGAAAAAGCAAAAGACGCAACGACCACAGCGAAGGCAGCAACTGCCGCAACGCAGCAAAGCCAGGAATCTTCAGCGGCATAAGTAGAAAAAAGACAGACCAGAAAACAGACAAAAAGACAGACGCGATCAATATGCCTGCCATCTTGCAGGATAAAGCGCTCTGTATCTGAATTACATTTTCATTGACAAAAAGAAACGGGGGTAGCACTATGTTTTTTCGATAAAATTGGAAACCTTCCCATTGAAAATATTTGATTGCGAATATTTCATCTTGGGTAATGCAGGACAGTGTTTTCAGCAGTATATGTGCATGGCGCAAAGACGCCAGCCAAAACAAAAAATACCAGTAAGACGCGCATGCAAGATCATGTGCGGACCACGGCGACCGCTAGTGAGCTTCACTACCGTCAACCGATAACTGAAAAAAATATGGGAGACATGATGTTTCATCAAATAACCAAGCGTACCCTGATCAGCCTGGCTGTCGCCAGCGCCTGCGCGCAACTGACAACTTATACATGGGCACAAGATCAGGAAAGCAGCAAAACGGCAGAAGTAGAAAGCAAGTCCAAAGCAAAAAAATCAGATGCGGATAAGTCTGAAGTACAAGAAATCACAGTTACCGCTACACGTCGCGCCACATCATTATTGAAAACACCATTGGCCGTCACCGCCTTCAGCCAGGAAAAACTGAGCAAGCAAGGTATCACCAATTTGTCTGGCATCTCTGGCGAATTGCCGAACGTGCAGATGGATGGTCAGGCCAATGACTCAGCAGTCAAGATCACTATACGCGGTATTACCGCGACCAACTTTACCGAGATTGGTGACCCCTCGGCAGGCCTGCATATTGATGGCCTGTATTCGCCACGCCCACAAGGTGCACAGGCCCTGATGTTTGACCTGGACCAGGTAGAAGTCCTGCGTGGTCCGCAAGGTACTTTGTTTGGCCGTAATTCGACTGCAGGCAGTATCAACATCATCCCGGCCAAGCCGGAATTTGGTTCTACCTACGGCAGCGCATCTTTTGAAACCGGCAGCCTGAATCTGCGCAATCTCAATGTCATACAGAATATTGCAGTCGGTGACAATCTGGCCCTGCGTGCTACCTTGATGAAAGTCACCAGGGACAGCCCGTTCAATCAGATGCAGGATTTCTCGGAAGCGAATATCCCGGCACTGGGCTGGAAGCCCGATGGCATACCTGACGTTACCCAGCGCTTCAACAGCAAAGTATCCAAGGCAGATGGCTACAACAACCAGAACCAGTGGGCAGGTCGTCTGGCAGCCAGGCTGAAAGTCAACAGTGACCTCGAATGGCAACTCGCGTATGAACATTTCCAGGATTCTGGCGCTGGCTACATAGGCATGCGAGATTGTGACCAGTCCGCTGGCACGCGCTGGGCCTGTGTGCGCGGTCAATATGATGTGCTCATCAATGTGCCGGGCAAAGTAGATATGTCGATAGACACAGTGCGTTCCAAAGCGTTGTGGAACGTGAACAAGAACACTTCGCTGGAATATGGCTTCGTCTATGCGAACCAGAAACGCAGCCAGGTGCATGATGATGACGGTGGTGTCTCGCCTTATGATTTTGAAGTTACGGGTCGCAATCCGGTAGATGGCAACTGGTCAGTCTGGCCTATCTCGGATAACCTCACGCGTACCCTGAATTCCAAATATCTGTCCACCGTACATGAACTGCAACTGAAGCAGAACTTTGACAACTGGCAGTATGTGGCAGGTGCTTTCTGGATGCATGAAAAAAATGCCATCAATTTTGGCCAGGAACAGATGCACTATGGTCCCAACAATATCCCTATCAGCCAGTTCTACGCCCAGCCTGACCGTCAGATAGATTCCAAAGCCCTGTTCGCACAGGCTGACTGGAAATTTACACCAGTTTGGACCGCTACCGTAGGCGCACGCTACACACGTGATACCAAGACCGACGTCGGCGGTATGAACTATGGCGGCAATAGCTGGGGCGGCCAAAGCTATGGCTACTACAATGGCCTGTTTGACTATGGCACCCCGGGTACTGACAGTTACCGCACACCTAACGGCAACCAGATCACGCCGCAAATGGGTACGCTGGGTGGTGCAGCCGCCTACGCAGGTTATGGTCCTGGCACCAATAATGACCATAGCGACAGCTGGAGCAAAGGTACTTACCGCCTTGGCCTGCAGGCACAACTGACACCAAGCGACATGGTGTATGCAGCTTTGGCAACCGGCTATAAATCCGGCGGCTTTGGTGACCGCACCAACAAGTGCGGCCAGACTACCTGCGTGTATGGTGACAACAAGAAAGAGCAGATCACCTACCTGACCTATAAGCCAGAAACTGTCACCAATTTTGAATTGGGTTACAAAGGAAAATTGCTGGATAACCGTCTGGCCTTGTCCGTGGTTCTGTTCGCCATGCAGTACAAGGACATGCAGCAGACTGGCAGCAACTTCCTGGCAAAGGTTACTACGCCAGACAACCTGCCTTGTCCTTCATGGGCACCAACTTGCGACGTGGCAACCGCGTGGCAAACCGTCAACGTTGCCAAGGTCAATTTGTCAGGCATAGAAACCGAGTGGGATTATCGTCCATGGCCGGGTGCCAAACTCGGCGGCTTCTTCAGTTACCTGAAAAGCGTGATCCATGATTATGATTCTTATGATGATGGTTATGCCTGTGATCAGCGTGCAGAGTTTGGTGCGGTTCCTTGCCCGGCAGTTTATCTGGGTACCGATGACAGGTTGCGTGGTCGCCGTGCCTATAACCTCGAAGGCAATCAAATGCCGAATGCACCCAAGTTCACCTTTGGCATGAACTTCTCGCAAGAGTTTGCACTCGACAATGGTTACACGCTGACACCATGGATAGGCGTGCGCTGGCAAGACAAGGTGTATTTTGATTTGCGCAATTTCGATAACGCCCATATCGGTCTGACGCAAAAAGCTTATGCCAAAGGCGATTTGTCATTGAAGTTGGTAGCGCCAAACGACAAATGGTTTGTCGAAGCCTATGTACGTAACTTCAGCGATGCCAAGGCCAAGACCAATGGCTGGAATGCAGGTGGTGGAAAAATGGGAGCGAGTTATATAGACCAGCGCTCTTTTGGTATCAAGGTTGGTGCAAGTTATTAAGCAATGAAGACCTGATGGATGCATGTATCCATCAGGTTTTTTGATTTTGCAATGAACAAAAACGGCAGACAACATGAAAAAACGATTTTCCTTGCCAGCATGTCTGACTTACCTGAGTTTATTGCTGCTCACCGCTTGCGGGGGCAGCAGCAATCTCGTGCAAACCCAAGTCGTGCCCAGTTTGCAGCACGGCTGGGAATTGGTCTGGGCCGATGAATTTGCCGCTGATAAACTGGACTTGCAAAGCTGGCAGATAGAAACTGGCGGGCATGGCTGGGGTAATCATGAACTGGAAAACTACACAGCCCGCAAGGAAAATCTCAGGCTGGAAAATGGCATGCTGGTCATCGAAGCCAGGCAAGAAAAATTTGCTGGCAGTGACTATACCTCGGCACGTATTAAGACCGCTGGTTTGCGTGAATTCACTTATGGCCGTTTCGAGGCACGTATCAAAATACCGGCAGGCCAGGGTGTCTGGCCTGCATTCTGGCTGCTGGGCGCGGAGGCTAGTGCTGTTGGCTGGCCAGAGCGCGGCGAAATCGACATTATGGAAAACATAGGCAAGGAAGCAGCGACCAGCTACGCTACCCTGCATGGGCCGGGTTATTACGGAGCCACTGGCTTTGGTGGTTCAAAAAAACTTGCGCAGGGCAAACTGGCTGATGACTTTCACATTTATTCCGTCGAGTGGGATGCGACGCAGATACGCTGGTATCTTGATGGTCAGCTATATCATCAGGCCAGCCCTACGAACGTGCCGGGCAAGTGGGTATTTGACCATGGATTTTTCATCATCCTGAATCTCGCCATAGGTGGTGAATGGCCAGGCGCGCCGGATGCAAATACCAGGTTCCCGCAACAGATGCTGGTAGATTATGTGCGCGTATATAAAAGAAAAACATGAACGCAAAAATTCGACGTATAAACCAAGTACCATCAATAAAGAGACAAAAGCGAATCAGCAGATTCCTTCCATAATAAAGAGCACACCATGATGAAATTGAAGCATAAGAGCATACAGATCAGTTCTGCCATCCTGCTGGCATATGGAGCAAGCCACGCCTTTGCGGCGGACACGGCAAACCAGTACGGACCGGGCAAAATGCCTGACAAGAATCTGGCAGCGTGGCCGCAAGTCCAGAGCGTCATCAGCAAAGACCCGGCTATCGAGGCAAAGGTAGCTGCCATCGTTGCAGGCATGACGCTGGAACAAAAAATAGGCCAGATGACGCAACCAGAAATCAAGGCTATTACACCGGATGATGTACGCCGCTATTACCTGGGCTCGGTCCTGAATGGCGGCGGCAGCTGGCCAGACCGCAATAACAAGCATGGTACGGCGGCTGACTGGGTCGCGCTGGCAGATAAATATTATGAAGCTTCGATGGCGACTGACATGGCAGTCAAAGTGCCCGTGGTCTGGGGTATTGATGCGATACATGGCAATAGCAATGTATATGGCGCTACCCTGTTCCCGCATAATATCGGTCTGGGTGCTGCGCACAATCCGCAACTGGCGGCGCAGATAGGCCGCTCCATGGGCAAGTCTGTGCGTGCCACCGGCATCGCCTGGGTGTTTGGCCCTACGCTGGCGGTAGTGCGTGATGACAGATGGGGGCGCACTTATGAAAGTTTTTCTGAAGACGGTGCACTGGTGCGCCAGTATGCGGGTGAATATGTCAAAGGCTTGCAGGGCTCCTTCATGGATGATGGCAATGTCATTGCCACTGCCAAGCATTTCATGGGCGATGGCGGTACTGACCAGGGCAAGGACAGGGGTGTGAATCTATCTACCAATGCGCAGATGCTCAATACACATGGGCAAGGCTATCTGACAGCACTGGCAGCAGGCGCGCAAACCGTCATGGCATCCTACAATAGCTGGAACGATAAAGCCTCAGGCGCAGATTACGGCAAAATGCACGGCAGCAAGGCGCTGCTGACAGATGTACTTAAAACAAAAATGGGCTTTGATGGTTTTATCGTCACTGACTGGAATGGCATAGCAGAAGTACCCGGCTGCCGCAATGACAGTTGCGCGCAAGCGATCAATGCCGGTATAGACATGGTCATGGTACCGGATGACTGGAAAGCTTTCATCAGCAACACCATTGCCCAAGTCAAGTCTGGCGAGATACCCATGAGCAGGATAGATGATGCAGTGACCCGCATCATCCGTGTCAAATTACGCACAGGCCTGTTCGGCAAAAAACCTTCTGACAATAGCTATGCTGGCAAGCAGGATGCCCTGCAAGACCGCGAGCTGGCCAGGCAGGCCGTGCGTGAGTCTCTGGTCTTGTTGAAGAACGATGGCGCGACTTTGCCACTGGCAAGCAACAAGAAAATCCTGGTGGTCGGCAAGACTGCAGACGATATCTCAAACCAAACTGGAGGCTGGTCGTTGACCTGGCAGGGCACGGATAACAAGAATGCAGACTTCCCGAATGCTGACTCGATACTGACAGGTATCAAGGCGGCAGTCGGTGATGCCAATGTTGAGTTCAGTGCCGATGCCAAGGGTGTTGATGTCAGCCGCTTTGATGCCGTGATTGCCGTCATCGGTGAAACACCGTATGCGGAAATGTATGGCGATATTGGCCCCTCTGGTAATTTGCGTCATAGCAGCCGCTACCCGGAAGACCTGGCGGTGCTGCAAGCAGTGTCTGGCAAGGGCAAGCCGGTAGTAACCTTGTTTGTCTCTGGCCGCCCGCTGTACGTCAATGATCTGTTGAACCTGTCTGACAGCTTTGTCGCCGCCTGGTTGCCAGGTTCAGAAGGCAAGGGCGTGGCCGATGTCTTGTTCCGCGCTGCAGATGGCAAAGTGGCGCATGACTTCAAGGGCACGCTGTCATTCTCGTGGCCCAAGTCTGTATGCCAGGCCAGCCTGAATTTTGATGATGCGAATTACTCGCCTTTGTTCAAGCTCGGCTATGGTCTCAATTATTCCAGCAAGACAAAAACAGGAAAGCTCGATAGCAAATACCCATCCGGTGGTTGCGGCGTGACAAATGCATACCCAGTATTCAATCAGGCTGACCGTGCGACTTATCCTCTGTATGTTGTCAGTGGCAATGAGCAGCAGGCAGTGGGATCAGACCTGAACCGTGTATTGAATATGAAAGGTATCAGCGTACAAACCTCACAAGTGAATAGCCAACAAGATGCCAAGCTCGTGAGCTGGAGTGGTGCAGCGCGCGTGGAAGCCCGCGCGGCGCAAGGCAAAGCCATACCTGCCTTCGCCACCAAAGATGGTGCATTGAGTTTTGACACTATCGTGGCTACTGCACCTGCAGGCACGGTCAGTTTGTCCATGCACTGTGGTAATCACTGCAGCGCCAGTGTGGATGTGACCGAAGCCTTCAAACACCTGGCTGGCAAAAAAGAAAAACAGACTATCAAAGTTCCCTTGTCCTGTTTCACGACCAAAGGCGTCAAGCTCAATAGCGTGGATGTGCCATTCAGCATCAGCAGTACAGCCGCTTTCAGCGCTGCCTTCACGAATATACAGATAGTCGGTGGCGCAGCCAAAGAACCGGACGCTTTGAATTGCGCAGAGCTGAAATGATGTCCAGTCAAAAGATCACCCCGATTTACCCGCGCCTGCTGGCTGATATAGGCGGCACTAATGCCCGCTTTGCGCTGGAAACCGCAGAGCGTCAGTTTGAGGCGGTCAGCGTGCTGGCTTGCGCTGACTATCCTGGTTTGCCTGATGCAATGAAAAGCTATCTCGCCAGCGACGCGGTCAGGCAAGTACAGATCAGGCATGAAGCACGTATAAGCCATGCAGCCATCGCTATCGCCAACCCCATCGATGGCGATAGCGTGCGCATGACCAACCATCACTGGAGTTTTTCCATCTCTGCTGTGCGTGCGCAACTCGATTTCAGCAGCCTGCTGGTCATCAATGATTTCACGGCACTCGCGATGGCCTTGCCTTATCTTGACGCTAGCCAGTTGCAAAAAATTGGTGGTGGTGCGGAGATGCCGGGCGGCACCATAGGTTTGATCGGTGCTGGAACGGGGCTGGGTGTGTCTGGCATTATTCCCGCGGGCAATTCCTGGGCAGCTTTGTCCAGTGAAGGCGGGCATGCCAGCTTTGCACCAGCCAACCGTGAAGAAATGCGCATATTGGAAACGCTATGGCAGCAATATGAACATGTCTCGGCAGAACGCCTGTTGTCAGGCAAGGGGCTGGAATTAATCTGTACTGCCATCTCTGGCAAGACGATGGATGCCGCAGATATCACGCGCCGTGCACTTGATGGCAGTTGCACAGATTGCCTGCGCACGGTTGAACACTTCTGCGCCATCCTGGGCAGTATGGCAGGCAATGTCGCGCTGACCCTTGGGGCGACTGGCGGCATGTATATAGGTGGGGGCATCGTCCCCAGGCTGGGTCGCTTGTTTGCTGCCTCGACGTTTCGTCAGCGTTTTGAAGCCAAGGGGCGGCTCAGCAGTTTTCTGGCGCAGATACCGACTTATCTGATCACTGAAGAATATCCAGCCTTTCTCGGTGTATCAGCCATGCTGGCAGATCATCTTGGCAAGCAAGAAAAAATTTAATAAGGAGCTACATCTTGGAAACTTCATTACCGACAACCGCTGCCGTCACATCTGACGGCAATGCCAGAAGCCAGACCAGCTCTCTCGTCATCGTGACGATTTTGTTTTTCATGTGGGGTTTTCTGACTTCACTCAATGATGTGCTGATCCCGCATCTGAAATCAATTTACACACTCAGTTATGTGCAGGCGACATTGGTACAGTTTTGTTTTTTTGGTGCCTACTTTATTGTGTCCCTGCCTGCCGGTATGCTGATCAAAAAAATTGGTTATCAGCATGGCGCAGTGACTGGCCTTGTCATTGCCGCCACTGGTTGCGCCATGTTTTATCCTGCATCCATGGGCAGCTATGCACTGTTCTTACTGGCTTTTTTTGTACTGGCATCTGGCATCACGATTTTGCAAGTTGCTGCCAATCCCTATGTCACGGTATTGGGGGAAGCAAAAACAGCCTCCAGCCGTCTGACCTTGACGCAAGCTTTCAATTCCCTGGGTACCACGGTAGCGCCTATCCTCGGCGGCATATTGATTTTGTCTGGTGCTGCATTGACAGCGGTAGAAATCAATCAATTGCCCGCAGCAGAGCAAATCACTTATCGCGCCAGCGCTGGTGCTGCCGTACAAATGCCCTATCTGATGCTGGCTGGTGCCTTGTTGCTACTGGCAGTCCTGTTCGCCTTTGCCCGCCTGCCCAAGATTACACATGCACAAGAAAGCAACACTAATGTCAACAGCGTCAGCAGCAGCAGGACATCGGTGTTGTCACACGGCCATCTGCTCATGGGGGCGATTGGTATATTTTTGTATGTCGGTGGTGAGGTCAGCATAGGCAGCTTCCTCATTAATTTCCTGGGTGAGGCAGATGTCGGTGGCTTGCCACCAGCAGTCGCAGCGCACTATGTGAGTTTTTACTGGGGTGGTGCCATGGTAGGCCGCTTCATTGGTTTTGCCGTCATGCGCAAGGTCAGCCCGGGCAAGACCCTGGCGTTTAATTCTGCCGCTGCCATCATCCTGATCCTGACGGCCATCTATAGCCATGGCTCGCTGGCGATGTGGGCGATACTGGCAGTGGGACTGTGCAATTCCATTATGTTCCCGACCATCTTCAGCATGGCCCTGAACAAGCTGGGGCCTTTGACAGGTCAGGGCTCTGGTATTTTGTGCATGGCCATCGTCGGTGGTGCGCTGGTGCCTTTCCTGCAAGGCTATCTGGCTGACAGCATAGGCCTGCATATGTCTTTCTATGTGCCTGCAGCCTGCTATACCTTCATCCTGTATTTCGGCATACGGTATGCGGGCATGTATTCCAGCAAATAGGTGGAAGTAAAACTCAGTCTGGTTTTTTCTTCGTTACAGGAGATTGCGGGAGCTACATGATCCCGCTTTTTTTTGCCCATAATTTTTTGTCCACAATTTTTTCCACAATGTAAGAGCTATCATTTTTCATGATACCCCTATTTTAATTCCATATTTTCCACCAGCGCGTATTCAATCTACACTGTGAACACAGCAGATTTCAAAGGAAGTCGAAGAAGCGCTGCAGCGAAATTTCGAAAGCTTCTTTTGATGTCTCTTTGGTCCGGATAAAAAGAAAATGCAGGCATGGCCGTTGTATTTGACATAATCAAATACGACAGGCGTAGTGTCTTGACATCGAATTTTGTCCAGGATTCGAATAAAATGGTAGTTATCACTACCAACGCAACGAGAGCCTATCTCTGATACCTCGCTATAGGCTCCGAGCAAAATTGTGTCTTACCGGATACAACGCATGCTCTTTGCGATCTAAATCACAAATTTTGGAGCCACCTTATGTCATCCGACACCACCATGGAGTCTGCTGGACTCTCGTCCCTTGCCAGAACAGGCAATAGAAATCAAGAAGCATCCAGTGATGCGCTTGAAGCCAGCCAGATCACCAGCCCCCCGCAATTGAATGATGTGCAACTTGACGATAAATATACGTCGAATAGCGGCACGATCTTTTTGTCAGGCATACAAGCCCTGGTAAGACTGCCGATGATGCAGCGCCAGCGCGACTTGGCTGCGGGCTTGAATACGGCGGGATTTATTTCCGGCTATCGCGGCTCTCCGCTGGGTGGTCTGGATGAAACATTGTGGAAAACCAAAAAACTGCTGGAGCAAAACCATGTGCAGTTCGTGCCCGGCGTTAATGAAGACCTGGCCGCAACTGCAGTATGGGGCTCGCAAACGGTAGACCTGATAGGCCCGGCCAAATACGATGGTGTATTTGGCATGTGGTACGGCAAAGGCCCTGGCGTGGACCGTAGTGCTGACGTATTCAAGCACATGAACCATGCTGGCACATCCAAACACGGCGGTGTATTGCTGGTGGCCGGTGATGACCATGGTGCGTATTCATCAACATTGCCACACCAGTCTGACCATATATTCTCTGCCTGCATGATCCCTATGCTCTACCCCAGCAATGTGCAGGAATACCTGGACCTGGGCTTGCATGCCTGGGCCATGTCACGTTTCTCAGGCTGTGCCGTTGGCTTCAAGGCGTTGGCGGATACCGTGGAATCCACTTCATCGGTGGATGCTGACCCTTTCCGCCTGCAAATCAAAATTCCGCAAGATTTTGTCATGCCCGAAGGTGGCCTGAACACGCGTTTGTCTCTGGATACCCTGGGCATACAGGCACGCAAGCAGGAAGCCCTGATGCAGGATTACAAAATCTATGCAGCCCTGGCGTATGCCCGCATCAATAAACTCAATCATGTCACCATAGACAGCCCGACGGCGCGTCTGGGCATCGTTGCCTCCGGAAAGTCTTACCTGGACGTGCTGGAAGCGCTGGAAGAACTGGGTATAGATGAAAAATTTGCTGCCGAGATAGGCATACGCCTGTTCAAGGTATCCATGCCCTGGCCACTTGAGCCGGATGGCGTGCGCGAATTCGCCCAGGGTCTCGATGAAATTCTGGTCGTTGAAGAAAAACGCCAGATGGTCGAGTACCAGCTCAAGGAACAACTATATAACTGGCGCGACGATGTACGCCCGCGCGTCATTGGCAAGTTCGATGAAAAAGGCGAATGGGTACATCCGCGTGGTGAATGGTTGCTGACTTCGAAGGCTGACTTTTCGGTAGCGCAAATTGCCCGCGTGATTTCTTCCCGCATCGCCCGCTTCCATACCAGCGATCTGATCAAGGCACGCCTGGCATTTTTGGAAGCCAAGGATGTCGTGCTCAGCAAGCAGGTCAATACACCTGCACGCCCGGCTTACTATTGCTCAGGTTGCCCGCACAATACTTCGACCAAGGTGCCAGAAGGCAGCCTGGCACTGGCAGGCATAGGTTGCCACGTCATGGCGACCGCGATTTACCCCGAATTCAATAAGCTGACTACCCACATGGGTGGTGAAGGTGCACCGTGGATAGGCCAGGCCGCATTCTCGACTTTGCCGCATGTGTTCCAGAACCTCGGTGACGGTACTTACTTCCATTCCGGTTATCTGGCAATACGCGCAGCCGTGGCTGCCAAGGTCAATATCACCTACAAGATTTTGTATAACGATGCAGTGGCGATGACGGGCGGACAACCCGTCGATGGCATTATCAGCGTACCGATGATGGCGCAGCAAATGGCAGCAGAAGGTGTCAAGCGCATCGCCCTGGTGACTGAGGATTTGTCACGTTACACAGACCGCTCCAACCTGCCCAGCTTTTTAACTCTGCATGACCGCAAGGATATGGATGCGGTGCAACGTGAATTGCGCGACATCCCTGGCGCGACCGTTCTTATTTACGACCAGACCTGTGCTGCAGAAAAACGTCGTCGTCGCAAAAAAGGTGAATTCCCTGACCCTAACCAGCGCATGTTCATCAATGAAGCAGTTTGTGAAGGCTGTGGCGACTGTGGCGTGCAATCCAACTGTACGTCCATCATGCCGGTGGAAACAGAATTTGGCCGCAAGCGCAGCATAGACCAGTCGTCTTGCAACAAGGATTATTCCTGCGTCAAGGGTTTCTGCCCGAGCTTTGTCACGGTAGAAGGCGGCAAGCTGGTCAAGTCCAAGACTGGCACGGCAAAGACTGATGATTTCGGCGCGCTTCCAGAGCCACAATTGCCAGCCTGTGAAAGCTCTTACAACATCCTGTTGAACGGCATAGGCGGCACAGGTGTGATCACGGTCGGTGCCTTGCTGGGCATGGCCGCGCATCTGGAAGGCAAGGGTGCATCAGTACTAGACATGACGGGCATGTCGCAAAAAAATGGCTCGGTGACTTCGCACATACGCATAGTCAATCAGGCTGGCAAATTGCGTGCACAACGTATAGCAACGGGCGAAGCTGATCTGATTTTGGGCTGCGATATCCTGACCGCTGGTGCACATGATGCCATTTCCAAAATGCGTGCAGACCGTACCCGTGCCGTCATCAATACTCATGAACAACCGACCGGCCCGTTCGCCAGGAACCCTGACTGGCAATTCCCGCTGGAGTCAGTTGAACACCTGATTTCTGAATCAGTCGGTGGCAATGTTGATTTCATCAATGCCACCAAACTGGCAACTGCCTTGATGGGTGACTCCATCGCCACCAATTTGTTCATGCTCGGCTTTGCTTACCAGAAGGGCGCTATACCCGTATCTGAAACCGCCTTGCTGCGCGCAATAGAACTGAATGGCGTGGCGATCGAGGCCAACAAGAAAGCCTTCCTCTGGGGCCGCCGTGCTGCGGTGGATTTTGCCCGCGTGGAAAAAATCGCCATCCCCGGCCAGCCTGTCGTCATCCAGATGCCGCAAAGCCTGGATGCCCTCATCAAACGCCGCATTGCGGTATTGACGGATTACCAGAACGCCGCCTATGCCCAGCAATATGCTGATCTCGTCGATAAAGTGCGCAAGGCGGAATCTGTATTGAATGCCGGTAACAAGTTCAGTATGGCAGTCGCCAAATATGCGTTCAAACTCATGGCCTACAAGGATGAATATGAAGTCGCACGCCTATATACCAATGGCGATTTCACCGCAAAACTCAAACAACAGTTTGAAGGCGACTTCAGCCTTAAATTCAATCTGGCTCCGCCTATCTTCTCAAAGAAAGATGGACAGGGTCATCTGGTCAAGGCGCAATACGGTTCTTGGGTCTGGCAGGCATTCAAACTGCTGGCCAAGCTCAAGGGCTTGCGTGGTACGGCACTGGATATCTTTGGCAAGACTGAAGAACGCAAGGCCGAGCGCGCTCTCATTGTTGAATACACTGCGCTGATGGAAAAACTGGCTGCAGGTTTGAATGCGGATAATCTGGAACAGGCTATTGCTCTCGCGGGCCTGCCTGAAAAGATACGCGGTTACGGCCATGTCAAAGAAAAGGCGATGCAGGCGTATCATGAGGAGAAAACGGTTTTGCTGAAGCCTCAAAATACAACAGTGATCAAGGAAGTGTCGCGCGTAGCGTGAACGATGATCAGACAAGGCTCACTTTGACAAAAGTGAGCCTTGCTGAATGTTGCAGAGCAAGCTGACCAAAACTTTATCCTGTTCCGTATGTTCAAAAAACTCTTGGTGATATCAATAGCCGCATCTGGCCTGTGCATGGCAACTGCCAATGCTGCACCAGCCTCAATTTTGCGCCTCTACTTACCCCGGCTGGCGCTGGCGAGGGAAGATGGCGAACGGCTTACTGAATTGAAACTGACGCAAGCCTGCGGAGAATTCTGGAGCTTGGCAGGCATCCCTAAAGACTGGAGTGTGGAAATTATCAGCCCGAGTTCTGGCACTGCGGTCTTGCATGCCAGCGCAGGTCATGGTGCTTCCAGTCTGTTTGATGTGCGCGCATGGAATGGGGTAGTACGCATAGCAGGTGCTCATGCTAGCTGCAAGGACTTGAGTGTGGTGCTTGTCACCGAAACAGGTGACAGACGCAAGGAATACCAATTGTCAGGGCGTGAATTGCAATTGCGCAAATGAACGGTGCAATTAAGCAAATATTCAAGCGGGGTACTTAATGCAAGAATTGCCAATCAACTAATATGAATGAATGCATGCAATCGATGAATTGCATGAAAAACATGATTTCAATTTTTAATTGACGTTTACGTTAACGTCATATAACTTAGCCTAACCCAAACACGATAATTATTGCTAAATAGCAATAGTCATTGTGATAAAACAAGACCGATGAGGAAGACATGACTGACCTGTCCGTTGCCCAGAACCTGACTGAATACAAACCTGCCAATAAAGTGCGCTTTGTTACCGCCGCTTCCCTGTTCGATGGCCATGATGCCTCGATCAATATCATGCGCCGTATTTTGATGGCGAATGGTGCAGAAGTGATCCATCTGGGTCATAACCGCTCGGTAGAAGAAATCGTCACTGCCGCCCTGCAGGAAGATGCCCAGGGCATCGCTATTTCCAGTTATCAGGGGGGCCATGTCGAATACTTCAAATACATGATAGACCTGCTCAAGCAACGCGGCGGTGCGCATATCAAGGTATTTGGCGGTGGCGGTGGTGTCATCGTGCCGGAAGAAATCGCCGACCTGCATGCCTATGGCGTAACGCGTATTTTCAGCCCTGAAGATGGCCAGCGCATGGGACTGGTGGGCATGATTTTGTCAATGATACAGGCTTGTGACAGTGACCTGTCCGGCTATGCACCAACAACGCTGGCAGTATTGCAGCAAGGCGATATCGCCGACAAGCATCGTCCGCTGGCGCAATTGATTACCGCGCTGGAAAACGACAAGGTCGCGCCGGAATTACGCACGCAATTGATGGATGCGGCAAAGGTGAGCAAGACACCTACCCTGGGTATCACGGGTACTGGTGGTGCGGGTAAATCTTCACTTACAGATGAATTGATACGCCGCATACGTCTGGACCAGGACGATCACCTGAATATCGCCCTGATTTCCATAGACCCATCGCGCCGCAAATCTGGCGGTGCTTTGCTGGGTGACCGCATACGCATGAATGCCATCAATCCCTGGAAGGGCAAACTCAAGGTTTTCATGCGTTCGCTGGCAACGCGTGAAGCGGGTTCAGAAATTTCACAAGCTCTGCCAGACGTCATCGCTGCCTGCAAGGTCGCCGGTTTCGATCTGGTCATCGTCGAGACTTCAGGCATAGGCCAGGGTGATGCGGCGATCGTGCCGCATGTTGATGTATCGATGTATGTCATGACGCCAGAATTTGGTGCTGCATCGCAGCTCGAAAAAATCGACATGCTGGATTTTGCCGATTTTGTCGCCATCAATAAATTTGACCGCAAAGGTGCACAGGATGCCCTGCGCGATGTCGCCAAACAATACCAACGCAACCGCGAACTGTGGACACAGAAGCCAGATGAAATGCCAGTCTATGGCACACAAGCTTCACGCTTCAATGATGATGGCGTGACTGCGCTTTACCAAGGCATTTTGCCCGCATTGGTGCAGCGTGGTTTGCTGGCCAAACCCAGCAAGCTGGCAGCGATCAGCGTCAAATATTCCAGTGCCAAAAATGTGATTGTGCCTCCAGCCCGCAGCCGTTACCTCGCCGAGATTGCCGATACGGTACGCGCCTATCACAAGAATACCGGCAAGCAGGTCTTGATCGCCCGTGAACGCCAGCAACTGCAAGAGACCAAACGCATGCTGTCAGTGGCAGGCAAGTCTGCTGATTTTGATGACTTGATTACCGAGCGTGAAAACCGTTTGGATGGCGAATCCAAAAAACTCATCAGCATGTGGCCAGACATGCAGGCTGCTTATGCCGGTGATGAATATGTCGTCAAAATCCGCGACAAGGAAATCCGCACCCGCCTGGTACAGCAATCTCTTTCTGGCACCAAGATACGCAAGGTGGCTTTACCGCGCTTTGTCGATCACGGTGAAATCCTGCGCTGGTTGATGCTGGAAAACGTGCCTGGCTCATTCCCTTTCACCGCTGGTGTGTTCGCCTTCAAACGCGAAGGCGAAGACCCTACCCGCATGTTTGCCGGTGAGGGTGATCCTTTCCGTACTAACCGCCGTTTCAAGCTGGTGTCGCAAGGCATGGATGCGAAACGCCTATCGACTGCATTTGACTCAGTGACCCTGTACGGCGCGGACCCGGCCATACGTCCTGACATCTACGGCAAGGTCGGTAACTCTGGCGTTTCCGTTGCAACGCTGGAAGACATGAAGGTCTTGTATGATGGCTTTGATCTGTGCGACCCGGCCACATCGGTATCCATGACCATCAACGGCCCTGCACCGACGATACTGGCTTTCTTCATGAATACTGCCATCGACCAGCAGATGGAAAAATTCCGCATCGATAACAAGCGTGAACCCACCGCAGATGAATCCGCCAAGATACGCGCCTGGGTATTGCAGAACGTGCGCGGCACCGTGCAGGCAGATATCCTGAAAGAAGACCAGGGCCAGAACACCTGCATCTTCTCGACAGAATTCTCCTTGAAGGTCATGGGTGACATACAGGAATATTTCGTCCATCACCAGGTGCGCAATTTCTATTCTGTTTCCATCTCCGGCTACCATATTGCCGAAGCAGGTGCGAACCCGATTTCTCAACTGGCGTTCACGCTGTCAAATGGCTTCACCTTTGTCGAAGCCTATCTGGCACGCGGCATGCATATCGATGATTTTGCGGCCAACCTGTCCTTCTTCTTCAGCAACGGCATGGACCCTGAATACACGGTGCTGGGCCGCGTGGCCCGCCGTATCTGGGCAGTGGCAATGCGTGACAAATATGGTGCGAATGATCGCAGCCAGAAACTCAAATATCATATCCAGACCAGTGGCCGTTCCCTGCATGCACAAGAGATCGATTTCAACGATATCCGCACAACATTGCAAGCCCTGATCGCGATCTACGACAACTGCAACAGCCTGCACACCAATGCCTATGATGAGGCGATCACCACGCCTACTGATGAATCAGTGCGCCGTGCCCTGGCGATCCAGCTCATCATCAACCGTGAATGGGGTCTGGCGAAAAATGAAAACCCTATACAGGGCAGCTTCATCATCGAAGAACTGACCGACATGGTAGAAGAAGCCGTGATGCAGGAGTTTGAGCGCATCGCCGAACGCGGTGGTGTACTGGGTGCCATGGAAACCGGTTACCAGCGCGGCAAGATACAGGAAGAATCCATGCACTATGAACACCTGAAACATGACGGCACCTTGCCCATCATCGGTGTGAATACCTTCCGCAATCCTAAAGCCAATGACACGCCGCAAAAGATAGAACTGGCGCGTTCTACCGAAGAAGAAAAGCAATCGCAATTGCAACGCCTGGCGGATTTCCATGGACGTCATGCGGATGTGGCACCGAAGGCGCTGGCAGCCTTGCAGCAGGCGGCGATCAATAATGAGAATGTGTTTGCCAGGTTGATGGATGCGGCAAGGGTTTGTTCTTTGGGGCAGATTACTACTGCGCTTTTCGAGGTTGGAGGACAATATCGTCGCAACATGTAGCTGAGTCACGCCGATAATGTGTCACGCTGATAAATCCAATTAGCGGGCGCATAGCTGCGTTGCAAATGCGCGCAATACCGACGTATTGCTGTGCTTTGCGCCTTGCTCTGCATCCCGCGAATTGAATTTCTCAGCGTGCCACGGATACGGTTGGCTGGCGACGCTGCGCGTGCCGGTGTAAAACTTGATGCCTATTGAATTTCTTGATGTCCCTCGAAGTTCAGAGAAATTTCATTCGTTTAAAATATGAGATTTTGAGGATTCCTATATGGATTTCGAATCGGTTTTCAAAACGTGGTTGGGATTATCTCTTGCAGAAACGACTTCGCCTGAAATCAAAGCATACTCATTTAATTTGTTTGAAAATGCCAAAAATCAGAATTCAAAATTTGGCATTGAATTGATTGGTGCCGGTAGTTTTGATTCTACTGACGCCGACTGGGCATGCGATGAAGTGTGGCAGCCAGAAACAAGGGCAATTGATATACCTTTGTCTTTTTCAGGTTCCGAATGGGAAACCTGTTTATCTAGGATTGAAATCCTTGTCAGCGCGTATCTCAAGCATGAGGCGGCAGCTAAAGCCTTGTTGGATAGTCGAGCTGTAGGTGTTGGTTTTTTAGATGGTGACCTATCACTTTTGTGGCAGTCGCAATAATTCTTACGCGCGAGTGTTAAATGCTAGTAGCAACAAACAATACGTGTGATTCATCAAAGCCCGGAACTTCCGGGCTTCTTTGTTTTTTGCTCGGCGCTATTTATTGCTAGAATACCTATCTACATTTAATCTGGTCATGGCTGCGGTCTGCGGCTTTCAGGAGTATTTCATGCGTACCATTCTTGTTTTAGCTAGCATCTCTATTCTTGCTGCCTGCAACAAACCTCCAGAACCCAAGGTGGAGCCTAGTGCTTCGGCTAATTTTCTTTCCGAGCAGAAAGCGCAGCTGGATAAGGCGAAAGAGGCGGCGCAGTTGATGCAGCAGAAGGCGGATGAACAAAGGGCGATTGTTGAGGTCCAAACGGGTGGGGCTGTTGCCAAGCCTGCGAAAGGTGATGCGGGCAAGTAATACTGTTTGTGAGGCACTTCGCGGTTGGTAAGCGGTATGTGTTTTTCCTTTAGGGAGCATTCATGTTGATTTCTTTTCGTCGTCTTGCCCTGGTTTCCTGTCTTAGCCTGCCTTTACTTGCTCATGCGCAATTGCCTGTGCAGGCCAATCCTGATCATGAGGCCATGCTGGACAGTGCGGATGCGCGGCTGGCTGCGAATAAGCGGCTGGTGTATGACTTTTGGCGGGAAGTGTTTGAAGGCGGGCATATGGAGCTGGCGGACAAATATCTGGCCGAGTCCTATATGCAGCACAACCCCGGAGTAGGGACAGGGCGTGCGGCATTTGTCGAGTTGTTCAGCAAATTCGTCAAACCCAAGGACATACAGGCTAAGGTCAAGGCGCCGCTGGTGGCGATTACTGCCGAGGGCGATAAAGTGATTTTGAGCTTTGTCAGTACCGTGCCAGATCCCAAAGATGCTAACAAGAAATACACGACGACCTGGTTTGACATGTTCCGCATAGAGAATGGCAAGATTGCAGAGCACTTGGACCCGGCTTTAAAAGACAGTCATTGAGAGGTTTGCAGACAGATGTTGCATAAAAATTTGATTTCAGAGGCGGCATCTTTGCCCAGCGCCTGGCGGTCTGCCATCCTGGGCAAGGCTGGTGGTGCGCAAGTCAAGGTCTTGCGCATGGATGAATGCGATTATCCTGATGAAACGCATGATTTTACTGAGGCCTTGCTGGTGCTCGATGGGCAAATGAATCTTGATATTCACGGCGAGATTGTCGCTATCAAAGCGGGTGAGCTGTATCTGGTGCCTGCGCATACGCCGCATGCGGTTGCGGCGGGTAGCAGGGGTACCCTGATTATTATTGATCAATAATGCAGCATTGCAGCAATGCAGAATTGAGTTTTGGCTGTAGCTTGTAAATCCTCTTGAATCTATATTTAAAATGGAGACGGCATCATGCAAAAAATCACCCCTACCCTCTGGTTTGATCATCAGGCTGAAGAAGCAGTACATTTTTACCTCGACATCTTCAAGGATGCAAAAATCCTGGATGTAGTCCGCTATGGCGAAGGTGCCCCTCTGCCCAAGGACACGGTGTTGACGATCAAGTTCACCATGGCCGGGCAAGAATTCGTCGCCCTGAATGGTGGGCCTGTGTATAGTTTTACTCCTGCCATTTCCTTCGTCATCGATTGTGAAACGCAGGAAGAGGTGGATTATTACTGGGACAAATTGTTGGCGGGCGGTGGTCAGGAAAGCCAGTGTGCCTGGCTCACTGACAAATATGGCCTGTCCTGGCAAGTTGTACCCCAAGCATTGATCCGTTATCTCAGTGATGCCGACCAGGAAAAGTCACAAAGAGTCATGATGGCCATGTTCCAGATGAAGAAAATCATCATTGCCGACTTGGATAAAGCCTATGCCGGATGAGTTTGTAAAAAATGTAAATTTTGTAAATATTTCTACCTATATCCAAGTTTTGATTTTATTTATGTAAGATTGCCAGACCCCAATTTCAGCGTATGCATTGCTATGAATCGCTGATTGCCAGTCTATAAGCCACTTACATCCAAAGGTAAATAAAATTGAAACTACCAAAGCCATTGATTGCTGCGTCTTTTTTATTCGCCATGGCGGGGTTTGCCATGGCTGAGACCGTCGTCGTGAATCCTTACGGTAAATACCTCGAAGGTGAGGATGTGGAAGTGGAAATGGCGCAATTTGCTGGCAGAAATCCTGATGGCTTGTATGATATTTTGCTGAAGATGAAGGGGGCTGCGGCATTCAATGCCGGTATCGATGGCAAGACCATCAAATACCGCGCAGTACATGGCGGCTCAGGTGTGGATTATCAGCTCAATGGCAAGACACGCATGTCGCTAAGGCAAAATTCAGGCGGTTCTGCTTCGACTTATCAGGTGTTCCTTGATGGCAGAACAATTTCCATCAATGAGGTAAAAACAAAATCGCAAGAAGTGCGTCCCCTGCATTTACTGACTGCCTCGACGGAAGCGACGAAATAAGCTGCGCTAGCAGTTTCAGCCCTAAGTTTCATTATCAATGCCTGTCCAGATGACAGGCTTTTTTTTTGCCCGCTTTCGGTGACGGGCGTCCAACACATAAATACATTAATGGCTAAAATAGCTGCAATCTGTGTGCTGTCATTTGGTGGCACATATCATTCATTTACAGGTCACTGAGTGTTCAAATAGCACTCACATGGCATTCACATAGCGTTGCATGTACAAGCATGTCTCATCGGAATCATATGCATACCAAAAAACTTTTACTGAATTTGTTTGAATACAAAGCCTGGGCTAATACTGACTTGTATCAACTCATGGGAACTGTATCGCCAGCCGAACATGCGCGTGAGCTGCATGATGCAATAAGAATACTCAATCATATCTACGTGGTGGATCAGATTTTCATCGCCAATCTGCAAAGTGAGCAGCATGGCTTTACTGCCTTGAACACCAAAGAAACACCCACACTGGCTGATTTGCAGCATGGTGTGCAGCATGTTGACCGCTGGTATATAGACTATGTCGCAGCACAACCTGAAACCAGGTTTGCAGACGACATACGTTTTAGCTTTGTCGACGGTACCCCTGGCTGCATGTCACGTGGCGAGATGTTATTGCACGTAGCGACTCATGGTAATTATCACCGGGGTGCAGTGGGTCGCATCTTGTTTCAGACTGGCAAACAACCGCCAAAAGACACCTTGACGGTATTTTTAAGCCGCCAGGCTGTGGATAAGCCTTGATGGCAATACGGCTTGCCAGTGAAAAAGATGCCGCCGCATTGCAGGAAATCTACCGGCTCTGCATCATCGAAGCCACATGGCAAATCCGCCCGCCTGGGACTATTCCTGATTTTGCGGCGGTTTCCGGCGGTGAAACCATCTGGGTCGCGGTAGATAGCAGCGACCAGGTGCTGGCTTTGCTGGCTGTGCAAGAAGAACATGCCTACATCCACCATTTATATGTGCACCCCATGGTGCAAGGCCAGGGAGCAGGGCGGGCTTTATTGCAGCATCTGCAGGCGCACCTGGCATTTCCATGGCAACTCAAATGTGTAGCAAGCAATCATGCTGCCATTGCGTTTTACCGTCACCTGGGCTGGCGCGAACTGGAGATGGGGACAGGAGAAGACGGTTCTTATTACTTGCTTCAATTTGTTTGACTATGAAGCGTTATGGATATAGCAAGATTCATGTTGCCAGATAGCACGATTGCTGAAGATGCTGTTATTCTGTTGCCCACAGGATTTGCTGCTTGTAGTCTGGGCGGGTTTGATGAATACTCGAATATGCGCTGTATTTTCTAAAAACACTGTTGGTACTGTTTTCAAATCAGTCAGGGATGCCTATGCCAGGCCAAGTGGAATTATCCAGAATTGCCCTATACCGCGCCATGGTAGAGCAAGCTCTGGATGCGTTGCTGGTCATGGAAGGTGGTGTTTTCATTGACTGCAATCCCAGTGCTGAGAAAATGTTTGGTTTTTCAAGAGAGCAGTTGCTGTCCAGTTCGCCTGTGCATTTGTCTGCCGCCACGCAATTTGATGGTCAGGATTCAGTGACTGCGGCCAACCGTTACATCGAGCTGACCCTTGCTGGTAAGCCACAACGCTTTGAATGGGCTTCACGCCGGGCTGATGGTAATTTATTCACTTCTGAAGTTGCTCTTAACCTTCTTGAAGACCATGGCAGGCGATGCATTATTGCTGCGGTACGTGATATTTCTGAACGCAAGCAGGCCGAGCTGACGGCGCGCAAGAAAAATGAAAAGCTGCGTGTTTTACTTGAAAATTTCCCCGGCGGCGTCTCCCTGATTGATGAAAATCTCAGGTTCGTCGCCTGGAATGAAGAATTATTGCGCATGCTGGACTTGCCCGCAGCGCTGTTCGAGGGCAGGCAGCCGCTGGTCAGCGAGATATTCGAGGCCAATATCAGGCGCGGAGAATATGGTGAATTCAGTAGCGCCAGCGATGAAGATAAGCTGGCCAAGCTCATGGCCATCATACAAAGTGACAAGCCCTATTCCTATGAGCGTATACGTTCTGACGGCAGCATCATTGAAGTGCGGGGTGTCCCGGTAGATGGTGGTGGCGTGGTTACTACCTGTCTGGATGTGACAGCCAAACGCCGTATAGAAATCGAATTCCACAAACAGTCATTATTCCTCAAGGCAGTGCTGGAACACATGCCCCAGGGCTTGAGTGTGTTTGATGAACAACTGAAACTGTATTTATGGAACCAGGGTTTTCTCGATGTGCTCGACTATCATCCTGATGCGATCTACGAGGGCGTGCCATTTGAAGATTTATTGCGCATCATGGCTACGCGTGGTGAGTATGGTGAAGGTGATATAGAAGAGCTCATCAATTCCCGCCTGAGCCTGGCAAGACAGTTTCAGGCCCACCAGTTTGAGCGCGTAAGGCCAAATGCCCACACCCATCTTGTGCAGGGCAGGCCCATCCATGAAAACGGCAAGCTGCAGGGCTTTGTCACCACCTATACCGATATCACTGAACTTAAAAAAGTGCAGACTGCCTTGTCGAAAGCCAATGCGCTGCTGGAACAGAATATCGCCGAGCGCACGACCGAATTGCGCCATACCCAGGATGATCTGATGCGCAGTGAAAAGCTGGCTGCGCTGGGTTCTCTGGTAGCGGGTGTGGCCCACGAACTCAATACCCCCATCGGCAACAGCCTGCTGACGGCCAGTACCCTGCAAGCCAAGACCCAGGAATTTGCGCAAAAGATTAGCGATGGCAATATCCGCCGCTCGGACCTGACTGCCTATCTGCAGGCCGCGCAACATGCCAGTGAGCTCATCGAGCATGGCTTGAACAATGCGGCTGACCTGGTGGCCAGCTTCAAGCAGGTGGCAGTAGATCAGGCCAGTTCCAAGCGCCGCCGCTTCCAGCTCAACAAGGTTTGCCATGACGTGATTGCCACCATGATGGCCAAGATACGTCAGGCGGGCCTGCAGATCAGCGTGGATATTCCTGAGCAGATAGAGCTAGACAGTTTCCCGGGACCACTAGACCAGGTGATCTGTAACCTGATTGACAATGCCATCCTGCACGCCTTTGAAGGCAAATCTGATGGCCAGATCTGGATCAGTGCCACTATGCTGGGCCAGGACAGGGTGGAGCTGCGTTTTGATGATAATGGTGTCGGCATACCAGCAGAAAACCTTGGGCGTGTATTTGATCCCTTCTTCACCACCAAACTCGGTCAGGGCGGCACCGGACTGGGCATGAATATAGTCTATAACATCGTCACCAGCCTGCTCGGAGGTGATATCCGTATAGAAAGTGAGGAGGGGGCGGGCACCAGTTTCATCATGCAAATCCCCCTGGTCGCGACCGTTAACGACACAGACCCCGATACTGACCCCGATACCGACCCCGCTGACTAAGCTACTCGGGTATTGCCGGTTTCAGGCAGGTGGTCGGCTATACTGCTTTTCTTTTTGCACCAGGAAAGCATCACATGTCTCAATCTCCCGCCTGCCCGGTTTGTTCGATGGAAAACACTTATCCGGATGGCGATAATTATATTTGTGCCGATTGTGCACATGAATGGCCCATGCAGGCTGCCACCAGCGCTGACGACAATGATGAGCGCATAATCAGGGATTCAAATGGCAATGTACTGGCAGACGGCGACGCTGTTGTCCTCATCAAGGACCTCAAAGTCAAAGGCTCATCGACCACCCTGAAGATGGGGAGCAAGGTAAAAAGCATACGCCTGGTCAGCGGCGATCATGAAGTCGATTGTAAAATGGATGCAGGTAATTTCATGTTGAAAGCCTGTTATCTGAAAAAAGTCTGACACGGGTTAAACATACACGGGTTAAACATACATCTAATCGGGAGCAAAGCATGCGGCACATATTGGTTTATGGCGATTCCATGTCCTGGGGCTTGATCCCGACAACGCGCAAACGCCTGAATTTTGAAGAGCGCTGGCCCGGTGTGCTGGAGATAGGCTTGAATAGCGCCGACCAGCATGTGCGCGTGGTCGAAGATTGCCTGAATGGCCGCCGCACTGTCTGGGAAGATCCCTTCAAACCGGGCCGCAATGGCTCGCAAGGCCTGGCGCAGCGCATAGAAACCCTGACGCCTTTGTCTCTTGTCATCGTCATGCTCGGTGTGAATGATTTCCAGTCCATGCACCAGAATAATGCCTGGCTGTCTGCACAGGGGCTGGCCGTCATCATCAATACCATACGCCAGGCGCCGGTAGAACCCGGCATGCAAATCCCGCCGATACTTATCGTTGCACCACCTATGCCATATGACCCCAAGGGCATGATAGCGCCCAAGTTTGTCGGTTGCGAAGAAAAGTGTGAAGGCCTGGCCGAAGCTTATAAAGAAGTAGCGGCCGCTGCTGGCTGCCATTTCTTTGATGCTGGCAGTGTCGTGACATGCAGTGAATACGATGGCGTGCACCTGGATGCTGACCAGCACCTTATCCTGGGTTGGGAACTGGTCGGTGTTGTTACGTCTATGCTGAAATGAAGCTTGAAAAATAAGTTTGAAAAATAAGTTTGAAACTAAGTTTGAAGATTAAGTTCGAAATGAAATTCTATGACTGCTGATTTGCATGCCATACAAAACCTGCTTGCGAGGTTTGCCAATAGCTTTGACCTGAAAGACTGGGATGCCTTGAGCGCCTGCCTTGCCAGTTCCATCCATACTGATTACTCAGATTTGCGCGGCACACCGCCTGAGCAGATGAGCAATCAGCATTATGCAGAATTACGCCGCATCGCCCTGCAAGACTTGCAGACCCATCATCTGAGCGGCAATACTGAAATTGAATTGAACGATGCTGCTGCAAATGCAAAAGTCTCCACCATTATTTTTCGCAAGAATGCAGATGGCCAGACCCTGCACACGCATTGCCTGTATCAATTTGGCTTGAGTAAATCCAGTGGGCAATGGCTGATCAATTTCATCGTCCAGAAAGTGTTCTGGAGTGATGGCCAGACGGCGATACATGCAGGTATCGTCAAATAACAAAGCCACCCTGGGGGGCTTTGTTATTGCGCTATAAGGCCAGACGTGTCTGGCCAAATGCAAGGTGCTTATCAGGCAAATTGTATCTGCCCATCGTAAATGCCTACCAGTGTAATCGCTGCAGAAGTATCAGTGGCTGTCACAGCAGATGCAATCGCGATGCCATTCGTGATGGAGGCCTCAGGCGTCAGGAAATTCAAGCCCCATTCCACAGCGAACTGATTGGCGACCTTGATTTTATTATCGAGCAGATTGACGACCCAGCCCCAGGTCGCGTCGCCCGTGAAGGCACGCGCGCCTGCCAGCACTGCGCTGACCATGGAGCCACGGCTCTGTATGCCGGTATCGAGTTCATTGAGCCAGTATTTGAGGCCCGCTGCATCCGCACCATCTGCCCTGCCCATGGCATTCTTGTAAATGATATTGATAAAATCAGTATTGCTGAGGCTGGCGCTGTAACCGGTCTGTGCCGGGAACTGCGCAGCCGCCAGGAAGAAGGCATCGCCTATCTGTTTGAAGCTCATGCCAGACTTGAATTGTGTGATCCAGTAATCCAGGCCATCCGCATCAGGCACACGGTTGAAATAGGCTACATACAATTCTTCCAGCGCCTTCAATTCACCGGTCTTAATGGTATGCGCATTGTCATACACCGTGGTGTTGACGATGTAGTCAGTGAATTGAATTTTTTCTACATTGTGGGCAGCCCAGTAAGCCGCATTCTGGTTACCTAGCAACATGGTGTTGTTGCCGATTTCCCAGACAAAATAACTGCCGCCACCTGTACCCAGTTTGGCGTTGATGACCAGGGTATCTGTGCCCGCACCTCCATCAATGTAATCATAGCGTACGGACTGAGGCGCACTCAGACCTATCGTATTATTGCTGCCATCAAACTGGTAAATAGTGTTATTGGCATTCAGACTGCTGCTGGCACCACTGACATTGATGATGGTTTTGTCCAGCGTGGTGGTTTCTGTTTGCTGCGTGGTGTTCAGGTTTTTGCGTATATAGCCGGTATTGTCTATGGTCGTCAGGCTCAGGCTGGCCCCAGCCTTGTAGGCACCGGAGCCATAGGCATCAAAGTAGAGCTTGTCTGTGGTATTGACCGTGTTGCCAGCGATCTTCCAGGTGTAAGCCAGCAGGCTGGCATCAGGCACTGATGGCTGGTAAATGCCAGGTATGCTGGAATACAGGTCGAGGTAGTCGCCAATGGCAGCATAATATTTGAGGGCAAAGGCTTCTTTTTCAGGCGCGCTGAAGGCGACACCCAGATGATTCATTTTTGAATCCTGGGTCGCACGCCATATGCCAGTGTTGCGGTAATAGCCGCCCTGGTAAGTACCCACCACGCCAAGATCACCATCCTGAAAACCCAGCCATGCAGACCATGGTATGCGGTTCAGCGAATCGGTCACATGCGGGCTGGCCAGAAAGCCGGGATCTGTCGTTGGGTAATTACTGGCAATGGATGTATCTACATATTCATCCTGCAAACCGGCAAAGCTGTGGCCTATCTCATGCAGTACGACTTCAGCCGATGAAATATTTCCGGCAGATGCCCAGGCGATGGAACCGCCGGCGCCACCATACAGCGCCGTATTGACCAGCACCACGACCAACTCATGCGCATCACTGGCGACGGCGCTGTTGACGTAAGAAGTGACCTTGGAAATATCACCATACAGCAAACGCCCATCACTGCCATGCTGGCTCGCATCAAAATAGGTATTGACGCTGATATTCTGGTTGGGCTGGTCAGTTCCTGATTGGGTTGAGGCGACAAAAATGGCACTGGCATTGAACAGGTTTTTGTATGGCGAGAATGGCGCATTCAGTTTGGCATTCGAATCACCCAGCATATTGTCGAGAAATTTTTGCGCATCTGCCAAAAACTTGGCGCGCTCCGCAGCCGTATAACCTTCGGCAACGAAGACGATATCAACGCGGTTTTTGCTGCTGCCGGTATTCAGTAAGGGGGTGACGTCTGCCATGATGGGTGAGCCTTGTAGATAGTAGCGAGTTTTTCAGCGACACGGATAAGTGCGTCGCCAGGTCAAGAATAAGCCCGTAAATATATTAACCAAAAACAGGCAAACGCTATCGTACAACAATGTCTATGTAAAAAGACACGTATTTCATGTAGGGATTTGCAACAAGTGTTGCAAAATTGAACGGCGGCATTGACGGTTCATTTTCTGGCGCTGGCGGTCTGCGCAAACAAGCATGTCCAGCTGTTAATAGACATCCCGTTTGTACAATCCCGACTCAGCCATCTGTTCCAGTTTATCCAGACCCAGCATATTACTCAAGGTCTGGTGCACATCTTCTGCCATTCCTTGCAGGCTACCGCACACCAGAATGGCTGCGCCCTCTTCTACCCATGCCACTATGTCTGCCTGTTGCTCTTGCAAGGTATGCTGTACATACCGGCGTTGGGCCTGGTCGCGGGAAAAGCACAGGTTCAGTTTGTTAAGCACACCACTGGCTTGCCAGTCCTGTATTTCCTGACTATGGAAAAAATCATGCGCCTCGTTTCTTTCACCAAAAAACAACCAGTTGCGTAAATGACCACGGGCAGCGCGCGCTTTGATATGGGCACGCAAGCCTGCCAGGCCTGTGCCGTTGCCTATCAGTATCAGGGGATGGTCTTGCGATGGCGTGTGGAAGTTACGGTTTTCGCGTATGCGCAGTTTGATGCTTTGTCCTATTTCTGCATGGGCTGTCAGCCAGCCCGAACCTATGCCCAGGCTGCCATCCGGGCGGCGCATTTGCCGCACCAGCAATTCCAGCTTGCCATCGGCAGGCAGGGAAGAAATCGAATATTCACGATGTGGCAGGGCAGGGCGTTCTTCAGAGGTATTTTCATTCGCTGTCTGGGGCGGATAGTCAGGGCCAATTTCTGCGATATCACCGGCCTGCCAGATATATTCACCGCTACCTGCGTCTTGCTCTGGAACACAGGCGATGCGGTAAGCGGGCCCACCGAGGCTGCCAGGATTGAGCAATTCTCTCTCAGTCAGTATCCATTCCTGATAAGCCGGTTTGCTCCAGTCAGCCATTTCTGTATGGCCGCTGAGCAAGCCCAGATAATGCTGCCAGTGTCGCAAGGCTGCTTCATCGCCATTATCGACTTCTATCATGTCAAACAGGCTATGTGCGTGCTGGTGCTTGAGCCACAGATCTACCCTGTGGGCAAATGCGCAGAATTGCTGATAATGCCTGTCACCGAGTGCCAGTACGGCGAAATGCAAATGCGATAAATCGATTTTCTGGCTCATGAGCAGACGTGTGAATGACGCTGCATTGTCAGGCGCATCACCTTCGCCAGTAGTGCTGAGTATGAATAAAATGCGGCTGGTCTTGCTTAAAGTTTCTGCCTTGATAGCGGCCAGGCTGCTCACAGCAACACTCATACCGGCATCCTGCAAATGCTGTGCAGTCTTGACGGCGATTTGTTCTGCAAAACCAGTCTGGCTCGCATAGGCGATCAGGACGTTCTGTGCATTTGCCTGATTTGGTTCAGCACCAAAACCATGGTGTTGTGTGGCCAGTTCATCTTTATGCCTGCGCAGGGTTTGCAGACAAAAACTCAGGTAGCTGATAGCGACCAGTGCAGTGCTGTATTGTTTTTGTGCTGGAGAAGGAAGAAAAAAGCTGGCCAGGCACAAGAGCGTCAAGGCCAGGCAGATACGGTTCATCCAGCTTAAAGAGGGCAGGCGCATACGCGATTAATCCAGCATGGCACGCAAGGCCTTGCTCATTTTTTCTTCAAAACCAGACGCGGTTCTTTGCAGGAACAGGGCCGCGATCTGATGTTGTTCGGCATACTCCAGACCGGCAGCGCAACCCAGCACCGTCAGCGCAGTAGCCATGGCATCTGCCACCATGCATTCAGGGTGCAGCACCGTGACCGAGGCAAGATCATTCTCTACCGGATAACCAGTGCGCGGATCAAGCGTATGCGCATAGCGGCGGCCATCCTGTTCAAAATACTGGCGGTAATCGCCAGAAGTCGCAATCGACAGGCCATGCAGGGCGACCAGATATTCCTTGTCCAGTTTTTTTGTATTTTCTGCAGGGCTTTCTATCCTGACCCACCAGGGTGACTGGTCTTTTTTCATGCCGAGTCCGCGTAATTCTCCACCGAGTTCTATCAGGTAACTGCTGATTTTATTCGCATCGAGATAACGGGCAATCTGGTCCAGCGCAAAGCCCTTGGCAATTGAGGATAAGTCCAGCGCAACGCTGCTGGTGCCCGTGCCAGTCTGGCGTATGCGCTGGTTCAGGTGATCCAACTCCAGTGATTTCCAGTTGCCACAGCTCAGGGCAAGGTCGATCTCGGTTTGTGAGGGAACGTCTTCGCGTTTGCCCGCAGGACCAAAGCCCCACAGATCAACCAGCTTGCCTGCGGTAATGTCGTAAGCTCCGGCTGTTTGCTGGGAAAGATACAAACTGTAATCGACCAGCTTGAAAAATTCTGCTGGCAAGGATTGCCAGTCATTGGCCGCTGTGCGATTGAACTCGCATAGATGTGACGCTGTGTCCCAGGTACTCATCTGCATGACGACCTGGTTCAGCTCGGCTTCTATACCCGCCTGCAATTCGTGCACATCGTGGGCTGGCAGGCAGAGTAGCTGCACAGTCCAGCTGGTGCCCATGCTCAGCCCACTGAGTGTATGGCTGATCGCATGGGCAGGCGGGATTTGCGGTTCCGCCACATCCAGCGGTATAAAAACACGACGCATATTGCTCAGTATGTATTACTTAGTATTATTGCTTAGTATTGATGACTATTATTGCGGCAACACTTCCAGTGTGGCTACATAGCTGGCTATCCTGGATTTGGCCGGGGCCTTGACTTGCTTGTCGTCCTTGATTTCTGCTTCCATCCAGTACAGGCCTGCATTTGCCCAGGTCACGCTGAACTTGCCATCGCTATCAGTGACGAAAGTTTTTTCATCAAGCTTCTGACGGTAACGTACGCCACCAGCTATCAGGGTGACACTAACCTTGGCTGCCGGTTTGCCATCCAGGGTCAGGCGGAATTGTGCTGTTTCACCGGCGACCAGATCATTCGGGTGAGTGGCACCACTAAGTTCCAGGCCGCTGCCGGTAATTTCCATCGCTTTACCGCCGGGTTTGCCATTCGTGACGAAGGTTTCAACGCGGCCACTGCGTTGTGTGACTTGCAGTTCTTCTGCATTGGCTGGCACTTCTTTGGCAAAAGTTTCTGCCGTACCGCGCCAGCGCTTGACCTTGCCTTCTTCCTTGTAACTGGCGAACAGGCCTTCATTCAACAGACCAATTTTATAGCTGCCAATCTGGCTGAGCTTGACATCGAAACTGCTGCGGTATTTGCCGGTATTGGCATTTTCCGGTTTCAGCGCAGTGCCGTCTGGTGCTGTGATAAACAGATTATCAAGTTTCAGCGCATTGTGATCAAACACAAACACATCGGTAGCAGCAGCTGCATCGACGGTCACCCATGGGGTATTGCCTGCCACCACAGTTGAGGACGGTACCAGGAAGGCGCGGTGCGCCTGCGCCGTGAATGCTGCGCAAGCCAGTGCCGAGAACAGAGCGATTTTTTTAAAATTTTTCATGATTATCCTTGAGCCAGTCTTATTTGATCGTCACAGCAATAGTTCCCAGCTCATGGCTGCCCTGGGCTTTGAGGTTTTGCTCGCCTTTGGCTTGCCACTGGAACGGTACTTTAACCACTTCACGGCCACCGCCTTCACGTGCAGCTTCAACGATAAGCTGATAGTCACCTGCTGGCAGTTTCGCCAATATACCTTTGTCACCCGCAAAACTCAGGGTTTGTTCACCGGTAGTACGGGTAGCACCACTGACGCCTTCGACCGGCATTTGTAATTCACGGCCACTACGACGCCACCACTGGCGCATGTCCTTGAGCCACTTCGTACCTTCATTGTCCTTTTTCTTCAAGTCATACCAGACAGCCAGGTTGCCAGCAAATGTCTGGTCTGGTTTTTCCAGCCAGATGGCAACATAGGGCTTGTGATATTCAGCCACATTCAGACGCGGTACTTCGACTTTCAAAGTCAGGTCAGCCGCGACAGCATTCATGGCCGGGACGCCCAGCAGACTGGTGATGGCAAACGGGAGCAATTTACGCATGGATAGACAACCTTATTGAGAACAAAGTAAGAACAAAGAATGAACGGTTTTAGATAATTAATGGATAAACATCAGGGCAAGTATCAGAGGCAGCACAAGTCCAAACACCACCACCGGCCAGGTACTTGGCCGTTTGCCTGCATGCATCTTCAGCAGGAACAGACCAGTCACACAAAAAATCAGGCAGACCACGGCAAAGGCATCGATAAACCAGTTCCATGCTGTGCCGGTATTACGGCCTTTATGCAAGTCATTGAAATAGGCAATCCAGCCACGGCTGGTCAGCTCATATTCCACTTCCCCATTGTCCAGTTCTATGCGCAACCAGGCATCGCCACCGGGTCGGGGCAAGCCTATATAGACTTCTTCCGGTGACCATTCCGGTGCCTGGTCACCCAGTTTTACTCCCATATCCTGTGCCAGCCATTCACTGACATCGCGGGGTATGGCGGCATCATCGATATTTTTCAAAGCATTCAACTGCGACAACAAGGCAAATGGCAGCTTGCCTTCTTTCTTGCTAACCACAGGATGCGCTTCTATCTGGGCCGAATGATTCAGGGTGATGCCTGTCGCGGCAAACAGGATCATCGCAATCAGACAAAGTGCTGAACTGATCCAGTGCCATTGATGTAAATGGCGCAACCAGAAAGCCCGGCTTTGTTGTTGCGATAAATTGTCCGTACCTGCTTGCATGAATTTATTCTTGTTCATTCTAAATGATAACTATTCTCAATTGTACATGGAGTCGTGCCGGAAAAGCACTGGGAATTGTACATTTTTGTTTCCTGTATAGAGAGCGATAAACAATTTGACAAGTCTTTGATGAGTCTTTGCTAAGACTTTCATACAATTCAGCAAAGCCGCACGTGATAAACTTTTGAGGATTTCAACTTATATTCACCCATTATGAACGTCGTCATTCTTGCTGCAGGCATGGGCAAACGCATGCAGTCTTCCCTGCCCAAGGTTTTACATGCGCTGGCAGGCAAGCCTTTACTGAACCATGTGATCACCACGGCGCGGCAACTGCAGGCCAGCACTATCTGCGTGATCTATGGCCATGGTGGTGAACAAGTACCAACAACCGTTGCCGCGGAAGATTTGCGCTTTGCACTACAAGAGCCGCAACTGGGTACAGGCCACGCCGTCGCCCAGGCTTTGCCTGTGCTGAATATCAATCAACCCACGCTGGTCTTGTACGGCGATGTGCCACTGACAACGCAAGCCAGCCTGACACGCCTGATTGCGGTTGCGGGTAAAGACAAGCTCGGTATATTGACGGTGGACATGGCAGACCCCACTGGTCTTGGCCGCATCGTCAGGGAAGATGGCATCATCAAACGCATCGTCGAACAAAAAGATGCGAATGAGGCTGAGCGTCAGATCACAGAAACCAATACCGGCATCATGTCCATACCAACTGCTCACCTGCAAAAATGGCTGGGCAATTTATCCAACAAGAATGCACAGGGCGAATATTATCTGACCGACATCGTCGCCCAGGCAGTGGCCGATGGCGTGGAAGTTGTCTCGGCCCAGCCCGATGCTGTCTGGGAAACCCTGGGTGTCAACAGCAAGGTACAACTGGCCGAGCTCGAACGCACGCATCAAAAAAATATCGCTCTCAAATTACTGGAACAAGGTGTGGGCTTGTACGACCCGGCGCGCATCGACGTACGCGGCAGCCTGCAATGCGGGCGTGATGTATCGATTGATGTAGGCTGCGTCTTTATCGGTGACGTGCAACTCGGAGATGGCGTCACGATAGGCCCGAACTGCGTCATCAATAATGCGCGCATTGCGGCAGGCAGTGTGATCAAGGCCTTTTGTCACATTGAAGATGCCATCGTCGGTGCCAAATCACAGATAGGCCCTTATGCAAGATTACGCCCGGGTACAGAGCTGGCAGAGGATGTGCACATCGGTAATTTTGTTGAAATAAAAAATAGCCAGATCGCCGCACACAGCAAGGCCAATCACCTGGCTTATATTGGTGACGCCACTATAGGCAGCCGCGTCAATATTGGTGCCGGCACGATCACCTGCAATTATGACGGTGTGAACAAATCGCGTACCATCATCGAGGACGATGCCTTTATCGGCAGTGATACACAACTGGTGGCACCAGTGCGGGTAGGCAGGGGCGCGACTTTGGGCGCAGGTACCACACTGACCAAGGATGCACCGGAAGGCAAGCTCACCGTCTCACGCGCAAAACAAATCACGATAGATGGCTGGCAACGGCCAGTCAAAATCAAGAAGTAAACATTCATGGTGTAGCGGTCAGCTGTGTCAATTATCTCGGCTGGCCGCTACACAGTAATACACATCAAAAATCAGGACAATGTTTGCAATAACTGCGCAGCTTTCTGGGCTTGCGGCGCATTGTTTTTGACTATTTCGTTCAAGTATTTTTTTGCTTCATCTGCATGGTTTTTCTCTGCTGCCAAAGTCGCCGCACGCATCCACACCGCACCACGGAAATTTATATCAGTCTGGGCAAACTGCAGGGCATCAATAATATCTTTCAGCAATTGCTCACCCTTGTCGTGGCGGTTCATTATTTTTGGTACGGCCAGATAAGTGCTGGCAGCGACAAAACGTACTTCCAGTGCCACAGGCACGCTGCCATGCATGGCGGGGCTATTGTCAGCCAGTTGCAAAGCCTGTTCTACCATCGCCGTGCCATCTTCCAGTGCCGTAGTTTTTTCACCTTTGGCGAATTTGTCGAGTGAAGACTTGGCAGTTGCTGCACCGGCATAAGACATCAGCAAAGGATTGCCTGGTTCTTGTTTCAGCAAATTGTTGAAGGTGTTTGCTGCTTGTAAATTCTCTGTTCTGCTGGCATCTATTTCAGCCTGGGCGAGTGAGTTGATGTAATCCTGATTCAACCATGCAGTAACAGTATTGGCGACATATTGTTCCTGGCTGATGGTCGGTGTACTGACCAGTTGTTTGACGGCAGTTTTGAATTCAGTTTCCGAGAAAGCCATGGCATTGCTGGCCGTCAGGGTGGCGATGCCGGCGGTAAGCAAAAGAGTTTTGATGGTAGTTGTAGTAAAGAGGTTTTTCATGATGGACTCCAGTAAGTTATTCAGTAAGTTAATAAGCTGTGTGCTTGTTTGTTGTTCGGTACGGCAATGTCAGATTAAGGGCTGGTCGCGCAAGTCACCACCGGTATGAGATCAGTGGCAGGAATCTGGTGTGAAGCCTGAAAAAACTGGCGTGAAATGAGTTCTGGCAAAACAGAAAATTTCTGCCTATGGTGTATGAGAGTTGCGAAGAGTGCACCGGGAGGCAATTTCACAACAGTATGATGCCGGTTTGATAAGTGAACCGGGCTTAGAAAGGCAACTGAAAGCTTGTACTCCTTAGCATGTGACCTGACTACATGACACGCATGTTGTCTGCACAACAAAAAATCTACAGGAGATCACCGATGAAGAAGTTACTCGGCGCAGCCACGCTGGCCTGCATGGCAACAGCAGCGCATGCCCAAACCAGCGTCACCATTTATGGCCTCATTGATGCCAACATTACTTACAACAATAATGCAGATGCCAATAAAGGCAGCCAGTTCAAACTCAATAGCGGGGGCATGAATACCTCTCGTTTTGGCCTGCGTGGCAGTGAAGACCTGGGCGGCGGTTTGAAAGCCATCATGCAACTCGAAGGCGGTATCCTGCTCGACACCGGTGCTTCTGATGGTGACATCTTTGGCCGTCAGGCCAATGTCGGCCTGCAAGGTGATTTTGGCCGCATCGTTGCAGGCCGCTCTTACAGCACTACCTATGATTTCATTTTGCCATTTGACCCTATGGGTTATGCGCCGCAATATTCCTGGGCAACATCTGCTGGTGCCACTGGCAACCGCAAAGACGGCATGCTGACCACCATTTCCAATCTGGTTAAATATCAGTATGACGGTAAAGGTTACAAACTTGGTGCGACCTATGGCTTTGGTGAAGTGGCAGGCAATACTTCAGGCAATGCCAAATACATTGTTGCTGCCAGCGCATTCGACGGGCCATGGGCTGCCGTTATCACCTATGAGCAAAACAATAGCGCACCGATAGCCAATGGTTCTTACGACCAGGCCAAGGTCTTGCATCTGGCTGGCTCTTACGAACTGGGTGACGTCAAGCTGTTTGCCGGTTACCGCAACTTCAAGAAAACCCTGGCAACAGGTGCAGCAGACCAGCGCAGTGACACACTGTGGCTGGGTGCCAATTATGCGATCGCACCTGCATGGACTTTGACCGGTATCTACTACTATCAAGACATCAAGAATGTCGCGCCAGGCGCAGATGCTGACCCGGGTTTGCTGGTGCTGCGCGCCAGATATGCGCTGTCAAAACGCACTGACATCTATGTCGCCACCGGCTATGCCAAGGCCAGCAATAACAAGCTGACTGGCGTCTCTCGTGATGATGCAGGTTTCGCGACGAATCAGACATCCGCAACTGTTGGTATCCAGCACCGCTTTTAATCGTATCGCGTGATGCTGTAAAAACCAAAAGCCCTGAGCTGTCATACAGTTCAGGGCTTTTGTGTTTCGATGTGGTTGCTTCAATGCGGCCTGACGTCTTTCTTCAAAGCCGCCATTGCCATCTTTTCGACCAGACCAGGTGCGATCAGTTTCAGCCAGCGTCCCAGCTTGCCCTTGAAGCTCATGACGACGTCACGGTCACCACGTTCATAGCCACGTATGATCAGCGATGCACATTCTTCTATCGACATCGCATCATCTTCTTTCAAGCCACTCTTGCCCGCTGCTTCTCCAGCCGCGTTATAACCGTGATAGCGTATCTGGGTCGCCACTACGCCAGGGTAGGCCACAGTCACCCTGACGCCAGCCTCTTTCAGTTCTGAACGCAGGCTCTCAAAAAAACCGCCCATGGCAAACTTGCTCGCGCTGTACGCGGTGCGTCCCGGTACACCGATCAGGCCAGCCAGGGAAGATACCGCGACGATAGTGCCGCGTGATCGTTTGAGATGGGGCAGTGCTGCATGCGTGCACCAGACACTGCCCCAGAAATTGATACGCATGAGCTCCTGGTACCAGCCCAGGTTATCCACTTCTTCGAGCAGGGCCTGGGCAGATTTACCCGCATTATTGATGAGCACATCGATACTGCCAAACTGTTCCACTGCTGCTTCTATCAAGTGACGGCAATTGGCTTCCATGCCGACATCGGTTTTTACTACGTGTGACACAGCACCAAAGGCCTTGCATTCTGCTGCCACTTTCTTGAGTGCTTCTTCATTGCGCGCCGCCAGCACCAATGCCAGGCTGGGGCCATATTTTTTAGCCAGTTGACGCGCGATTTCTGCCCCTATCCCATCTGAACTGCCAGTAATGACAACGACCTTGTGCTTTGCCTTCATAGTTTGTAGCTTTCATCCGTTCGGTCAAGTTTGCGTATCAGGGAAGGCCAGACAAAGGCGCCACCCAAACCACCAGTCTGTACGCGCATGGCCTCTGCCACCCCTTTGACGATAAGCGGGTTCACATGCACCAACTCACCCCCAGCCTGCGCTGCCAGCTGTATCTGGCAAGTTGCTTCAAAGGTATACATCGACAGGAAGGCATCGGCGATCGACTTGCCTGCTGTCAATAAGCCATGATTGCGCAACATCAGGAAGTTAGCCTGTCCCATGTCAGCTTGCAAGCGCGGCTTTTCATCTTCCCTGAATGCAACGCCCTCATAATCATGATAAGCCAGCGAAGCCAGCACAAAAGTCGATTGCTGCGACAGCGGCAGCACCCCACATTTTTGTGCGCTGACAGCAACACCGGCACGTGTATGCGTATGCAAAACACATTGCACATCTTCCCTTGCGGCATGTACTGCACTATGAATGACAAAGCCAGCCGGATTCACCGGAAACGGTGAATCAATCACCTTGTTGCACTGCTGATCGACCTTGACCAGAGAGGACGCCGTGATTTCATCAAACATCAAACCATAGGGGTTGATGAGGAAATGATGCTCAGGCCCAGGTATGCGTGCACTGATATGGGTAAATACCAAGTCGCTCCAGCCATACAATGCGACAAGGCGGTAACAGGCGGCCAGGTCGACGCGTACTTGCCATTCTTCTGCGCTGACTTGATCTTTGACTGAGGGGATATGCATAATGTCTCCGGTGTTGTTTTTTTGTGACTCGGGTTTGTGATTACTTGTCGTTGTTGGCGCTGACAGCAGCTTTATAGATGGTATTGCGCGGCTGGCTGAACAGCTTGGTCAGCATGGGTTCAAATTCCACCAGCGGGAAAGTTTCTGCATGCGCATCAAAAGACGGGTTGTCGTACAGCGCGCAAAATTCTGCCGTGCGTTCAAAATGCGGGTGTGCCCGGAATTGCTCGCGCATATCCCTGTCCATGCCTATGTGGTGGAAAAAATAATTGCCCTGGAATATGCCATGATGTTGCACCATCCACAGGTTCTCCTCACTGACAAAAGGCTTCAAAATGGCAGCCGCAATATCCGGGTGATTGAATGAGCCCAGTGTGTCACCTATGTCATGCAACAAGGCGCAGCACACATATTCATCATCACGGCCATCGCGCAGCGCACGTGTGGCGGTTTGCAGCGAATGGGTGAAGCGATCTATCGGGAAGCCGCCATAATCCCCTTCAAGCAGGCGCAAGTGTTTCATGACGCGGTCTGGCAAAGCCTTGGCAAACTCCTTGAACTCACCGCCGATCAATTGCCAGTCTTGCTGGGTACTGTCCTCCATGCGGACAAATTGCGCACGATGTTGCATTTAGCTACTCCCTGAAGTTTTGCATTCCTGTACCTTACTACGCGTGTTTCACCTTAAACTGTCAAATCTTTTACAATTGACCATATCTGATCACGCGAGCATCCTTTATGGTGTCACAAGCAAATTCAATGGCTATCCTGCTGGCCGACTCCTGGTTCGCCAGCTTGCCGTTAGCAGACCGCAAGACCATGTTAGCCGCATGTGAACATTTGCGCTTGCGGCCCGGTGAAATGTTGTTTCGACAAGGCGATGAACCCCATGGTTTTTATGCTCTGCTCAGTGGCAGCGTCAAGATGTCTACTCTTAGCGCAGAAGGGCGTGAAGCCATTCTTATTTTTCTGGAAGCAGCCACCTGGTTCGGTGAAATCTCTCTGATTGATGACCAGCCGCGTACCCATGATGCCACCGCACTGACCGAGGTCGAGTTGCTGGTGCTTGATCCACAAGTTTTCCGCAGCCTCATGCAGCGCAATTCCTTTGCTGCCGCAATTGCCCGCATGCTGGCAAGACGCATACGCTTGCTGTATGGCATAGTTGAAGATGCCAGCCTGCGCTCAGTACGCGCCAGAGTGGCACGCCGTCTGCTGTTGCTGGCAGAAGTCGCCAGCCGTCAGGAGGATGGACATGCCATCGTGCCAGTAACACAAGAAGCACTGGCCATGATGCTGGGCATGACACGCCAGACTCTGTCGAAAGAATTAAGTTTTTTCAGACAGCATGGTTTGATCAGGCTTGCTTATGGCAAGATAGAAATCCTGTCAGAAAGCAAGCTCGAAGCTTTATGTGACAAAGAGTGACTTTCTTGACTGCAATCTTGCTTGCCGTCAAGCATCATAATGATCTATCGTGTACAGGTTCATGTTCAAGGTGAATCTTGATGAATATGCTGACAAAGTGCCACGCCATGCGTGTTGTCCTGATGTTATTCCTGAGCCATTTTTCCTGGCAGGCTCAGGCGGCTTGTTCACGCGTCATCAATGCACCCGTGGCTCCACTGGGTTTTAGTGTGATTGTCAACGGCGATAGCGTCAGCGGCATTTATCCTGATATTTTTCGTAGCATCTCGTCCAGAGAGACTTGCCAGTTTCATTTTTTAGCCGTACCCCGTGCCCGCCTTGAACTGATGTTTGAGAACGGCCAGGCAGACGTCCTGTTCCCCGCCATCCGCACCGCCAGACGCGATGAGCATGGTATTTTTATTCCCCTCATTTACACACGCGCCACGTTGATTTCCTTGCAGTCTGCGCGGCCCGCCATCCACAGCCAGCAAGAACTGCTGGAGCAAAAAAACCTGAAGGTAGTGATCGTGCGTGGCTATGATTATGGCGAAGCCTATCAGGCCATCCTCACAGAATTACAAAAACAGGGCAGGTTGATTGTCGAGGCTGACACTGTCTCTGCTGCCCGCGTCCTCAAGGCCGGGGTCGCCGATATCTCCATTATGGCACCGTATATTTTTGCCGGTGCAGTGCAGGGCGATGCCAGGGTAGAGGACATGGCTGACAAGCTCAGGTTTGAAGCCCTGCCAGAACTGAACTGGAGCGACAGCGGCATCTACCTGTCCAGAAAAAGCCTGAGCCAGGATGACCGTAACGCCCTACAAGAGATGATGGACCGCGCCACCCGTGCAGGCATGGTGTGGAAAGCTTTTTCACGCTATTACAAACCAGACGTGTTAAAAGAAGGTAATCGCCCACGCTAGGCTAGTCTGGCGGCGCAGGTGTTGAATGTTCAAAATGGCTATAATCAAGAAGAATAGTGATGGGTTCTCAGATGCAGATTGCCGTATTACGCATAATATTGTTTGCTGCCCTGCTGGCATGTGCCCCGCAGATTTTTGCAGCCTGTTCACGCATCATCAATGTGCCGGTCGCCTCGACCGGTCGCAGCGTCATCATCAACGGCGAGCAAATTGATGGCATATACCCAGACCTGTTGCGCAGTCTCATGGAAAAAGAGGCATGTAAATTTGCCCTCGCAGCCGTGCCCAGGGCCAGGATGGAACTGATGTTTGAAACCGGCAGGGCAGACTTGCTTATCCCCGCCAGCCGCACTCCCAAGCGCGATGAACATGGCATCTTCATCCCCATGATCTATAACCGCGCCACCCTGATATCCCTGGAAAGCAATCGCCCCGTCATCAGTTCAGTGCAAGACCTGCTGGATAAAAAAGACCTCAAAGTTGCCCTGGTGCGTGGCTTTGATTATGGTCCTGCCTACCAGGACCTGATCAAAGAGCTGAGCAGGCAAAAGCGCTTGTATTTTGATACCGACCCGCTTTCAGTAGCGCGCTTGCTCAAGGCCGGTATTGCTGACATCACTATCATGGCCCCCTCCATACTTGCAGGTGCCATCATGGACGATGGACGCGTACAAGACATGCTCGACAAGCTGCGTTTCGAGCCTATCCCCGAATTGCCATGGGGGGACAGCGGAGCCTATATATCCAAAAAATCTCTGGGTGCAGAAGACACCGCAGCACTCAAGGACCTACTGGAGCAAGTCGCCAAGTCCGGCATGGTCTGGAAAGGATTTCAGCGGTATTACCCGGCGAATGTCTTGAAAGAAAGCATACGTCCACGCTGAACGGGCTTACCCAAAAACTATAGCGCGATAGCAGTCTCAAACTTGCTGCGCAAGATAGAAAAAAAACTACGCACATTACGCACATTCGCATGCGTCGCAAACAGCTTGTGCGCCAGCGCATGATAAGCCGCCATGTCTGCCACCTGTATCACCAGCACAAAATCCGGCCCCTGCGACACGCGGTAACATTGCTGCACCGCCCCTTCCTGCGCCACCAATTGCTCAAATTGCACCAGCTTCTCAGTCGCCTGATGATCGAGTGTGATTTCGACGATGGCAGTCAGGCCGGCTCCCAGTTTGCTGGCATCCAGCAGCGCCACTTGACGGCTGATGATGCCTTCATCCGTCAGCCGCTTGACGCGGCGCAGGCAGGTCGGCGCAGATGCATGCACCCGCAAGGCCAGCTCATGATTGGTCAGCGAGGCATCTTTTTGCAATTGCTGCAAAATGCGTTTATCCAGTTCGTCCAGCTCATTGATAGTCAGCATATGATTGATAATTCCAAAATTTCTTATGTATTGAAATAATAGTTCAAATTGAAAATTGATGTTCTATAAATTTCAATAATAGATAAATTTTGAAAGAAAATGTCAAGCTAACTGCTTTAGCATGAACACATATTCATTCTTTATCAGAGGTCATTATGTGCGGTATCGTAGGCGCAGTTGCTCAACGCAATATCACCCCCGTCTTGCTGGAAGGCTTGAAGCGGCTTGAATACCGTGGCTATGACTCATGCGGCGTTGCCCTGCATGTCGATGGTCACCTGCAACGCTCACGCAGTACATCCCGCGTGGCAGACCTGCAGGCGCAGATAGACCAGTCCGGCCTCGCTGGCTTTACCGGCATTGCCCACACCCGCTGGGCCACGCATGGTGCACCTTCATCATCCAATGCCCACCCGCATTTCTCGCGTGACCGCATCGCCCTCGTGCACAACGGCATCATAGAAAACCATGAAGAACTGCGCGCAGAACTGACACAGGCTGGTTATGTGTTTGAAAGCCAGACCGACACCGAAGTCATCGCCCATCTCATAGACCACCTCTACAGCGGTGATTTGTTCGAGACCGTGCAAATCGCCATCAAACGCCTGACAGGTGCATTTGCGATTGCCGTCTTCTGCCGCGACGAACCACACCGCGTGGTTGGCGCGCGTCAGGGTTCCCCATTGATCGTCGGCGTCGGCCAAGGTGAAAACTTCCTCGCATCCGACGCCATGGCGCTCGCAGGCACCACCGACCAGATCATCTATCTCGAAGAGGGCGATGTCGTCGATCTGCAACTGCAAAAAGTATGGATAGTCGATAGCGAAGGCAAGTCCGTCCAGCGCGAAGTAAAAACCGTGCACGCCCACAGCGGCGCAGCAGAGCTGGGCCCATACCGCCACTACATGCAAAAAGAAATCTTCGAGCAACCACGTGCGATTGCCGACACGCTCGAAGGCGTCATCAGCATCATGCCCGAACTGTTTGGTGACGGTGCCTACAAAGTCTTCAAGCAAATAGACTCAGTCCTGATACTCGCCTGCGGCACCAGCTATTACGCCGGCCTGACCGCCAAATACTGGATAGAAGCAATAGCAAAAATCCCCGTCAATGTAGAAATCGCCAGCGAATACCGCTACCGCGAAAGTGTGCCCAATCCCAATTCACTCGTCGTCACGATATCGCAAAGTGGTGAGACCGCAGACACCCTGGCCGCGCTGAAACATGCACGCAGCCTGGGCATGCTGCACACCCTCACCGTCTGCAACGTCGCCACCAGCGCCATGGTGCGTGAATGCGCCTTGTCATACATCACCCATGCCGGTGTAGAAGTAGGTGTTGCATCCACCAAGGCTTTCACCACACAACTGGCAGCACTCTTCCTGCTGGCACTGTCACTCGCACAAAGCAAAGGCCGCCTCAGCGGAACTGACGAAGCAGAACACATACGCGCCCTGCGCCACCTGCCCGTCGCCATCAGCGCCGTGCTGGCACTGGAACCACAAATCATCTCCTGGGCAGAAGAATTTGCCCGCAAAGAAAACGCACTCTTTCTCGGCCGTGGCCTGCATTACCCCATCGCCCTCGAAGGCGCATTAAAACTCAAAGAGATTTCCTACATCCACGCCGAAGCCTACCCCGCAGGTGAACTCAAACACGGCCCCCTGGCCCTGGTCACCAAGGAAATGCCGGTAGTGACAGTCGCCCCCAACGACACCCTGATAGAAAAACTCAAATCCAACATGCAGGAAGTCCGCGCCCGCGGTGGCGAACTCTACGTCTTCGCCGACGCCGACTCCCGCATCACCTCCAGCGAAGGCGTACACGTCATCCGCCTGCCAGAACACTACGGCCAACTGTCACCAATACTGCACGTGGTACCACTGCAACTGCTGGCGTATCACACGGCATTGGCGCGGGGTACTGATGTTGATAAGCCAAGGAATTTGGCCAAGAGCGTCACGGTAGAATAGGGCCGGGCTTTGTTTTTTGACTAGAGCAAATAAAGTTGGTCGAAAACTCAGTTGCGACACTCGTCCTAAAAAAGACATGTCGGAAGTAGCCTGCCGATTACAGGCTGAATTTTACGATATTCACAAATAATAAAGTTCTTTAGCAATTTTTAGGTGCCCTGAGAATGTTAAGCTTGAACATCACTCTCAGGACATGTAAAACAATTATCGCTCGCATTCAGGTTACAGCCTTGGAAAAGGCTGTAACGTGCATTGTACTCAATGCAGTACTAGTCTCAATGTCTTCAAGTGATTTAGATATAATTCCGCATGCTTGCGAGAACTCCATGGGCTGGGCCCATAAAGATAACCTTGACCATAGTCGTCGTCACTAAAGGTCTTAATCTGATCAGAGCTTAAATTCGTATGAAAAGACTCGAATTTCTCATAAACGATATGCTCTCTTGTATCCATTCCAACTGGCTTGTAATGGCGATTTACAAGAATTTGTTTGGTTGGCGTCACAAATTCAATGGAATATGGCAACCAAAGCCGCATCTCCCAGTAAACTAATGACCGTAAGCCAACATGAAATCGTGGTAATTTAAGGATTGCGGCCATGTAATCTATAGCAAAATCAACCACGTTCGTCACTGAGCTAAATAAATAAGGTAATCCCCCGGCTCTGCCGGGGGACTCCTCAAGGTTTGACCTATACGGCGGTCGGTTTGAAACTTCTATCTCTACCAAAAGAAGGAGTTTCAAGATGAAAGAGTATCAAAGTTT